>CAXBPX010000028.1:0-13847 GCA_963977625.1 uncultured bacterium
CGGAAAAACCGGCCTACTTCATACTGGCCATTGCATTATTGATACCAAACAAGGTCGCGAATTGGCTGATCGCGTAACAACTTCAGTTACTTTCGATGAACTTAGCGATGAATTGATTGCCGATTATGTTTCAACTGGCGAACCGCTAAAAGTTGCCGGTGGATTTACGTTAGATGGCTTTAGCTCCCCTCTTATAAGCGCAATTGATGGGGATTACACAAATGTGGTCGGGATTTCTATGGCCTATTTGCGTAAGAGTTTGGAACACTTAGGCTATTCCTGGCCTGAAGCTAAAAAGATCGGAGCAAAATGAAGCGCGTTCTGATTGCTAACCGTGGTGAAATCGCAGTTCGAGTTATTCGTGCCTGCCGAGATCACGGACTGGAATCTGTAGCCGTTTATTCAGATGAAGATCGCAATTCAATCCATGCATCAATGGCCGATGCGGCATATTCTTTAAAAGGTATCACCGCCGCACAAACTTATTTAAATATCGAAAAATTAATTGCAGCAGCCAAAGAATCTGGCGCGGATGCGGTTCATCCTGGCTATGGATTTTTATCAGAGAATGCGGATTTTGCAGAAGCGGTAATTGGCGCTGGCTTAATTTGGATTGGCCCACCACCTGCAGCGATTCGCGCATTAGGAGATAAAGTTTCGGCGCGAAAAATCGCATCGGCTGCTGGTGCGCCTTTGGTAGCAGGAACTAAAGATCCAGTTTCCTCTCATGAAGAGGTAGTAACTTTTGCTAAAGAACATGGCTTACCGGTTGCAATTAAGGCAGCACATGGTGGCGGAGGACGCGGCTTAAAAGTTGCGCGAACCATCGAAGAAATTCCCGAACTTTATGCATCTGCAGTTCGCGAAGCGATTGCAGGTTTTGGTCGTGGTGAATGTTTTGTCGAAAGATATCTTGATAAACCACGCCACGTAGAAACCCAAGTATTAGTTGATAAACATGGAAATGCAGTAGTGGTTTCAACTAGAGATTGCTCTTTACAACGCCGTCACCAAAAACTCGTAGAAGAAGCTCCGGCACCATTTCTATCTAAAGCGCAGAATGAAGAGCTTTATCGCGCTAGTAAAGCAATCATGAAAGAGGCTGGTTACATTGGTGCTGGCACTTGTGAATTTTTAGTTGGTTTAGATGGCACGATTTCTTTCTTAGAAGTCAACACTCGTTTACAAGTTGAACATCCAGTATCCGAAGAAGTTACCGGTATTGATTTGGTGCGCCAACAATTTCGCATTGCCGAAGGTGAAACACTTGGTTTCGGTGATCCTGAAATTCGTGGACATTCCATTGAATTTCGTATTAATGGCGAAGACCCAGGTCGCGGATTTTTACCGGCACCGGGTCAAATTACAGAATGGCAGCTTCCGACTGGTCCCGGCGTACGCGTAGATGCTGGATTTAAAAAAGATGATTCTATCGGCGGCAACTTTGATTCTTTATTGGCTAAATTAATTGTCACTGGCAGTACTCGTGAAGAGGCAATTCAACGTTCAAGACGAGCACTTACTGAATTCAAAGTGGAAGGTTTAGCCACTGCACTTCCTTTTCACCGTGCAATTCTTGAAGATGACAATTACACTAAAAACTTTAAGGTGTATACCAGTTACATTGAAAATGAATTTGTTAATGAAATTCCACAATATGAAGCAAGTTCGCCAGTAATTCAAAGTCATGCCGCACCAGAACACATAATCACTGAAGTTAATGGACATCGCTTTGAAGTATTAGTTCATGCCCCAGAACCAGTTCATAAACGTCATCGTGCACGTAAAGGTGCATCTGGTGGTGTAACCGGCGATGGGTTGTTAGCACCGATGCAAGGAACAGTGGTAAAAATTGCAGTGACCGAAGGCGACAATGTAGAAAAAGGTGACTTAGTAATTGTGCTTGAAGCAATGAAGATGGAACAGCCTTTGACTGCGCATAAATCTGGCAAGATTTCTAAGCTGGTTGCGGTAATTGGTGAAACCGTTGCCAGCGGCACGATCCTTTGTGAAATATTGGAATAATAACTAAATTAGGTTCGTGAACCGCACCGAAATCGAAAACTGGATTGCAGATGATCCAGATCCCAAGACCGCAGCAGAACTTCAAAAACTACTGGATGCTAATGATGAAGCTGCGCTTAATAAATTATTTGCTGGCTTCTTAACTTTCGGTACCGCTGGACTTCGAGGCCCAATTGCACCTGGACCATCAGGAATGAATCGCGCTGTTGTCGGACGCACCGCAGCTGCAATTGCACAATACATGAAGCAGAGAAATTTGACTTCGGTAGTAATTGGTCGTGATGCTCGTTATGGCTCCGAAGACTTCACTCGTGAAAGTGCGGAAATTTTAAGTGGTGCCGGTTTGAAAGTAAGTGTGTTACCTCGACCTCTACCCACACCGGTATTGGCTCATGCCGTTAAAGTACTAAACGCACACGTTGGAATTATGGTTACTGCAAGCCATAACCCACCAATGGATAATGGCTATAAAGTTTATTTAAATGCTGAGGTTGATGGCATTAATTATCAAGGATCACAAATTATTACGCCCACCGACAAATTAATTTCAGCTGAAATCGACAAAATTACTTCACTAAAGAGTCAGCCGCGCGGTGCCAATTGGATTAACTTAAATGATGATGTTTTTAATAATTACGTTACACAAACTGCAAAAATCGGTAAAACACCAGGTAATTTGAAAATCGTATATACCGCCATGCATGGTGTGGGACTTGAAACTGTGGAAGCAGTTTTTAAAAAGGCTGGATTTAATGCACCAATATTGGTAAGCGAACAAGCACAACCGGACCCAGATTTTCCAACTGTCTCTTTTCCAAACCCTGAAGAACCAGGTGCAATTGATTTAAGTTTGGCAAAAGCAAAGGCGGTAGGAGCAGATTTAGTAATTGCAAATGATCCCGATGCCGATCGTTGCGCAGCTGCAATTAATGACCCTAATCATGGCTGGCGAATGCTTAAAGGCGATGAAATCGGAATTTTGTTAGGTGATTGGATTGCCCGCACCAATCCCGGAAATTATGGTAATTCCATTGTTTCCTCTTCGGGTTTGAGCAAAATCTGCAAACATTACGGACGAAATTTCCGTGAAACGCTTACTGGTTTTAAATATTTAGCTCAAATTCCAAATTTGGCATTTGCATACGAAGAAGCGATTGGTTATTCCGTCGATAGCGCTTGCGTTGCTGATAAAGATGGTGTCAGTGCCGCAATCGCACTTGCACAATTAGCAGAAGAATTAGCCACAAATGGCCAAACCATTTACGACCGCTTACAGGAAATATGGAAATTAATTGGGTTTCATGCAACTGAACAGATTTCAATTAGAGTCGAAAACATTAAATTAGTTGGATTAGTCCTAGAAAAATTAAGAACTAATCCGCCAAAAGAGATTGCCGGATTTAAAGTCACTTCGATTGATGATCTAGCTAAACCAACAAATGATTTACCTCCAACAGATGGTTTGCGAATTTGGCTTGGTGATGTCAGAGTAATAGTTCGACCATCTGGTACCGAACCAAAAATGAAGTGTTATATCGAAGTAATTTCAGATACTGAAGCAGCGGCAGTTACAAAACTTGCCACCTTGAGGGGACCACTGAAAGAATTACTTAGTTAATTTTGGGAGGGCAACTTTGCAACACTTTGGGCTGGTAGATGGCTCTGAAGGCTCGCTCAAGTCATTTCTAAATAATTTGCCACCGGTTGATCAAGTAGGCGCTGAAGCTCGCGCTGCAACTTTAGGTACTCGCAGTATTAAAACTTCCAGTAAAGCTTGGGCGATTGACACTGCTATTTCAATGGTGGATTTAACAACCTTAGAAGGTGCAGATACACCTGGCAAAGTTAAAGCGCTCTGCACCAAAGCGGTACGTCCTGCTCCATCAGATCCAACTGTGCCAAGTGTTGGTGCAGTCTGCGTTTACAACGACATGGTTAAAGTTGCTCGTACTCATTTAGATTTAATTGGTGGCCAACATATTCCAGTTGCCGCAGTTTCTACGGCTTTTCCATCCGGTCGCGCATCAATGGCCGTTAAATTACAAGACACTAAAGATGCAATTGATGCTGGCGCTACCGAAATTGATATGGTGATTGATCGTGGTGCGTTTCTTTCAGGTCGGCTGGGAGAAGTTTTTGATGAAATTGTGCAGATTAAAGAAATATGTGGAGATAAAGCACATCTAAAAGTAATCTTTGAAACTGGTGAATTAGTCACTTATGACAATGTCCGAAAGGCATCTTATTTAGCAATGTTAGCGGGTGGCGATTTCATTAAAACTTCTACCGGAAAAGTTGCACCTGCCGCGACGCCACCAGTTGTGATGGTGATGCTAGAAGCGGTTAGAGATTTCCGCGAAATTACTGGACATCAAATCGGAGTAAAACCAGCAGGTGGAATTCGAACCACCAAAGATGCCATTAAACAATTAGTACTAGTAAATGAAACAGCTGGCCCTGACTGGCTCAATAATAAGTATTTCCGAATCGGTGCCAGCGCCCTATTGAATGATTTATTAATGCAGAGAATGAAGTTAACTGATGGTTATTACGCTAGCCCGAATTATGTTACGGTGGATTAAATGACTTTTGAATATGCGCCTGCCCCAGAATCCAAGTCAATCGTGAAGATTGACAAGGAGTATGGCCACTTCATTAATGGCAAATTTATTAAAGGCAAGAAGCACTTTGCCACAATTAATCCAGCTACTGAAGAAGTACTCTCCCAAATTGCAAATGGCGATAAGAGCGATATAGATAAAGCGGTGCAGGCGGCACAAGTTGCTTATACAAAAGTTTGGTCAAAATTATCTGGCGCCGAACGCGGAAAATATTTATATCGAATTGCACGCATTCTGCAAGAACGTGCACGCGAATTTGCAGTTCTAGAATCAATGGATAACGGAAAGCCAATTCGCGAAACTCGAGATATTGATATTCCGTTAGTAGCTGCTCACTTTTTCTATCACGCTGGTTGGGCAGATAAATTAGATTATGCAGGCGTTGGCACTTCGCCAAAAGCTCACGGGGTTGTCGGACAAATCATTCCTTGGAATTTTCCATTATTGATGTTGGCATGGAAAGTGGCACCTGCATTAGCAGCAGGAAACACAGTGGTATTAAAGCCAGCAGAGAGCACTCCGCTTACCGCGCTACTTTTTGCTGAAGTTTGCCAACAAGCAGAACTTCCTGCTGGTGTGGTCAATATTGTCACTGGAGCGGGCGAAACCGGCGCGGCATTAGTTAATCATCCAGGTGTAGCCAAGATTGCTTTTACTGGATCTACCGAAGTTGGCAAATTGATTGCAAAATCTATTGCCGATACTAAGAAAGTAGCCACCTTAGAACTTGGTGGTAAAGGCGCAAATATTGTCTTTGAAGATGCTGCGATTGATCAAGCAGTTGAAGGAATCGTTAACGGAATTTTCTTTAATCAGGGACATGTGTGTTGCGCCGGGTCTAGACTCTTGGTGCAAGAAAATATTGCTGACGAAGTGATTAAGAAATTACAACGCCGCATGGAGAAAATTAGAGTTGGCGACCCTCTTGATAAAAATACCGATTTAGGAGCGATTAATTCCAAAGCTCAACTTGAAAAAATTAAAGAATTAGCTGCTACTGGCAGCACTGAAGGTGGCGAAATTTGGTCACCGCAATGCAATTTACCTAAGAATGGTTTCTGGTTTGCTCCAACTATTTTCACTGGAGTCACGCAAGCGCATCGCATTGCACGCGAAGAGATCTTTGGTCCAGTGCTCTCGGTGCTAACTTTCCGCACTCCAGCTGAAGCTATTGAGAAAGCTAATAACACTCCGTATGGATTATCTGCGGGTATCTGGTCTGAAAAAGGCGCTAAAGTTTTATGGGCAGCACAACAATTACGTGCTGGTGTAATTTGGGCGAATACCTTTAATAAATTCGATCCGGCTTCACCTTTTGGTGGATATAAAGAATCTGGCTGGGGTCGCGAAGGTGGAAGACACGGCTTGGCGGCGTATTTGAAGGCGGTTAAGTAAATGTCACGTATTGATGTCAAGAAAACTTACAAGTTGTATATCAATGGCGCTTTTCCACGTTCTGAATCTGGTCGAGTTTATGAAGTAAAAAATAGTAAAGGTGCTTTTATCGCAAACCCTGCCCTTGCCTCTCGAAAAGATTTACGCGATAGCGTCGTTGCAGCCCGTGGCGCATTTTCAAAGTGGAGTGGTTCAACTTCGTATTTACGTGGACAGATTATTTATCGAATTGCTGAGATGCTCGAAGGCCGCCGTGAACAATTTGAAGTCGAACTAAAAGCTACTGGCGATAAAACAAAAGTTTCCGACGCTATAGATTTAATTGTTTGGTATGCCGGTTGGAGCGATAAGTTGTCCGCACTTAATGGAGTAACCAATCCTGTCTCTGGACCTTTCTATAACTTCACTACCCCAGAAGCACTTGGAGTAGTGGGAATAATTTCAAAACCTAACTTCTTAGAGTTTATCGATTCGCTTATGTCAGCAATTGTCAGTGGCAATACTGCGGTTACTGTGGCACCAGATGCACTGGCGATACCAGCTATGAGCTTTGCAGAAGTATTGGCAACCAGTGATTTGCCTGCAGGTGTAATTAATATTTTAACCGGCAAAGTAGACGAATTAGCACCATGGATGGCATCACACATGGATATTGATGGCTTGGATATCTCAGGTGCAAAGAAAGTAGCAGAACTTAAAATTGCTGGTGCTGAGAATCTAAAACGAATTCATTCATTTAGCAATTTGAAAAATCCTGCACGCATCTTGGCTTTTATGGAAGCTAAGACTGTGTGGCACACCATTGGTATTTAGGCGCTAATTTCTACCTTTTCATAACCACGTAATACAAAAGTTGGACGGCGCACTGGCTGGCTGGCAATCTGCATCTTTGGGAAAGCTTTGATTAATTTTGGTAAGGCAATTCCCATCTCTAATCTGGCAAGTGGGCCACCTAAACAGAAATGAATACCAGCGCCAAAACCAATATGTGGATTTGGATCTCGAGTGATATCCATTTGATCTGCGTTTGCAAAATGTTTTTCATCTCTATTGGCCGAACCTAAAAGTGCGGCTATTTTCTCGCCTTGCTTTATCGCTACTCCGCCAACTTCAGTATCTGCAGTTGCAGTACGTTCGAATAGATGCAAAGGTGCATCAAAGCGTAAAAATTCTTCTACTGCAGTTGCAGCCAATTGATCGGGATTTTTGCGGAGCAGCTCTAGCTGATCAGGGCGTTCCAGAAGCGCAACTACTCCATTACCAAAGCCATTTACGCTAGCTTCATGTCCAGCGTTAAGTAATAGCACGCAGGTCGCAATCAACTCTTGTGCATTTAATTTTTCGCCTTGCTCTTCGACTCTAACTAAATCAGTTATTAAGTCATTGCCTGGCTGCACTTTGCGTTCATCAGCTAGTTTCTGAACATAAGCAGCAAACTCTCCTGCTGCTTTTTTCGCATTTGCCTGCGCTTCAGCGCTTGGATTTACTTCATACATTTTTACAATTGCTTGCGACCATGGGCGTAATAAATGTTCATCTGCTTCAGGAAAGCCAAGCATTGCCACAATCACTTTTACAGGCAATGGCTCGGCAAAATCTGCAATCAGGTCCCAATTGCCATTCTTATCTTTAATTTGGACAATCAAGTCATCCACTATCTTATTTATGATATCTCTTTGGCTTTCAATAATATTTTTATTGAATGCCTTTGAAACTAATGATCTTAATCGAGTGTGCTTTGGCGGTTCTGAATCTAGTATGGAATCTGCATGCAACCAATTAAAAGTTGACCATTCAGAATCTGGTTCTTTAGCTTTGAAAATTCGGCCAAGCGATTTATTTCTAAGGACTGCATTGGCATCATCATAATTTGCCGCCAAAAACATATTGGTTTCTTCATGCCAAATAGGTTTGCCAGCACTTCTTAATTTAGCTAAATCTGGATATGGATTAACTAGAAAATCTTTCTGATTAAAGTTGATCATATCCGGCTCCAATTTTCTTTAAATAAGAACTTTTATCTTGAATAAATGCCGCATTCATTGCATTTAATGTTAACTCTCTAAATTCTGCTAATCCCCAACCAAACGCTTCATGGCATTCCTGAAATTCTTTACTCATGCTGGTATCGCTCATAAGTCGATTATCCGTGTTGATTCCCACATTAAAACCAAGTTCGAATAAGAGTTTGATTGGATGATAGGCATAGGCATCTGCAATTCCGGTTTGCAAATTAGAAGATGGCGCAACTTCTAAGTGAATCTGTTGATCCAATACTTGTCTAGCAATTCTTCCATCTGGCAAATCTTCGGTAATTCTGACGCCATGTCCGATGCGTTTGGCACCACAAGCATTTATAGCTAAATCAATCGATTCTGGCCCATCTGCTTCTCCTGCATGAATAGTGAATGGTATTTCGTGGCGCTTTAAGTAATCAAAAGTATCTTTCTGAAGTGTAGGTGCATAACCCTTTTCTGGACCCGCAATATCAAAACTAACTACCCCTTGATCACGATATTTCACTACCAATTCCGCTACTTCTTGGGATTTATCCAGTTGACGCATGCCGCACAAAATCGTGCCAACTTTCAATCCGGTTACTGCTTCTCCTTGGCGATAACCTTCTAGCATCGCTTCTACAACTTGCGCCATCTGTAAACCTTTTTTTGTGAAATGCTCTGGCGCAACTCGAATTTCTGCGTAAATTACGCCGTCATTTGCTAAATCAATAACCGCCTCTTTTGCAATTCGAACAATGTCCTGTTCGCGTTGCATCACTGCAATCGTGTGATTAAAAGTTTCTAAGTAAAGTTCGAGTGAACCAGAATCACATGCATCTTTAAACCAGAGCGCCAATTCAGAAGTTTTATTTGTAGGTAATCCTTGATAGCCGGTCTCGGCCGCGATTTCTATAATCGTTTCAGGTCTAAGTCCACCATCTAAGTGATCGTGCAGTAAAACTTTAGGTAATTCTTTCAACCTATCCGCTCCAGGACTAATGGCAACCTTTGATAATTAGAATCATATTCAACTGCGCCATTTAAAGATTCTTCCGCGCGTGCAAAGAGTTCGGGTTTATCTGTATGCAAAGTAAAAATCGGTTGGCCTTTAGTAACTTGCGCGCCAGGCTTTGCATGAATCTCAATTCCGGCACCTAATTGAAGTGCTTCACCTTGTTTTGCGCGTCCAGCACCAAGTCGCCAAGCGGCGACGCCAACTTTTAACGCATCCATTCTGGTTATAGTGCCACTTGATTCAGCATTTATAACTAATTTTTCTTTAGCAACTGGTAACGCGCCATCTGGGTTTCCATTTTGTGCGCTAATCATGCGCCGCCAATGATCCATCGCTTTGCCGTTCTTTAAATTATCTGCAGGATCTATTCCAGAAATCCCCGCTAATTCCAACATTTCCCGCGCTAAAAGCACCGTTAATTCCACAACATCAGCAGGGCCACCACCTGCTAACACTTCAACTGATTCACGAACTTCGAGCGCATTTCCTGCAGTTAAACCAAGTGGTACATCCATCGCAGTTATCAATGCGCGAATATTTACGCCAGCGCTCTTACCAATTTCTACCATCACTGTTGCCAATTCACGTGCTTTAACTGGATCACTCATAAATGCACCACTTCCGGTTTTTACATCCAGAATTAGCGCACCGGTGCCTTCAGCTATTTTCTTACTCATGATTGATGAGGCAATTAATGGAATTGCTTCTACGGTTGCAGTCACATCTCGTAGTGCATAAAGTTTCTTATCGGCTGGAGCTAATCCTGAACCAGCTGCGCAAATTACGCCACCAGTATCTTGAATTACTTTAAGCATCTCTTCATTTGATAGCGCTGCTTTCCAACCTGGAATAGATTCCAATTTATCTAAGGTGCCACCTGTATGACCAAGTCCGCGACCAGATAACTGCGGCACTGCCGCGCCACAAGATGCAACTAACGGAACTAATGGCAAGGTAATTTTGTCGCCTACTCCACCGGTTGAATGTTTATCAACGGTTGGTCTATCGAGCATCGACCAATTCATTCTTTCGCCACTTCTGATCATGGCATCAGTCCAACGTGAAATTTCGTGGCGTTGCATACCATTTAACAAAATGGCCATAGCTAAAGCTGACATTTGTTCGTCGGCAACTACACCTCTTGTATATGCATCGACGACCCAATCAATTTGATCATCATTTAAAACCTTATGATCGCGTTTTAAAGCAATGATTTCCGGAGCGGTATAACGTTCGGTCATTTCAAATCATCAGGACCGAAAGCCCAAGGCAACATCTCTGACATCTTCTGCGGACCTTCCGGAGTCATTAAAAGTGCATCTGCGCCACCATGTTCGAATAACAATTGGCGACAACGGCCACAGGGCGCTAAAAATTTAGTATCTCCACCAACGCAGACAATCGCTATTAATTTGCCGCCACCGGTGGTAGCTAAATTTGAAACTAAGCCACATTCTGCGCATAAACCCAGGCCATAAGAGGCATTTTCCACGTTGCAACCTTCAATGATTCGACCATCATTTACCAAAGCCGCGACACCCACAGGAAATTTTGAATACGGTGCGTAAGCTTTTTTCATTGCCGCAATTGCGCGCTGGTGAATTTCTTCCCAGTTAATTTCCATTATTTGCTGCCACCTCGGCGATACGGAATTCCATCAGCCGCTGGCATACGCAATCTTTGGGTGCCAAGTCCAAGTACTAACAGCGTCACTAAATATGGAGTCATGGTTACGAACTGCCCTGGAAGTTCAGTAAATGTTAAATACAACCAGATTGCAAGCAGTGCCGTGGCTAGAGAGACAATTGAAGATCCAAATTTCTTTTTCTTGAAATTACTTATTGCCACTAAAAACATGGCTGCAGCAAGTAACATCAAAAGTGCATGAATTGCAGTGGCATCTCGTAATTGAAGCGCATCTGCGAAACCAAAAAGTCCTGCACCGGTCATTAATCCACCAGGTCTCCAGTTACCGAAAATTAAAGCAGCCAGTCCAATGTAACCACGCCCACCTGTTTGATTTTCTTGGTAATGATTAGCGGCAACTATTGCTAAGAATGCACCGCCAAGTCCTGCAAAACCTCCAGAAATAATTACTCCGGCATATTTCATTTTGTACACATTAACTCCGAGAGATTCGGCAGCTGTTGGCGCTTCGCCAGCGCTACGAAGTCTTAACCCAAATGCCGTGTGCCAAAGAAACCAATATGAAAGTGGCACTAATGAAATAGCAATTAATGTTACGTATGAGACTTCTCCAGTAAAGCCACGGAGTATTGAAAATATATCAGAGATAAAGAACCAATCTCTATTACCGATAGCGCCAAATAGATCTGGGCTCTGCCAACCAAAGTATGTGCCGCCGGAGAGAATTGGTAGGCCATTTGTTCCGATTGCTTCAATATCAGGAGATTGTGATGGCCCAACCCAAGTGCCATTCTTATAAAGAATTGTTGAAATATAACGAACCAAACCAGCTGCGATGATATTAATCGCCACACCTGAGACCACATGATCCACACCAAAACCAACCGTTGCAATTGCATGTAGCAACGCCCCAAGTGCGCCCATAAAAATTCCAGCTAGTAATCCTGCCCAAGGTCCATGTTTAGAGCCAATATATCCACCGCCCCATGCACCCATAATCATCATGCCTTCTAGGCCGATATTTACCACACCGGAACGCTCTGAAAATAGTCCGCCAAGAGCCGCCATTGCAATTGGAACAGATAGCAAGAGTGCGGCAGATGCAGTTCCGGCGCTGGTTAAATCATTGGCGCCGGTAATTAATTTAATTGTAGATAATGCAAAAACAACTGCAAGCGCATAAATTGAAATGCGTTTTAATTTGCTTAAATTACGCATTAATGGCCGCCTTTGCTAATTCATTTGAAACTATTTTGACGCGATACCTACTGACAACTTCAAAAGCGACCACCGAACTTAAGAGAATCGCACCTTGCATAATGAAATAAGTTTCTGGCGCGATATCAATTAATTCCAAAGATCTCGAAGAAACTTCTAAGAATGAAAAAAGCAAACTTGAGAAGGCCATTCCTATGGCACCATTTCTGCCTAAAAGCGCAACTGCGATGGCAGAGAAACCTAAGCCAGCACGGAAACCTAAATTGTAAGCATGAGTTTCAGCCAACACCGTTGGCAATCCAGATAAGCCTGCTACGGCACCAGAAGAAATCATGGCGACCACAATCATCTTCTTAGAATTAACACCGCTTACTCTCGCTGCAATTGGATTAATGCCGGATGCTCGAAGTTCAAAACCGAAGCGAGTGCGATTTACTACCCACCAGAAAGCAACTCCAATCACAATTGCCACTGCCAACATGCCATAAATGCCACGGCCTTGAGTAACGCTTTGATCCATATTTTTAGTAATAAACGAGAGGTTTGGCATTTGTCCAGAAGTTGGCAACTCCTTGGTCGCCAAATTATTGGAACCTTCGATCTTTACTGTGAAATGTTTGGATAAAAGGTATGCGCTTAGACCTCCGGCAATACTGTTGAGCATAATTGTGGAGATAACTTCATTTATGCCGCGTTTTACCTTCAAAATACCTGCAATTGCTGCCCAAAGGCCTCCTACCGTCATCGCGATAATGAAGATTGCAAGCACATGCAGAATCGGCGGCAAAGTAAACATCGCACCTAAATACATTGAGAAGAGCGCTGCTAAACGTAGCTGTCCTTCCACACCAATATTAAATAGACCTGCGCGGAAAGTGATCGCAATTGCGATAGCTGCGATGTAATAAGAAGTTGCCGAATTTAAAGCTTCGATAACCGAACTGGTGGTAGAACCAAATTGCCACATGGTTTGGAAGGCTTCAATTGGAGATTTCTTGGTAACTAGTAGCGCAATCGATGAGATTATGAATGAAACAATCGCCGCTGAAACTGGAGCCGCTAGCGCTAGACCGATTTTTTTAGGGCTTAATTTTTGAGAGAGATTCACTTTTTAGCTCCTGTCATTGCAGCGCCAAGTGATTCCGGCGTGGTGTTCGCGGGATTCAATTCTGCGGTTATCTCTCCGCGCAGCATTACTAACAATCGATCTGACATACCAATCAGCTCTTCTAAATCTGCAGAGATCAAAACAATTGCCATGCCTTTTTCACGCGCTTTGCGAAGTTCTTCCCAAATCGCACCTTGCGCGCCTACATCAACGCCACGAGTTGGATGCGAAGCCACTAATAATTTTGGTGCATGCACCATTTCTCGACCAACAATAAATTTCTGTTGATTTCCACCAGATAGCGCAGTTGCTAGCGTATTTGGTCCCGGGGCGCGCACATCAAATTCCTGCATAATCAAGCGAGTATCTTCAATGGTGGCTCTTTTATTTAACACAAAGCCATTAAAAATCGGTTTCTTACGTTGGTAACCAAGAATTCGATTCTCCCATAATGGAGATCCCAACATCAGCGCTTGACGATGGCGATCTTCCGGGATGAATCCAATTCCTAAATCTCGCCGTTCTGCCACACTTAAATCATCAATTGAGGCGCTATCAAAATTAATGCGCCCTTCGTATTCAAGTAAACCTAAGATAGTTTCAGTTAATTCTGATTGACCATTGCCTTCAACGCCAGCAATTCCAATAACTTCGCCAGCATGAAGTTTGAAAGAAATGTTGGAAAGCAAATTTCGGGCACCGGATCTTCGCCCAACCAGTAGGACACGGGCGGCTGGTGTGAGTTCTGGGTGCGATCTGATTTTGGTCCCTACCAGCTGAGACACGACACGCCTCTGTCTTGAGAATCCCCCAGAGAT
>CAXBPX010000029.1:0-13413 GCA_963977625.1 uncultured bacterium
GTTCAATTGCGGGTCCTAGATTGCTCGAACATATCGTGGATGTAGTTTTAAATTTTGAAGGCGAACGCCATTCTCGATTGCGGTTAATTCGCGCAATCAAGAATCGCTTTGGTGCATCCGATGAAGTTGGATGTTTCGATATGAATGACTCTGGTATTCAAGGAGTGGCAGATCCAACTGGGTTATTTACTTCGCGCCATGCCGAACCAGTTCCGGGTACCTGCGTAACCGTTACTTTAGAAGGTCGACGTCCATTACTTGCCGAAATTCAAGCACTGGTCAGTGCGGGTCGCGAAAATGATTTTGGAAATGCGCGACGCGTAACTAGTGGCATGGACTCATCACGTACCTCTATGACGTTAGCTGTTTTAGAACTGCGCGCCAATATTCGTTTATCTGGTCGCGATGTTTATGTCGCAACAGTTGGTGGTATGAAAATGTCCGAACCTGCTGCTGATTTAGCCGCCGCACTTGCAATCGCATCTGCCGCAAAAGGTTTGGCACTTCCGGCAGATTTAGTTGCCATTGGCGAAGTTGGTTTAGCTGGTGAAATTCGCAAAGTTTCTGGCGTTCAAAGACGCTTAGAAGAAGCGCAACGCCTTGGTTTTAAACGTGCATTTATTCCGGCAGGTAGCGAAGTCAAATTACCGGGAATGGAGATCGTCGAAGTATCTCGAATCGATCAAGCAATCGGAAAAGTTAAGATTTAAATCGCTTCTGGTTCTAGCGCTTCAGGAGAATCCGGAGTTCCGCCTTTTGGTTCACCTTTAAATGTGAACTGAGCGTTCTCGCCTTCGCCTTCAACGCCGACCAAGATAATTTCGCCAGATTTAAGTTCGTTAAACAAAATTCGCTCTGATAACGCATCTTCGATGTCGCGTTGAATTTCACGACGCAACGGCCGCGCACCAAGTAGTGGATCGTAACCACGCTTAGCTAGCAAAATCTTGGCATCTTGAGTTAGTTCGATACCCATATCTTTTGTTTGCAGACGCTTATCAAGATTGGTAATCATCAAATCAACGATTTCGATGATCTGATCCTGATTTAACTGGTGGAAGACAATGACATCATCGATGCGGTTTAGGAATTCAGGGCGGAAGTGATTCTTTAGTTCGTCACTAACTTTGCCCTTCATGCGCTCGTAGTTAGTCAAAGTGTCATCGGTATTAGCAAAGCCTAAACCTAAGCTCTTTGAGATATCACGAGTACCTAAGTTGGTAGTCATGATGATGATGGTGTTCTTAAAATCAACGGTGCGACCTTGGGAATCGGTTAGGCGACCATCTTCTAGAACTTGTAATAGCGAATTGAAGATATCTGGGTGCGCTTTTTCGATTTCATCAAATAGCACTACTGAGAATGGACGACGACGCACCTTTTCAGTTAACTGACCGCCTTCGTCATAACCTACATATCCCGGAGGCGCACCAAATAAACGTGATGCAGTGTGACGTTCTGAGTATTCAGACATATCCAATTGAATTAACGCATCTTCATCACCAAATAAGAATGATGCCAGGGTGCGAGAAAGTTCGGTCTTACCAACACCAGATGGACCTGCGAAAATAAATGATCCGCCTGGACGTCGTGGATCTTTAAGTCCGGCACGAGTACGACGAATTGCTTGTGATAACGCTTTGATCGCTTGTTCCTGACCAATAACGCGCTTATGTAATTCATCTTCCATGCGAAGCAAACGCGCAGTTTCTTCTTCGGTTAATTTAAATACTGGAATGCCTGTAGAAGCTGATAGCACTTGAGCGATTAACTCTTCATCAACTTCAGTTACTTGATCAAGAGCGCCTTCTTTCCAATTCTTCTCTTTTTCATTGCGCTCATTGATTAAATTCTTCTCATCGTCGCGAAGTGCGGCCGCTTTTTCGAAATCTTGGCCATCGATAGCCGATTCCTTTTCGCGGCGAACATTTGCAATTCTTTCATCGTATTCGCGAATTTCAGGTGGCACGGTCATGCGCTTGATGCGTAGACGTGAACCTGCTTCATCAATTAAGTCGATGGCCTTATCTGGTAAAAAGCGATCCGAGATGTAGCGATCTGCATAATTTGCAGCAGCTGCGAGCGCACCATCAGTAATTGATACGCGGTGGTGAGTTTCGTAGCGATCGCGTAAACCTTTAAGAATTTCAATGGTGTGTGCAATTGATGGTTCTTTGACCTGAATTGGTTGGAAACGTCGTTCTAGCGCCGCATCTTTTTCTAGGTGCTTGCGATATTCATCAAGAGTGGTTGCGCCAATTGTCTGGAGCTCACCGCGTGCCAACATTGGCTTCAAAATTGAAGCGGCATCAATTGCACCTTCAGCGGCACCTGCGCCTACCAATGTGTGAATTTCATCGATAAAAATGATGATATCGCCACGAGTTTTGATCTCTTTTAACACTTTCTTCAAGCGCTCTTCGAAATCACCGCGGTAACGTGAACCTGCAACTAGCGCGCCAAGATCTAATGAGTAAAGATGTTTATCTTTCAAAGTTTCAGGAACATCGTTACGAACAATTGCTTGCGCTAATCCTTCGACAACTGCAGTCTTACCTACACCTGGTTCTCCAATTAATACTGGATTGTTTTTGGTGCGACGTGAAAGCACTTGCATTACTCGTTCGATTTCGGTGTCGCGACCGATTACTGGATCTAACTTACCTTCGCGCGCAGCTTGAGTTAAGTTGCGACCAAATTGATCAAGAATTGTTGATGATGCTGGAGTACCTTCGGCAGGTCCACCTTGTGATGCTGGTTCTTTTCCTTGGTAGCCAGATAGCAATTGAATAACTTGCTGACGCACACGATTTAAATCTGCGCCAAGTTTCACTAACACTTGTGCAGCTACACCTTCGCCTTCACGAATTAAGCCAAGCAGAATATGTTCGGTGCCAATGTAATTGTGTCCAAGTTGTAGCGCTTCACGTAATGAAAGTTCCAGAACTTTTTTTGCACGTGGTGTAAATGGAATATGTCCAGATGGAGCTTGTTGACCTTGGCCGATAATTTCTTCAACTTGTCCACGAACTGCATCAAGTGAGATGCCCATAGTTTCCAAAGCTTTGGCAGCAACGCCTTCACCTTCGTGGATTAATCCCAGCAGAATATGTTCGGTGCCAATGTAATTGTGGTTGAGCAGACGAGCTTCTTCCTGTGCCAATACGACAACGCGGCGAGCTCGATCGGTAAAACGCTCAAACATCTAGGTCCTCCATGGTTAATGTACAAATAGCCTAACCAATAAGCGGGGAAATTTATGCCCTGTTAGAGCACCTTCACCATGCGGGTATTTCCGAGCGTATTTGGCTTTGAGGACTCCAAATCCAGCAATTCGGCGATACCTTCATCGTAGGAGCGCAGTAGCTGCTGATAGACATCGGGCTCCACGGGGGCGCCTTGGATCTCTGCAAATCCATGTCGGCCAAAGAATTCGGTCTCAAAGGTTAGACAGAAAATTTTCTTAACTCCAACAGCGCGGGCGCGATCAATTAATTGCTCAAGGATTTGATGTCCGATTCCTTTGCCGCGTAACTCTTCGGTTACCGCAACTGTACGAACTTCTGCAACATCTTCCCAAAGCACGTGCATCGCGCCGCAGCCAACTACAACTTCGCCATCAACTGCCACTAAAAATTCTTGTACAGATTCATAGAGCGTGACAGTCTCTTTTGAAAGAATGCGACGTTGCGGTGCATAGGTATCAATTAATTTACGAATACCTTTGACATCCGAAGTTTTTGCAGCACGAACAACTATGGACATTAATTTTCTGGTTTCACTAAAGGAAACAAAATTGTTTCGCGAATTCCTAAACCTGTAAGTGCCATCAATAAACGATCAACACCCATACCCATACCGCCCATTGGTGGCATGCCAAATTCCATCGCGCGAAGGAAATCTTCATCAAGCGGCATTGCCTCTTCGTCACCTTTTGCACCAAGGCGAGCCTGTTCTTCTAATCTTTCACGTTGAATAACTGGATCAATTAATTCTGAATATCCGGTCGCAAGTTCAAATCCATCAACATAGAGATCCCATTTTTCAGCCACACCTGGAAGCTCACGATGCGCGCGGACTAATGGCGAAGTATCAACTGGGAAACCCATCACAAATGTTGGTTTCTTCAAATTCTCTTTCCCAACATGTTCGAAAATTTCTTCGGCTAACTTTCCAGTGATCCATTTAGGGTCGACTTTCATACCTAATTTATCGGCAATTTTCTTTAACTCTGCATAAGGAGTTAATGCGCTTACCTCTTGGCCAACTCCATTTGAAATTACTTCGTAAAGTGAAACTTCGGCCCATTGTCCACCCAGGTCAGATTGACGACCATCGTGATGTGTAACTACATGTGTGCCAAATACATCCATAGCTGCGTTCTGCACCAAATTTCGAGTCAAATCTGCAATGGTTTTCCAGTCACCATAGGCTTGATATGACTCAATCATCGCGAACTCTGGCGAGTGGCTGGAATCAGCGCCTTCATTGCGGAAATTACGATTGATTTCAAAGACTCGTTCGATACCGCCGACCACACAACGTTTTAAAAATAGTTCCGGAGCAATGCGTAAAAACAGTGGAATGTCATATGCATTTGAATGTGTTTTGAATGGACGCGCAGCTGCGCCACCATGCATGACTTGTAGCATTGGTGTTTCAACTTCTAGAAAATCTTGCGATGCAAAAGTTTTACGCAAAGAGTTCATAACTTGAGGGCGAATTCGTGCCATTTCACGTGCTTGTGGGCGCACAATTAAATCTACATACCGTTGTCTAACCCGAGTTTCTTCGTTGAGTTCTTTATGTTCGACTGGCAGTGGACGAAGCGCTTTTGAAGCGAGCGCAAATTCAGAAGCCAAAATTGATAATTCACCACGTTTTGAAGTAATAACTTCTCCAGTTACTGAAACAATATCCCCAAGATCAATATCTGATTTCCAGGCATCAAGTTGTGCTTGCCCGACTTTATCTAATGAGAGCATTACTTGAAGTTCGGTGCCGTCGCCTTCGCGAAGATTTGCAAAAGCTAACTTGCCGGTATCGCGCTTAAAAATAATGCGACCTGCAACAGATTCGATATCACCAGTAGCGACATCGATTGCTAAACCTTCATATTTTGCGCGAATTGCTGCCAATGATTTAGTACGCGGCACCGAAACTGGATAAGCCTCTTGGCCCGATTGCAGAATACGTTCGCGCTTTTCGCGACGGATTCGTAACTGCTCCGGTAGCTCTAAATCTGGATTATCTTGGGTGCTCATAATTACCCATAAGTCTATCGGCTTATTTATTACGTTCGTGAATTAAACGAAGCCCGATCAGCGTTAAATCTGGCTCATGCTCATCCAAAGTATCTGCCACACCAAATATCAATGGTGCTAAACCGCCGGTTGCAATCACTGTTGGTCTTTCATTGAATTGCGCTACAAGTTCATCTGAAATTCTAGAAACCAAACCGTCCACTTGTCCGGCAAATCCAAAAATAGTTCCGGATTGCAGCGCTTCTACGGTGTTCTTGCCAATAACTGATTTAGGTTTGATTAATTCGACTTTACGTAATTGTGCAGCTCGTTGCGCCAAAGCATCAACTGAAATTTCAATACCTGGTGCCAATGCACCACCTAAGAATTCTCCCTTTGGCGAAACCACATCTAAATTAGTAGAAGTGCCAAAATCCACCACAATTGCTGGACCACCATAAAGAGTATGTGCCGCTAATGTATTTACAATTCGATCAGCGCCAATTTCTTTCGGATTATCTACTTGAAGTGGCACGCCGGTTTTAATACCAGGTTCGACAATTGTGGTTGGAATCTCTGAGAAATATGTAGAGATCATGGTGCGCATTTCGCGCAATACTGCTGGAACGGTAGAACATAATGAAATTCCAGTGATATCGATATCCTCTACCAAAGCACGCATCTGTAACCAAAGTTCATCTGCAGTGCTTCTTGGATCAGTTTTCACGCGCCATGAATGAACTAAATCTTCTCCAAGAAAAGTTCCTAATACAGTATTGGTATTTCCTACATCGATTGTAAGTAGCATTTAATACTCCATATTGTCTATTAACCGAATTCCACCAATCCAACCCGCTACTATCGCGCGCTGTTTCGGTGCTTTTTCTTCTTTAAAATTTGCTGGATTAATAACAGTTGCATAGTCTGTTTTCCATGCAGGTTCACTATTTAAAACTTCTCGTAAATTCTCGCGACCGGCCTTAAGCGCTTTATGTACAACTATGGCTTTCTGGCGCGCTTCAGGAGAGAGTCGCACATTTCTAGATGACATCGCTAATCCATCAGCTTCACGGACTATTGGGTGCGAAAGTATTTCAATCGGTAATGAATATTTATTTACCATTTCTCTTATTAGAAAGAGTTGTTGAAAATCTTTCTCACCAAAAAGCGCAAATTTAGGTTGAACTAAATCAAATAATCTTTTTACTACCGTGAGCATTCCACTGAAGTGACCGGGGCGAGCCAATCCTTCAAATAAATCCCCTACTGGACCCGCTTCAATTCGGATTGGATCTGAAGGGTAGATTTCTTCGTACGAAGGAAACCAAACTTCAGTAGCGCCAGCATTTATTGCGATTTCACGATCCTTTTCTGGTGTTCGGGGATATTTTTTTAAATCTTCTGGATCATTAAATTGCAGTGGATTTACAAAGATGCTCACTATTACTTCATCAGATCTTTCACGCGCAGCAGAAATAAGCGCCGCATGGCCAGCATGCAACGCGCCCATTGTGGGAACAAATCCCTTTTCTGCCATTTATAACTCCAGTCCAACTTTGGGTACCGGGTAGTGAGAAAATTTTATAACTTAGCTAGTAAATCAGCAATTTTGCCATGAGTTAAAAGCACGGCATCAGGCTCAATTTCAAACCAAGGTTCCAAAACAAATTTACGTTCGTGCGCGCGTGGGTGTGGCAAGGTTAATTCGTCAGCATTGGAAAGCAAAGATCCATACTGAATTATGTCTAAATCAATACTGCGTGGACCCCATTTGATAATACGTTCGCGACCCATAGCCTTTTCAATTCCTCGCAACATATTTAAAAGCTCTATCGCAGGTAAATCACTTTCAATGATGCAAACTGCATTTAAAAAATCTGGTTGATCTGTATATCCAACTGGTTTAGTCACAAAATAACTTGAAGTTTTTTGTACTTCAGTAGCTTCATTTAGCAGCGCAATTGCCAAATCTAAATTCTCTTTAGGCTCTCCAATATTTGAACCTAGCGCGATAACCGCTTTCATCGATTACGTTCGATGGTTACTGCAATATCAAGCACAGTGCCATCTACCGGTGCATTTGGTTTATGTATTGTTACTGATACTCGATTAATTTTATGAAATTCAAAAAGTATTCGATCTGCAATTCTTCCAGCTAAATGTTCAATTAAGTCGCAAGGTTCGGATTCAATATCTTCAATGACCAAATCAATCATCGCACCATAATCAACTGTGTCATTCAAATCATCGCTATTTGATGCTGATTCCAAATCTAATTCGGCACGAATATCGGCATAGAAAACTTGTCCTTCGCGTCGTTCTTCCGCAAAAACTCCGTGATGACCGAATGCTTCAATTCCAGTTAATTCGATGCGATCACTCATAAAACTTGGCCTACTAGACGAATTGCATCGATGTGAGGTTTAACTGTGTGAGTGCGCACGCCCCAAATATGTTTTGTAGCTAGCCAAGTTGTCAATGCAACTGATGAACTTTCACGCTGGATTGGATCATCGCCACCCAAGAATCTCTTGCGAGAGCCTCCAATTAATATTGGAAAACCTAACTCTTTGAATTTATCTAAATTTCGCAATAGCTCCCAGTTATGTTCGGCAGTTTTGGCAAAACCAAGACCTGGATCTATGACTAATTTAGTTGGTTCGATTCCTGCTAATAATGCAGATGCAATTTGTTTAGTCATTTCATTGATAACTTCAGTAACAACATTTTCATAGACTGCTAAAGAATCCATATCTTTAGATTGGCCTCGCCAATGCATGCTTATATATTGCACTTTTAGCGCGGCGGCAGTGGCATGCATCGCAGGGTCTGCTAAGCCGCCGCTCACATCATTAATAATGCTGGCGCCAGCTGCAACTGCCATCGCTGCGGTCTCTGCGCGCATAGTGTCCACACTTACCTTAGCGCCACTTTTTGCTAACGCATGTATTACTGGAATTACTCTGGTCAACTCCTCATCAAGAGTAACTCGCTCTGCACCTGGCTTAGTTGATTCTCCGCCCACATCAATAATGGTGGCGCCTTCTTCAATCATCTCTTTGCCACGAGCAATCGCTTTTTCAGGATCTAAAAATTCTCCACCATCAGAAAAAGAATCGGGCGTTACATTCAAAATGCCCATTACTAGAGTCAAAGTAATTCCTAGTTCTTCGTAATTAAACTAATTGCTTCAGCTCTGGTTGCAGGATTTCGTAATTCACCTCGCACTGCAGAGGTCACAGTACGTGCTTCAGCTTTTCGAACACCACGCATTGACATACATAAATGTTCGCAATCAATAATCACAATTACACCAGCACAATCCAAAATTTCCACCATCGCATCAGCGATCTGAGAAGTTAATCTTTCTTGGACTTGTGGGCGTCTTGCAAATACTTCAACCAACCGCGCAATTTTGGATAAGCCAGTTATCTTTCCATTCGGAATGTATCCAACATGTGCTACGCCATGAAACGGAGTTAGATGATGTTCGCATTGAGAAAAGACTTCAATATCGCGCACAATTACCAACTCTTCATGGCCAATATCAAAAGTGGTTGTTAAAACATCTTTTGGTGATTGGTATAGACCTGCAAAATTTTCTGCATATGCACGCGCAACTCTGGCGGGAGTATCTTTTAAACCTTCTCGATCAGGATCTTCGCCAAGTGCCAATAGCAACTCTTTTACCGCAGCTTCGGCGCGCTTAGCATCATATGGTTGCTTAGCGCGACCTCCTTCTGGGCCCATAGACACAGATTCGATTTTGTCGCTCAAGTTATTCAGCCTTTTTGCGTACTGCGCGCTTCTTTGGTTTTGCTTCCGAGTTTGGAATTGCAACCGGTGGCAAATTAGAAGGTTTACGTGAATCAGAACCGGTCCATGCTGGACGTGGTTTTACTGCGCGCACATTCGCAAAGATTTCTTCTATTTCTTCCTTAAGAATAGTTTCCTTCTCAAGCAAAATCACCACTAACTCATCAAGAATCGCACGGTTAACTTCTAAAATATCAAAAGCTTCTTGGTGCGCATTCTCAATTAATTTACGAATCTCAGAATCTACGACTGCAGCTAAATTTTCAGAGTAATCACGTTGATGTGAAAGGTCGCGTCCTAAAAATGGTTCAGAGGAATTTGTGCCAAGTTTTATAGCACCAATTGTTTCGGTCATTCCATATTGAGTAACCATTTGGCGCGCAAGTGCGGTGGCTTTTTCAATGTCATTACTTGCACCAGTTGATGGATCATGGAAAATCAATTCTTCTGCTGCGCGACCACCCAAGGTATATGCCAATTGATCAAGTAATTGATTTCGAGTTACTGAATACTTATCTTCATCTGGCAAAACCATGGTGTAACCAAGTGCGCGACCACGAGGCATGATGGTGATTTTGTGTACCGGATCTGTATGTGGCAGCGCATGTGCAACTAAAGCGTGGCCGCCTTCGTGATACGCAGTAACTCGACGCTCTTCATCGCTCATAACTCGAGTCTTCTTCTGAGGGCCTGCCATTACGCGATCAATTGATTCATCGATTGCACTCATAGTGATTAACTTTTCATTATTGCGAGCTGTCAAAAGCGCTGCTTCATTGAGCACGTTAGCTAAATCAGCACCAGTAAAACCTGGAGTACGTCTGGCAATTGCCATTAAATCTAAACCAGTCGCTAGTGGTTTGTTCTTTGCATGAACTTTGAGAATTGCTTCGCGACCTTTTAAATCTGGACGCTCTACAGGAATTTGGCGATCAAAACGACCAGGACGAAGTAGCGCTGGATCTAAAACATCTGGGCGGTTAGTTGCCGCAATTAAAATAACTTGAGTTTGATCGTCAAAGCCATCCATTTCAACTAACAATTGATTAAGAGTTTGTTCGCGTTCGTCATGTCCGCCGCCAAGACCTGCACCGCGTTGACGTCCAACTGCATCAATTTCATCTACGAAAACTATGGCTGGTGAATTTTCCTTTGCGCGCGTAAATAAATCACGAACTCGAGCTGCACCAACACCGACAAACATTTCTACGAAATCTGAACCAGAAATAGAATAGAACGGAACTTTCGCTTCTCCAGCTACTGCACGTGCCAGTAATGTTTTACCGGTTCCTGGAGGACCATAAAGTAAAACGCCTTTCGGAATTTTTGCACCTAGCTCTTTATATTTTGCGGGAGCGGAAAGAAAATCGCGAATTTCTTCTAATTCTTGTACCGCTTCTTCTGCACCTGCTACATCCGCAAAAGTGGTCTTTGGCGCTTCGTCGTCTTGCAACTTTGCTCGAGAACGTGCAAATTGCATTGCTTTACCGCCACCATTTGCATTACTCATCATCCAGAAGAAGAGCAGCGCAATAATTAAAAATGGTGCGACTGAGAATAAGAATGAAACTAATAGCGATTGAGTTGGGACTACTACGTTCCAACCTCTTGGAGGTGGATTGCTAGTTAATACATCAATTACCGTTGGTTCTTGGCGAATTACATATTTAGCTTGAACTTTGGTAGCGCCTTTAATAGAGACGCCATCTTTCAAAACTACTTTAATTACTTGATCTTTGTCGATAACTGAAGCGCTAGCTACTTCACCTTTAGAAATTGCATCAAGAATCTGGGAGGTATTTACATCGGTGTAGCGATTCGCAGCCGAGGAGATCTGACCGAAGAAAGTGACCGCCAAAATACCTAAAACAATCCAAAATAAAGGTCCGCGCGCAAACTTGCGGAAATTATTGTTTTGAACTTGTGGATTTGGTTTACGAGCCGGTTTTTTCTCGGTCATCTTCTTTTTCTTCTTAGGTTCACTCATGCGTACACGTGCTTTGCTAGTACTCCAATAAAATCAAGGTTGCGATACTTTTCATTAAAGTCCAACCCGTAACCAACCACGAAATCTGTCGGGATATCGAATCCAACATATTTAACATTTACTTCAACTTTGGCTGCTTCAGGTTTACGTAACATCGTAAGAATTTCTACACTCTTTGCACCACGAGATTCTAAGTTTGAGCGCAACCAATGAAGAGTTAATCCGGTGTCAACAATATCTTCGACAATTAAAACATTTCGGTTTGTGATGTCGCGATCTAAATCTTTAAGAATTCGAACGACACCACTTGATTTGGTTCCAGAACCATAAGAAGAGACTGCCATCCAATCCATTTCAACATGCGCATCCATAGCGCGAGATAAATCAGCCATCACCATGACTGCACCTTTGAGCACACCAACTAATAACAAATCTTTGCCCTGATAATCTTCCGCAACTTGCTTAGCAAGTTCTTTGATACGGGTTTGAATCTGCTCTTTAGTTGCAATTACGCGTTCGATATCGCCTGCGACGTGTGCCTGCTCCACGCTCTCCCCTTCGTTGCTATGAGAGCGTTAGTCTGCCCGAAATTCTCGAAACCTTCACACCCGAAGGCAGGCTGACCTCGCCTTGCCCCTTCCAATTTGAGATTAACGCCTCAACTTGAGCCACCTGCTCAGCAGATAGTTGCGAAATACCGCTTTCAAAGAGCGCCAATCGCAAAACTCGGGTTCGAACCGCCTTTGATAATTTTGTGAGCTCTTCAATCGCCAAACTTTTATCGTGATCCCAAAACTCTTTTGCCAAATTATCTAATGCGTCCGCATCATCTCTTAATAATTGCGCACTTCGAGAAAGAGCATCACGGATTCCTGGGCCTAGTTCTTGCTCCATTTTTGGTAACACATTTTTACGAACTTTAACTCTTAAAAAGCTTTCATCATCATTATGTGGATCATGCCAAGGTTCTAACTTTAACTCTGCGCAAGCTTGAACTGTCTGCTCACGGGTAATTTCTAAAAAGGGTCTGCAATAGATTCCGTTTACTTCAGACATTCCTGACAATGAACGTGCGCCACTACCGCGCGCTAAGCCAAGTAAAACTGTCTCTGCTTGATCATCTTTGGTATGGCCAAGCAAAATAGCAACTGCGTTATTTTCTTTCGCGCATTTTTCTAACGCTACATATCTGGCACGGCGTGCAGATGCTTCTAAACCATCCGTGATTTCAACTTTTATTTTTTCAATAAGACAAGGGATGGAAATTTGGGAAACCACTTTTTTAGCTTGTTCGTCAGAACCATTTTGCAATTGATGATCAATTGTGATTCCAATAATTTTCAAAGCTAATTTATCGCCTTCAATTTTGGCAACTTCAGCAAGTGCAAGTGAATCTGCGCCACCAGATACCGCAACTAGAATTACATCACCGGCAGCGAATTTTTCCAGCGTGGCTCGTACAGCACTTCGAAGTGCTACGAGCGCTTGCATTAAACGCGCCCTGCAAACGGCATTAAGCCAGGCATGGAATACATATTTGATTTAACTAAGCCCACGCGTTTGTTGCGAGCTTCCCAAACCATGTTATTGCCTGCATAAATTGAAATATGGTGAATTGCAGCGATCGAACCGTTATAAGAATAGAACAGCAAATCACCTGGTTGCATTTGAGAAAGTGGCACATGGTAAGTAGCCACCGAATAAAGAGCTGCATTTAAGCGATCCCAATTTGGCCAACCTAATCCTGCATATTTATAGGCTGCATAAACCAAACCAGAACAATCAAAAGAATTTGGACCTTGTGCACCCCAAACATAAGGTTTCTTTGCCATTACTTGTTTAATTGCATATTCAACTGCCAAAGCGCGTTGAGCTGCAGTAGTTCGAATCGTCGATCGACCTTTAAATCCACGATCTGGCCAAATCTTCTTTTGATCAATAATGGTGGTGGCGATGTTTGCATTCTGCTCTTCAAGGAGCGCTAACTGACGTTGTTGTTCTAAAGTGGTACGAACTTTACGTGCTGCAATTAAATCAGCCATTAATTTATCTTGGACTACTTGTAATTTTGCAACTTCTTTTGCTTGGGCTGCACGTGCATCGTCTGCAACTTTCTTTGCGGCAGCTACTTTTTCAGTGGCCGCAACTTGAACTGCTTTAGCTTGATCCGCTGCAACTTTGGCTGCTTTGGCCACAATCTCAGCCGCTTTAAATCGTTTTAGCGCTTCAGTATTTGATGCGCCAACTTTTCCAAGCAAAGCTAACTGATCAATTAATTCTTGTGGACCTTCGGCACTTAATAAAGGTTGAATATCAGAGAAGCTTCCGCCCATGATGTAAGCATTGGCAGCTAGTTTTCCAATCTTG
>CAXBPX010000030.1:0-12788 GCA_963977625.1 uncultured bacterium
ATCCCAAGCAAGGCATTTCCTAAGCAATGCCGCCCCAGAATTTGTTTCAAGCAAGATTGATTCAAGAAATAGTCTTGAAGGCGCCCAAATTAAAATTAATATGCTGCTAAAGCGTTTGCCGCAGCTTAAGTCCGGCATAGATCCAAAACTTGCCTTCGCAGGTACACTGCATTTGAACGAGAGTTTCAAAGAGCTAGAACGTGCATACGATCAAGCGGCAATTGGCAATATTCCAGATGTAATTCCTGCAGAGATGTACTGCCATACTTTGACTGACCCATCGATATTAAGCCCAGAACTGCAGGCAGAGGGCTATCAAACTCTTACTCTTTTTGGACTTCACACGCCGGCGACTGCATACGAAGAAAACAATAAAGCTACGACCAAATTGGTCTTAGAAAAAGCAATTGCTGGTTTGAATAAGTATTTGTCCGAACCGTTAGAAGATGTAATTGCAATGTCCAAAGACGGAAAACCTTGTATTGAGGCTAAGTCTCCTTTGGATTTAGAGGCAGATGTATATCTTCCACGCGGAAATATCTTCCATAAGGATCTCACACTTCCTTTTGCAGAACATGATGATGAAGTAGGCAAGTGGGGCGTTGAGACCAATTTACCGAATGTTTACATTTGTGGCTCCAGTGCTAAGCGTGGCGGCGGAGTAAGTGGTATTCCAGGACACAATGCGGCAATGGCGGTGTTACAAAGTTAAGTTACTCTTTTCTTTATGAGAAAAGAGACCATCGCAATATCTTCTGGCCGCCCTGCACATCAACCGGGCGCCTCGTTAAATCCACCAATTCAATTGACCTCAACTTTCCTTTCAGGAACAGCTGTTGGTTATGGTCGATTCGGAAATGAAACTTGGGCTGCGACAGAGGATGCAATCAGTAAGTTGGAGAATGCAAACCACACTTTAATTTTCTCTTCAGGTATGGCCGCAATTAGCGCGGTATTTAATATGTTGCCGGTCGGTGCTGTAGTGACTGCGTCCAATCAAGGTTATAACGGTTCGATGTCTGTACTCGGCCAAGCACATGAAAGTGGCCGACTTGAAGTTCGTTTCATAGACCTCTGCAACACCGATGAAGTGTTGGCTGCGATTCCAGGAACTCAATTACTATGGTTGGAATCTCCAACAAATCCAAGGCTCGATGTAGTTGATCTACCAGTTGTTATCAAGGCCGCGAAAGAAGCGGGTATCGGAGTGGCTGTCGACAATACCTTTGCCACCCCGCTGAATCAGAACCCATTGGATCTTGGCGCCGATCTAGTGATGCAATCAGTAACTAAGTTTCTAAGCGGGCATAGTGATGTACTTATGGGTGCAATCTCAACTAATGACGAGGCCCTCAAGACAAGATTGGAATGGCAGAGACAAATTGGAGGCGCGATCCCTGGTCCGCAAGAGGCCTGGCTTGCGCTACGTGGCATTCGTACCTTCCCGGTACGCGTAAAGGCAAGTTCTGAGACTGCCCTTGAAATCGCTAAGCGTTTAAGTGAACACCCAAAGGTTGCTGCCGTGCGCTATCCGGGTCTGCCAACTGATACTCAACATGCACGCGCCAAATCTTTCATGAAGGGTTTCGGTGCAGTGCTCTCATTTGAAATCAAAGGCGATGCCGCTGGGGCAGATAAAGTTTGCGAAGCATCAAAGTTAATTACCTATGCAACCAGTTTGGGCGGAGTAGAGAGTCTTTGGGAACGTCGCCGTCGCTGGGCATCTGAGAGCCATGAAGTTCCGGAGAACTTAATTCGCTTAAGCGTTGGCCTAGAAAACGTTGAAGATCTCTGGGAAGATATCAAGCAGGCGTTGGAAGTTATATAATTTAGCCATGAAGTTCTTCCGACGAATCACTGCGCTTGCAACTTTCGCAGTCCTTGCATTTAAGGCTGTCGGTTCCTTCCTATCTTGGGTTGAAAAACAAGAAGATTCACCAGCATCTGTTTGGGCAGATGATGATGAATTTGAAGACGCTTAAGTCTAGACTTATTGCATTCCACCACCCTGCAAAAACAGAAGGAATTTAAAATGCAAATTCTATTTCATTCTCGTCAAGCAAATTTAGCAGAAGATTTCAAAGGGATTGCATCCGACAAATTGCAAGCGCTAAGTCGATTCAATGTCTTTTTAGATCGGGTTGAAGTAGAAATTATTCACGAACAAAATCCAAAGCAAGGCAAGCATTCACATAAAGTCATCCTTACCGCAAAAGGTGCCGGTCCACTTGTACGTGCCGAAGCTTCTGAATTTAATGATGTTGCTGCTTTTGATACTGCGGTAGAAAATTTTGAATTGCAGTTACGAAAAATTCATGAGAAAAGCAAAGATTATTCTAGAGAGTCAATTAAGAATTTAGGAAAGTAACCAAGCCGCGGTCGCAGGTGGCAAGGAATCTGTAATTTTCTGGCTAGCCAGTAAAACTTCACCAGAAATTGGGTGAGTTTGCTCTGAAATATTAATAACTACTCGGATTTTGCCTCGTCTATATGAAAGCAAACCACTGGTACTTTCCCAAGTTATTTCGCCACTTCCGGTAAATTTTTCACGTCTTATTTTTAACGCTGTTTTATAAAGATTCAGGGAAGATTGTGGATCTATTAATTCTGATTCGACAGTAAATGCTCGCCAATTATCTTGTAGTGGTAACCAAGGTTTGCCGGATGTAAAACCAAATGGGGCATGAGTGCCGCTCCATGGCATTGGTACTCTGGCACCATCTCGTCCTTTCTGTTTGCCGTTGGTCCTAAAAAATATTGGATCTTGGCGATCTTCATCATTCATTTCTCCAGATGGAAGTCCTAGTTCCTGTCCGTTGTAAATATAAGCAGAGCCAGGCAGCCCAAAAATAAATAGCGCCATAGCGCGCGCGGCATCAGGGCCAATACGAGATGCGACGCGTTCGCAGTCATGATTTGATAAACACCAAGTTGGCCAAGCGCCTTGCTCTTTCACTAGAGCGAACATGTTTGAAATAGTTTTATATAAATAATCCGAGTCAAATGGCGCATTCATTACATCAAAATTAAAAAATTGATGCAGTTCATCAGGTCGAACATACAAAGTGGCTCGCTTTGGTGGATGCACCCAAACTTCGGCAACTGCCATTATGTCTCGGGAGCCGTATGAATCAAATATTTTTCGCCAATTTCGATAAATTTCATGAACTCCATCGCGATCAAAAAATGGAATATTAGCCAGATATTTATTCCGCTTTTCAACTTCCATGAGTACATCCAGTCTTAGTGCATCACTTAAACCTTGTGGGTCGTAATGATCTTGATGAATGTCATCTTTGGCTAAACCATGAGCCACATCAATACGGAAGCCATCTGCACCTAGATCTAGCCAAAAGCGAATCGTCTTTTCAAAATCAGCCATTACTTCGGGGTTTTCCCAATTTAAATCAGGTTGTGATGAATCAAAAAGATGTAAATACCACTGGCCATCTGCAACTTGAGTCCAAGCTGCACCACCGAATAATGAAATCCAATTATTTGGCGGGGTATTTTTATCTTTACCGTCATAAAAGTGAAACCGATTTCTGGCTGCAGAATCCTTTGGCGCTGCTAAAGCCTCTTTAAACCAATGGTGCTGATCTGAAAAATGATTGGGAACAATATCAACTACTACTTTTAATCCGAGTGAATGCGCTTTATCGAACAACTCTTTGGCATCGGCCAATGTGCCAAACCTAGGATCTACATCTCTGGGATTGGCAACATCGTAACCACCATCTTTATTAGGAGAGGTGTAAAAAGGACTAAGCCAAATCGCATCGACTCCCAGATCACGAACATATTCAAGGCGAGAAGTAATTCCCTTTAGATCGCCTTCGCCATCTCCATTGGAGTCTTGAAATGATCGGGGATAAATTTGGTAAATAACCGCTTCATTCCACCACTTTGGATCGCTTTTGTTCACGGCTAAACTTTACTTCATGGACAGACTAGAACGATTCGTAGCTCATGGCAAAGATTTTCAAGATGTACTTTCTACAATCCCTGAAGCACATCGCTACACCATGGTAGATGGTGGTTGGTCTGCTGCATATGTTGTTCACCACATGGCAGATGGCGAGTTACATTTTGCATCTAGATATTTGCACGCCATCGGAGACGTTGCACCAAATATTCAACCTTTTGACGAAGAGGCATATCCAGAACGCGTTAACTATGCCAAGCGCAAAGTAAAGACTTCATTGGCAGCATTAGTTGGAATTCGTGCTTTAGCTCTGGAGGTGCTTACCAATGCAACTGATGCAGATTGGGCTAAAGTTTCTAATCATCCAGAATTAGGTCCAGTTACTTTATCTGAACTTTTTGAAAAAGCAGATGGCCACATAGTTGGCCACACTCAGCAATTACGCGAAATTGCAGCGCACTTTTAATTTATACGCTTTTCAATATCCCGTAGCAGTTGGTGAACTTCTGCAGAAATCTTTTTTAATTCTGCAACTTCTATTTTGGCAAGTTCAAACTCTGCCAGCGATGCGGCATGGGTTTCAAAGATCTGTTTATCCACTTTTTCTGAAGAAATTTGCTGCCCAACCATGATGATGGATAAAAGTACAAGCTGCAGGAAAGTCTGAGCAATCCAAGAAATAATTACGATTACATCATGAGATGCGATTGCTTTTGGCAGTGAAATGAGTGCAATTCCAGCGAAAAGATAAGCACATGCCATTGTGCCAACACCAGAAGTCACCAGCACCGCAAGCTTTTGATTAAATTTAGTGAGCATGGTTAAAGGGTATTAGACTGCGCACTATGTCTAAAGTACTTGGCTCACTTCCAGTTGGCGAACGTGTCGGCATAGCCTTTAGTGGCGGGTTGGATACCTCGGTCGCAGTTGCATGGATGCGAAATAACGGTGCGATTCCATTTACCTACACCGCTGATCTAGGCCAATACGACGAACCAGATATTGCATCAGTCCCAGGTCGCGCAAAGCAATATGGCGCCGAAGGTTCAAAACTTGTTGATTGCAAGAGTGCGATGGTCGAAGAAGGTTTAGCTGCAATTGCTTGCGGAGCATTTCATATTCGCTCTGGTGGCAAACAATATTTCAACACCACTCCGATTGGACGTGCCGTTACCGGAACTCTATTAGTTCGTGCCATGCTTGAAGATAACGTTTCGATTTGGGGCGATGGATCAACATATAAAGGTAATGACATCGAACGTTTTTACCGTTACGGATTACTGGCAAATCCAGCGCTTCGAATTTACAAGCCATGGCTAGATCAACAATTCGTGTCCGAATTGGGTGGTCGTAAAGAGATGTCTGAATACTTAGTAAAACATAAGCTGCCGTACCGAGATAGCGTAGAGAAGGCATATTCGACTGATGCCAATATTTTAGGTGCTACTCACGAAGCAAAATCTTTAGAGTTTTTGAATTCCAGTTTAGAAATCGTTAACCCAATCATGGGTGTGAAGTTCTGGGATGCCAATGTAAAAATTGATACCGAAGATGTAACTATTGAATATGTGCAAGGCCGTCCAGTTGCAATCAACGGAAAGCGTTTTGATGATGTTGTGGAGTTAATGAAGGAAGCAAATACCATTGGTGGCCGCCATGGCTTAGGAATGTCAGATTTAATTGAGAATCGAATCATCGAAGCTAAGAGCCGCGGAATTTATGAAGCACCAGGAATGGCGCTTTTATTTATCGCTTACGAACGCTTGATTACTGCGATCCATAATGAAGACACTATTGCTAATTACCACGCAGAAGGTCGCCGTTTAGGTCGACTTCTTTATGAAGGCCGTTGGTTTGATCCGCAATCATTGATGTTGCGTGAATCATTAACCAGATGGGTCGCTTCCGCTGTTACCGGCACTGTCACTTTACGGTTACGCCGCGGTGATGATTATTCAATTATTAATACTGAAGGCCCAGCTTTTAGCTATCACCCTGAGAAGTTATCAATGGAGCGCACTGAAGATGCGGCATTCGGTCCAGTTGATCGAATCGGTCAGTTAACCATGCGCAATTTGGATATTGCAGATACCAGAGCAAAGTTAGATTTATATGCATCCCAAGGCCAACTTGGCGATGGTCAATTTAAGTTAGTCAATGAAATTGAAGGTAAGAAAAAGTAATTGAATTTAAAAAGCCCCGAGGAAATTTCCCCGGGGCTTTTTAATTTATAGATTTAAGGCCTATTAAGGTCTTTTATGGTTTGGTGATACGACCTTCTAGCTTAGGTAATTGAGTTACCTTGCCAGCTGCCATATCTGCTTTAAGCCCTGCAACTAATACATCGACTAACAAGCCGCCGATCTTTGCAGATTGTGGATGGAATACATCAACATAACCATCTCCACCGGAAACCATGTAATCGACAGTAGCAACGGTAAATTCAACCGAAGCATCATTTGGAATATCTTTTCCATCGGATGTTTTAATTGAGGTTACGCGACTTCCAACTGTCTTTGCTGGATCAAATGCAAATTTGAATCCAGAGATTTGAGGGAAGCGACCAGCGGTTGGATATTGAGAAACTCCGTTTTCAATAGCTTTCCAAATATCGCTACCGGTCATCTTGGTAGTTGCAACGTAATTTCCGAATGGGAATACGGTTAGCGCATCACCAAGGGTTACATCGTAAGGACCAGTGATTCCAGTGCCTGGGCGAACTAAGGTCTTATCGGCAGGTGCATAAGTTTTCGCTGGGAAGGTGTCGCGAATACCACCACCATTGATAATGGTTAGTTGTGTCTTGGTAGCTGCTCGAACTAGATCAGCCATGTAGTTACCCATTTCAGTTTCACCAGAACGTTCTACTGCTGGTGTACCTCCGCGAGGGAAGATTCCCGAAACTTTGCCGATTTTCACATCTAGTTTTGCACTTACTTGATCTTTGTATTTCTTAACAAGTGCAGCTGCGGTTGCATCAGGTGTGGTCTTAGCAATTGAAGCGGCCGTAACCACATTTACATATGAGCCAAGTACCTTTCCTTGACCTAGGCAGACTGAAACTTGGTTATAAGCAACACCAGAGTTTGCAACTTGTGCCACGGTAAGCGCTTTATGCCAACGAGTATTTTCTGAAATTGTGCTGTACTGCAAGTGGCTATGACCACCAAAAACTACAGTTGCACCTTTAAATGAATTTGCGCTGGTCACCAAGGGACCAGTTGCTAAACCACCTTTATTTTCAGACCAACCTTGGTGATTTAAGACCACCACAATTTCAGCGCCGGCATCTTTTGCCTTTTGAATTGCGGCATTTACATACTGTGGATCCGGAGAAATTGTGATTCCGGAGAGATTTCCAGGAAACACGGTGTCCACGGTTTCTGGAGTATTCATACCAACTACACCGATGGTTACGCCACCACGGTTTAGTAATACATAATCTGCAACTTTATTAGCGCCAGTATTAAGTGGTGCCAAAGTTGAGTAGTTAGATACCACCCATTTGTTAGTAGAAAGATTGATCATCTTAACAATATGTGCCATTTCGCGATCATGTTCGTGATTACCAAAGGTAGATGCATCGAACTTCATCAAGTTCATCGCTTCCACTGTTGGAACTTCTTCGAATTCTGATGAAATTGCAGGAGAGGCACCAAAGTTATCGCCAGATGAAAGCGTAAATGTTGCTGGGACTGCTTTGCGATCATTTGCAAATGCAGCAGTCAAAATTGCGGCACCAGCATTGGTTGAAGTACCTTCGATTGCGCCATGGAAATCACTTAGCTGGTTAAGTTGCACTACACGCAGATCGCTTCGCTTAGTAGCTTTAGCAAGTGCATCTCCGGTAATTGCTTTCGCAGTTGCCGGCGCGCTAATTCCGTATGCATTCACTGCAACGACTGTTGGAGTTACCGAAGTTTGTCCCGCAACTACCGGCAGAATAGTTTGCATATGCGCCTTAGTTGGCGAAACATAGATTGGGCATGAACCTTGGCCACCTGAAACCACGTAAGTCGTGATCTCTGGTTGCACATTTGTTGGCGCGACCCATTTGACCATGATGCCTGCAGAAGAAACTGATGCAGTTACATTTTTAGGTGAAGCTGGGATGCTGTATTGCTCTGCAGATGTTGCGGCTGGCGCTAATGCAAGCGTGCTGGCAAATAGCGCAAATGCACCTGCTAATGAAATTTTACTTTTCATATGAAGTTTCATTTTAAGAATCTTTTTCCTTTTTAATCTCTCGAGGGTGGGGAATATGCTCAAAACCTATCTCGTTCAATGTTCAAGAGATTAAGTTAGCTGCGGGGTGGCGCTCTTAAGTAAAGAAAATTTTTTAATTACCTAAAGGGGTAGTCGAGAGTTAAGCGTGAATCCACCAAGCCGCATATGGCGGCACCGCTACTTTTCCAGTGAAATGCATCTTTCTGCCACTGATCGCTTCGGTGCGATCACCAAATGCAACTTCATAAGTATCCAAATATTGAGTCTTTTCAGTGAGATTATAAATTTCAGTTAATAAGCCCGCGGCATGTTTGCGACGAATCAAAAGAATTGCACCATCATTACGAGTATCTGTTTCGGCAGTCACACTTGCATGAAGTGAAGCTAAATTTTTACGAGCAGTAATCAAATTACCAATCGCCTTATAAACCCGTCCTGCAATTCCGACTCCATTTGCAGCATCAGTTGCTAAATCCCAATTCATTTTGGGTCTATGAATCCAGCGATTGTCATCTGATTTTGCTGGATCCAATTTGTAGCTTTCATCATTTAACATGCCAAGTTCATCACCCATATAAAGCAATGGAATACCACCAAATCCAAAAACTATTGCATAAGCACAAATCAATCGATTAATTGCAGTACTTAAATCTGCGGCATCATTATTTTCCAACGCTCTTTGAATTCCAATCAAACTTGCCGCACTTCCAGAAGTTCGGCGATCTCCAGTTAAAGGATTAGATTGAAAATGGACGCCACGCGCGAATGAACCTTCAAATTCATTTGCATAAAATTCAGCACAGAAATTGCGATGACCACCGCCATTTATTCCAGCTGCTGCGGCATCAGCATCATCAATTGCCCATCCAATATCATCATGACAACGTAAATAAGTGGCCCAAGCGCTTGTGGTTGGTACGGGGGCAAATCTAGAAAGCGCGGTATTTAAAAGTCGGCTATCACGCGCCGCTAGTGCTGACCAAATCTGAACCATCAATGAATTGTGATAAGCCAAATCTGAAACTTTTCCAGCATGTGATCCTTGGCCCAAGTAATGCACCACATCTTGTGGTCCAACTATCGCTTCTGCTTTGTAAATTAATGATGGTGTCACAATTTTAGAAATTGCACGAAGGGCTTGAGTAATTGCATGCACTTCCGGTTGGTTCTGGCAATTTGTTCCTAGCCGCTTCCAGATAAATGCAATGGCATCTAATCGGACACAATCAGTGCCTTGGTTGGCCAAATAACCAATGATGTCTACATATTCTAAAAAGAGATTTGGATTTGACCAATTAACATCCCATTGGAATTCATTAAATGTAGTCCACACCCACTTTTGCAGATCCTGGTAATAAGTGAAATTTCCGGGTGCAAAAGTTGGGAAAATTTCCGGTAAAGATTTCTCATATTCATCTGGGATTTTTCGATCAGGAAATACATAGAAATAATTTTGATATTTCTCTTCACCGTTACGAGCCTTTTGCGCCCATTCATGTTCCTTAGCAACGTGGTTTAATACCAAATCTAAAGTCAGTGAAATTCCCGCATCATGTAAATCAGTGGCAAGTTCGGCCAAGTCATTCATAGTGCCTAAATCAGATCGTACTGACTTGTAATCCATCACGGCATACCCACCATCACTATTTCCGGGACGTGGATTTAATAGTGGCATTAAGTGTAGATAGGTAACCCCAAGACCTTTTAGGTAATTGATGCGTTTACGGATACCTTGCAAATCACCTGCAAATAAATCTGTATAACAAACATAGCCAATGGCATTTGGATCTTGGAACCAATCAGGTCTCAAGATCCTTTCTTGATCTCTTTGTTTTAGCTCTTTAGATCTGCTTTTATGAATTTTTACAATTACATCAATTATCTGTGGCAGCAAAGTATTCGCGTTATAAACAACTTCAAGACCGTCCCATAAATCTTGAGCCCAACGGTCATACCGATCCAGCAGCGCAGGTAAATCTGCATCTTCGGCCAGCGCTTGTGCGAGTCTTTGACGACCCACTTGGATTGCTTTAGCGCTCATGCCAAAGAGTTTATGGGTACGTCTTTGTAAATTAAACGAAAATTAATCTCACTTTGATAACAGAGTTTGCAGAATTAATTCAAAAGCCAAGCCATCAGGGTCAACCATTGCAAAGTGGTCAGCACCCGCTATCTCCATTAACGCAGCGCCTTTAGCTTTTGCAAAATCTCGTGAATGTTCCAGCGGAACTCGATCATCAGCATCGCCATGAATTAAGTAAAGATGTTGTTCATATTTTTTTAACATCGGGTCAAATGGGGAAAGCTCGCGGTCGCCAAAGAAAATATCCACTGCGCCTTCACCTAGATGTTCATCTTTGGTTCTTTGCAAATCGGTAATTGGTGCCAACAAAATTAATTTATGTGCATTGCTCTTTGAGACCAGTGCAATCTGGCCGCCTACAGAGAAGCCAATCAGGGCCATTGAATCAGTTAGTTTTTCTAGGGCCTGATTTACATCATTAAATAATTTTTCTGGATTACCGGGATCTCTTCGGTATTCAATGTTGGCTACTTTAAATCCATGAGTGACTAATTTCCCGGCTAAAGCTCGCATATGTTCTCGGGTATGTACCGGCCGCCAGTAGCCGCCATGAATCAAAGTTATAAGCGGTCCATCACCTTGGTAAAGATCAATAATCTGATCTACAGAGTCGCCGTAGGAAATTACTTGATCTGGTTCAGGACCAATTTTCCACGGGGTAGTCATTAGCCAATTAGCTCCTCTTTATGGCTTCGACTGACATCATGATTGCAAGTTCTATTTTGTACATCTGTTTTGCAAGTGTCACAGAGTAAGAAAAGTTCGTGACATTGCGGATTGGCGCAGTTATAAAAATTCTTGGTAGCAGCTTGGCAAGTGTCGCATTTACCGATTACTTTGGTTTTATCGCTGAAATCAATAGTCATGCGGTCATCAAATGTATACAGCGAACCTTCCCAATGTGAGTCATCAGCAAATTTATTTCCGTATTTAACAATGCCACCATCAATTTGATAAACCTCTTTAAATCCGCGATTTACCATTACTGCAGAGAGAATTTCACAACGGATACCGCCCGTGCAATACGTGACCACAGGTTTATCTTTCAAATCATCATATTTGCCGCTCTCAATTTCTTTAATGAAATCTCGAGAAGTCACCACATCTGGCACCACTGCATCTTTAAATTTACCTATTTTTGCTTCAAATGCATTGCGCCCGTCAAAGAAAACAACATCATTTCCGCGTTCGGCAACCAACTTATCAACTTCGTATGGCTTTAAATGTTTACCGCCGTTAATGACACCGTTTTCATCTACTTTAATTTCATCAGGTGCACCAAAAGCTACAAGTTCATCACGTACCCGAACTCGAAGTCGCGGGAAATCATTTCCGGTGCCATCAGACCATTTAAAATCGATCTTTTTAAAACCTGGATATTCTTTGGTTTGACGCACATACTTCTTTAACGCGCTCATGTCACCACCAAGAGTTCCGTTGATGCCATGTTTGGAAATTAAAATACGACCTTTAATTCCTAAAGATTCACAAAGATGACGCTGCCAGAGCCGAACCGCATCAGGATCAGCTACCGGCGCAAAGCCGTAATACAAGATGACCTTTTGTAGTTCCATGTCCGCAATTCTACTTAAGTGGTAGCCCTTTCATAAATCCTGCTTAAGTGAGCAATGAGATAGGCCCTTACAGCCATTTTTCTAATCTTTAATTCACATGTGCGAGTAGTTTAGATACATGAAGCGCAGTAAATGGATCGCCGGATTGGTTGCCGTTTTGATGGGTTTATCACTTGTGCCAGCAATGGCCGAAACACCAACCCGTGAAGAGACCGTAAAAATTCTGCAACAAAAGTATGTGACTGTGCTTGATCAACAACATCAGATTTTGCTGGCTATAAAAGTTAAGATGAAAAGTGAGCCAACGTTATTAAAACAAGTAAATGCCGTAATCGCCGACTTTGATACTAATTACGCAGCAATAGTTAATGGTTTAAATAATCCCAACCAGGATTTACAACCAATCGTAGATTTATGCCAAGAAGAAGTTGAAGAGTTTGGTAATTCAATTTACCAACTGGAACAGATGGTAAAGAAGCTTAAAACTATAACCTGCAGTAAAGGAAAAATTACCAAGCAAGTTACGGGCCTAACGCCTAAATGTCCTACGGGATTTATAAAGAAAAAGTAGCCATAAAATAACAAGCACTACTTCTAAAGTGGAGCCGTATTTAGTTGCTGGAGTAACTCCTTTTCGAGTCTGAATTTCTCCTACCAAAACTTGATTTGAATATTTCGGAATACTCGAAATAATGCGTCCTTTTTCATCTATGAAGGAAGTGCCACCAGTTGTAGAAACATAGGCGCTTTGTCGAGAAGTCTCTGCACTTCTAGCTTGTGCAATCGCTAGCTCTTGATCTAATTGCCAGGTTTGGTAGTAAGTAGCATTATTTGTTTGTACCACGATGAAATCAGCATCTGCCATCTCTTTTCGAGCTTGCTTGTCCGAAAGCAGCTCATAACAGATTAAGGTTCTAAAAGTTTTTGTACCGTAATTGAAAAGGTAAGGTTTTTCACCTGGTATATAGCCACTGACTAA
>CAXBPX010000031.1:0-12566 GCA_963977625.1 uncultured bacterium
CATCCGGGTTATGCACTTGGTACTTGCTCGGCATTAATTATTATTGGTGGCATTGCACTTGAATTTACTATCAATCATCGCAATTGGTTTACCGAAAAGAAAGATCCCAACGAAGCTAAACTTTGGAAAGTTCCCGCAATTCAACTTCTTATGTTGGAAGGTTGTTTTATCGGATTAGGTTGGGGATTCTTTGATGTGGGTATTCCCGCTTATGCCACATTAGAAGGTGTACCACATCGCACCGCTTGGCTATTTTCCATAATGAGTCTCTGCAATGTAATAGGTGGATTACTTGCAGGATTGGTTAAAAAACGACGTTCTGCATATCGAACTATGCGTCAAACTTATTTAGGATGGTTCATATTTTCGCTGCCACTTTATTTCACCTATCCTGATTGGACTTTGGCACTGGTTGGAGCCTTACTTGGATTAACTGGCGGTGCGTTGCAAGTTTTTTATTTTGAAGTATTGGATGCAGTCAGACCAAAAGGTAGCGCTACGGCATCACTCGGTTGGTTATGGACAATCGAAGGTTCAATGGCGGCTATTGGAAGTGCGCTAGGTGGTTGGGTTGCAGATGCAATCTCCCCACAAGTTTGCTTAGGAATAACCACGTTGATGCTCATAACGGGCTATTTGATTTTAAGTTTTGGTAGAAAGAGATTTACTGCAGCAGATGTGGTTTTAGAGAACTAATGCTCTGCCGCATGCCAGCTTCGTCCGTGACCAATATTCACGGAAAGTGAAACTTTAAGTGGGTAAGCCTCGCCCATCTCTTTTCTTACTAATTCGATTAGCTGGTCTAATTCAGATTCAACATATTCAAATAAAAGTTCGTCATGAATTTGCAGCAACATTCGGCTCTTTAAATTAGATGCTTTTATAGCACGATCAACTCGAAGCATCGCTAATTTAATAATGTCAGCAGCGGTGCCTTGAATTGGTGCATTTAGCGCGGCACGTTCGGCAATCTCTCTCTTAAACTTATTGTCACTTTGCAAATCTGGTAAGTATCTTCTACGACCCATAAGGGTTTCGGTGTAACCATCAATTTTTGCTTGTTTGACGACGGTTGCTAAATAATCTCTAATGCCACCAAAGCGCAGGTAATACTTCTCCATCAAAGAGCTAGCAGCACCTGGCGAGATATCTAATTGCTGTGCAAGTCCAAAAGCGCTCAATCCATATGCCAGACCGTATGACATGGCTTTAATTTGACGACGCATTTCAGGGTCAACTTCAGTTGCTTTCACACCAAAGACTAATGAAGCCACAGTTGAATGAAGATCTTCACCAGAAGCAAAAGCTTCGAGTAACTTTTGGTCTTGCGCTAAATGAGCCAAAATTCGCATCTCTATTTGACTGTAATCGGCAGTGAAGATTCCATCAAATTCCTTACCAGCTACAAAGCCATCACGGATTTTTCTACCAAGTTCGCTCCTGATTGGAATATTTTGCAAATTTGGTGCCGTAGAAGATAGTCGACCAGTTGCGGCAACGGTCTGTTGAAAATGCGTATGTATGCGGCCATCCGGTTGTACTTCACTTAATAAACCTTCAACCACGCTTTGCAACTTACTTGCTTCACGAATCTTAAGTAATGACTCAAGTACCGGATGTTTAGTTTGCGCAAAAAGCCACTGCAGGCTTTCCGCATCAGTTGTATAACCTGTTTTAATTTTCTTAGTTTTTGGCAATTTGAGTTCGTCAAAAAGCACAACTTGCAATTGTTTAGGTGACGCCACATTAAATTCATGCCCGGCAGCTTTAAAGGCGGCTTGGCTTTGCGCATGGACATCACTTTGCAAATCTGCACCTTGTTGTTTTAGCGCATTTTTATCAATAGCTACTCCGCAACGCTCCATTTGTGCCAACACCACGGATACCGGTATTTCTAAATCGTTCAAAAGTTTAAGTGCGCCACGATCTTGCAGATCTGCATTTAACTTATCACGTAAAGCAAAAAGCGCCGCCGCCTTATTGGATAAAGAGGTTTCTGCAAAGCCATACCTTTCTAATACATCATCAATTGAATTTAAACGATTTCCGGGATCAAGCAGATAAGCGGCCAATGCCGTATCAAATACCACGCCATTGAAATCTAATACTCGTGCCAGTGATTTAAAGTCATGCGAAATTTTCTCTATTTTCGAATCTGCTAGCCATGGACCTACTTCATCTGACATCACCAAATAGACTTCTGATTCTGATATTGCTACCGAATATGAACTTAATCTCTCATCAAGAAGTTCAAAGAGAAATCCAATAGTTCCTTTAAATCCAACTAATTTTTTACTTACTTCTTCTGGAGTGGAAAATTGAACATCTAAAGTTGGGGAAATTTCGGTTTTTGTTGGCAATTTAGCAATCAAAGATTTAAATTCTAATTTAGCGTAAATTTGTCTTAACTGATCCCCATCGAACTTTTCCCACGCTAAATCAGAAATTGAATATTGAATTGGTACGTCTGAAACTAGATGGGTTAATTCATGGTTGCGAAGCGCTAAATCAATATTGGCTCGAAGCGAATCTCCGACTTTTCCGCTTACCGTATCTATTTTCGCAACTAAATTTTTAAGAGACCCGTACTCAACAATCCACTTAGCGGCCGTCTTTTCCCCTACTCCGGGAATTGAAGGTAAATTATCAGATGGATCGCCACGGAGCGCTGCAAAATCTGGATACTGTTCTGGAGTTAAGCCATATTTTTCAAATACAGCTTGCGGCGTCATTCGCGCCATTTCAGAGACACCCTTTTTCGGATAAAGCACGGTAATTTCATCTGTAACTAATTGGAAACTATCTCTATCGCCAGTACAGATAGAAACTTCAAATCCCTCCGAGACGGCTTGCTTAGAAATTGTTGCTAGCAAATCATCTGCCTCGAAGCCTGCTAATGAATATTCGTTTATGTTCATGGCTTTTAGAACTTCATGAATTAAAGGAATCTGGGAGCGAAATTCGTCGGGTGTAGCGCTACGTGTTGCTTTATATTCCGGATATTTATCTGTGCGGAATGTCTTTCTAGAAACATCGAAAGCCACCGCAATATGGGTAGGTTTTTCTTCTTTTATTAGGGACATCAACATATTTGAAAAACCATAAACTGCATTTGTATGTTGCCCAGATGAAGTTGTAAAAGCATCTACAGGAAGTGCGAAAAATGCTCTATATGCCATTGAATGGCCATCAATAAGCAAGAGTCGCTTCACTCGATTATGTTATCTCTGTTATGTTTTGAATATGGATTTCATGGAACTCTTAAATGGACGTGGCCAAGCCGCTTTGGATAAGAAAATGGGCATCAAAATTCTGGAAGCAACTCCGGAAAAATTAGTTGGCACAATGCCGGTAGAAGGAAATACGCAACCGCTTGGTTACTTGCATGGTGGTGCCAATGTGGTGCTTGCCGAATCGCTTGGTTCCATTGGAACTTGGTTACATGCTGGTCCAAATCGCAGAATTGTGGGAGTGGATATAAATGCAACGCACCATAAAACTGCAACTAAAGGCGTAGTTACGGCAGTAGCTACCGCAATTTCTCTTGGCAGAACACTCTGCAGTTACAACATTGATATTACAAATGAAGACGGACAGCGCACATGCACTGCCCGTATCACTTGTTTGATATTAAACGATTAAAAGATATCGTGTGCGCCGGTACCTAGATAAGCAGATTTAACATGAGGATCGTTAAGTAAATCTTTGGCGTTTGCTTCTTTAGTAATGGTGCCAATCTCTAACACATACGCTCTGTGTGCTCTACTTAGCGCTTGCTGAGCATTCTGCTCTACTAACAAGATAGTTACACCTTGTTTGTTGATCTCAGTAATGATTCTAAAAATATTAGCAATCATTTGTGGAGCCAGACCCATTGATGGCTCATCTAGTAATAAGACTTTAGGTCGGGACATTAATGCGCGGCCAATCGCTAACATCTGTTGTTCGCCACCAGATAGCGTGCCACCTGCTTGGCTAGCGCGCTCCTTTAGACGTGGGAAAAGTGAATAGACCTTATCTAAATCTTCGCTCATTTCAGCTTTACGATTTTTGCGATGAAATTTACCCATTTCAAGATTTTCTAAAACGGTCATGCCAGGGAAAATTCCGCGACCTTCAGGAGCTTGAGAAATTCCTAAATGCACGCGCTCATGGGCTGGAACTTTAGAGATATCTTGACCATCGAAAATGATTTGTCCTGAAGAAACTGGACGAAGTCCTGAGATAGTTTTAAGGGTCGTAGTTTTGCCAGCGCCGTTAGCGCCAATCAGAGTGACGATTTCACCTTGATTTACGGTAACTGAAATGCCTTTAATGGCTTCGATTTTGCCGTAAAAAACGTGGAGATCTTTAATTTCAAGACGCATCTTCAGGTACTCCTAGATAAGCTTCAATAACCTTTGAATCATTTTGAACTACCGATGGCAGATCATCTGCAATTTTTACTCCGAAATCCAAAACTGCAACTCGATCAGAGATACCCATAATTAGCGACATATCGTGTTCGATAAGCAGCACGGTGTAACCGGCATCGCGAATCTTCTTAATTAAGTTTGCCAATTCAACTTTTTCAGCAGGATTAAATCCAGCTGCTGGTTCATCAAGTAAAAGTAGTTTTGGACTGGTTCCTAAAGCACGCGCAATTTCCAGACGGCGTTGTACTCCGTAAGGAAGATTCTTTGCAAGACGGTCTGCGTATTCATCAATACCAATGAATTTCAAAATTTCTAAAGCACGTTCGCGATTTTCCCGTTCTTCGCGTCGGGCACGTGGCAGACCGAATAATGCGCCAACTAAACCACTTCGTTTGTGAACATCTGTTGCAGTGATGACATTCTCAAGTGTGGTCATGTCACCCCATAAACGAATATTTTGGAAGGTACGAGCAATTCCCATTTGTGTAATTTGAAAGCGTTTTTGATCATTAATCACAGTGCCATCAAAGGTAATGGTTCCGCTAGTTGTTTTATAAACACCAGTTACTACGTTAAATACAGTGGTTTTGCCGGCACCGTTTGGACCAATTAGTGCCAGAATTTCACCTTTTTTAACATCTAGGGTTACATCATTTAGCGCAGTGACGCCGCCAAATTTCATAACGACATTTTTAAGAGAAAGTAGTGTCTCTGACATTATGCAACTCCTTCCGGCTTAGCGCTTTTCACGATTGCCTTTTCGCGCTTCTTTCGTGGCAACAATCCATCAGGACGGAAGTTCATAACCACAACAAGTACTACTCCGAAGACAAGTAATCGCGCATCAGAGATGAATCGGATGCGATCTGGTAGGTAACCCAAGATGGTAGCGCCCACAATAACGCCCCAAATATTTCCAATTCCACCGAATACCACACAAGAAAGAATCAAAATGGAGACGTTCAAGGTAAACATTTCTGGGGCGATAAATAAATTCTTGGATCCATACAAAACACCGGCTGCACCACCGACTGCTGCGCCTAATACGAATGACCAAATTTTGTACTTTAATGTTGGAACACCCATTAGTTCGGCAGCATCTTCATCTTGGCGAATTGCTTCCCAAGCTCTGCCCGGACGGCGCACGCTTAATCGACGAATCATCCAGATAGTTAGCAAAATCATGATTACGACAATCCAGAAGAAAACTTTTTGATCATCTAATTGAAATTTAAGTGGGCCGATATTTGGAGGCATTGGAATGTTTGCAATTCCATTAGGACCCTTACTCCAAGTGGAATTTAGTACAACTATGCGCACAATTTCACCGAAGCCCAGCGTAACAATCGCTAAATAGTCTCCGCGTAAACGAAGAGTTGGTAAACCAAGCAGGACACCTGCAATCATTGCAAAGGCAATACCAAAAGGCATGATCTCCCAAGTATTTAAACCTGTAGTGGTGCCCATGAGCGCCATGGTGTAAGCACCAATTGCAAAGAACGCTACATAACCTAAATCGAGCATTCCAGATTTACCGACCACGATATTTAGACCCAGCGCCATCAATACGAAAATGCCAACTGGGTAAACCAAAACTGCATCGTATGCCGCAATTGGAGTTGCTAAAAATGAAGCTCCTGCGAAAGGTAAAAGCCCAACCAAAATTATGGTGGTTATGGCAATTGCTACACGCTTTGGACGATTTGCTCGCTCCCAAACACCTGCACCCCAGTCACGAAGGTTCCAATTATTATTTTTAATACTCATAATTTATGCCCTCGTTGTCTGTACGGCTTCGCCAAATAGACCATTTGGTTTGAAGAGTAGGACCAGAACTAAAACAATAAATACCGTAACCGCTTTCCACTGGGTGCCAAGGACAGCGGATGCATAAACTTCCATGAGTCCCAAGCTAATACCGCCATAAAACGCACCACGAATATTTCCAATTCCACCAAGCACCGCGGCGGTAAATGCCGCCATACCCATGGTGAAACCAATATTAAATTTGGTGTATTCGAAAACTGTTATATAGAAGAAGCCGGCAGCGCCAGTTGCTAAACCACCTACTAAGAATGTGGTGGTGATAACTCTATTTAAATTAACGCCCATAAGTTTGGCCGTATCTTCATTCATGGATACTGCGCGAATCGCTTTGCCCATTCTTGAGAGCTTGATAAAGCGCTCCAAGATGAAGAAGATAATGGCAGCCGCAACGATTGTGATCACGGTGTCTAAACGGATATTGGCGCCCCAAATTTCCGTCAAAATAACTTTCTCTAAAACTCTAGGTGCACCTACTGGTCTAGAGCTGGTCAATATGCGCATAAATTCTTGAAGCGCAATGGAAATTCCAATTGCAGAAATCAAAGTTGCTAAACGATTAGTGCCTTTCATACGCAGGCGACGGTACGCCACAAATTCCACAAACACCGCAGTTAGCCCTGCAACTAACATCGACATCAACAAACTAAGCAACAAAACTAAAATTAATTTGCCACCTTTAGCAGGTTCGGAAGTTTGGGTGTAATGAAAAATATCTCGAGAAGTGATTACTGTTCCAAACGTTCCCCACATAAAAATTTCGGAATTTGCAAAATTAATCATACGTAAAACACCGTAGACCATGGTGTAACCGAGTGAGATTAAAACGTAGATAAAACCAAGTGCAATTCCTGCGATTGTCAGTGACCAAAATTGATCAATTAGTACTGAAAACATCACTCCCCTTTGCAAATCTTCTGCGCGAGTATATAGATTTTTAAAAGAAAAGTGGTGGGTATCTTGGCTCTTTTTTAACGAGAACCGAAGACGCCCACCACTTTCTAAGCGTTCAACTAGCTAATTACTTGATAATTCCAGTATTAACTAGTACACCATTCTTAGTTGTGAAACCAGCAAATAGTCCGTATGAAATGTCGCCATTCTTATCGAACTTAATTGTGTTTCCACTGATGCTCTTGCCTGAATATGACTTAACATATGCAAGCATCTTTGCACGGGTGGTCTTGCCAGCCTTGATTCCTGAAAGCAAGATATTTGCAGCATCAAATGATTCAACTGAATAAACACCAGATGAAACGCCCATCTTCTTTACGAAGTCAGCTTCCATCGCCTTGCTGATTCCAGCTAAACCACCAACACCGGTAACGCGTGAACCTTCAGCTGCAGCACCTGCAAGCTTTGGGAACTCCTGGTTGAATACACCGTCGCCACCTGCAAATACTGCAGTTGAACCTGAGTCACGAAGCTGCTTGATGAATACCGCAGCTTGGCTGTAGTAACCAGTGTAGATAACTACGTTTGCGCCAGATGTCTTGATCTTTGCAATTGTTGGGCTGAAGTCAGTAGTTGTATTTGGAACTGAATCTCCACCTACAAGTGTTGCTCCTGATACCTTCTTCAAACCTGCTTCTACGAAGCCACGTAGTGGTACTGCGTATGCTGATTGATCATCAAATACAAATACCTTTGCACCTGACACACCAGCAGTTGCGTACTTAGCTAAAGCTGGACCCTGAAGGTCATCCTTACCTACTACGCGGTGGAAAATTGGTCCACCGAAATCTGGAGTTGTTGGATCAGTTAGAGATACGCGAGTAGCTGATGGAGAGATAAGCGCCATGCCAACTGCCTTGTAGAAAGGAAGTGAAGCAATGGTTGCACCTGAGTAAGCAGGTCCTACAACACCAAGTACATTCTTATTAGAAGCAATACCTGGAGCAACTGTTCCAGCTACTGCAGGATCGCCCTGGTCATCAATAGATACAAGCTTGATCTTGATGCCTGGGTTCTTTGCTTCCCATAACTTAATTGCGTACTTAACTGCATTTTGTTCATCGGTACCTGTTGATGCTTCTCCACCAGATAGTGGACCTTGGTAACCGATTGTGTAAGTCTTAGCAGCACTTGCTGCGGTCATCGATGTAGCGCCAAAAGCAAGGGCTGCAGCAGCGACAACGGCAAGTGAACTCTTGAACTTCTTGTTCATTTATTGCCTTTCATTTCATGATCATGTCCCTTGGGAAAGGGAGGGGAAAAGATTAAGCGAGAACTTAGTCAGATACAAGAAAAATTTAGGCTCAGATATGCTCAAAAAGCGAGGTCCAGGTAACTTTCCCGTTATTTACTGGGGTTTTTTCAATATTTGATACTGAAAGCTATGCCTTATTCGATACTCGCGGAAGGATCGATTATCGCAATGGCGACTTCCTTCATAGTCAGACGCCTATCCATCGCTGCTCTTTGAATCCATGAGAATGCTTCAGGTTCGGATAAATTTAAAGCTTTCATCAAAATACCTTTAGCGCGATCAATTAACTTTCGAGTCTCAAGGCGCTCATTCAAATTAGAAACTTCATCTGCCAGCGCGCTCATTTGTAAATATCGACTTGCCGCAATTTCGATTGCCGGAATTAAATCATTGATAGTAAATGGTTTTAAAACATATGCCATCACGCCAGCAGCATTTGCACGTTCGACTAATTCGCGTTGGCTAAAGGCGGTCAACATTAAGACCGGTGTTGTTGAAACTATTGTTTCGGCTGCAGCTAATCCATCCATGATTGGCATATTGATATCTAAAATCGCTAAATCTGGATTATGTTTGGCGTTTAATTCAATCGCCTCTTTGCCGTTACCAGCTTCTGCGATAACTTCGTAGCCAGCTTCTCTAAGCATCTCTACTAGATCAAGACGTATTAACGCCTCATCCTCAGCAACGAGAATTTTCATGTGCCTCGAGTCGGATTTGAACCGACACTATGCAGTGTTTGAGACTGCCCTCTCTACCGTTGGAGTACCGAGGCGAATTTTTGCTTGCGAGCAGTTTATAAGGAATTGACTTTAACGCGAAATTTTTTTATCGATATGCGGCGGCGCGACCACCAACTGCATCACCGATAGCGTGTACGCGAAGTGCATTGGTAGAACCAGGAATTCCCGGAGGTGCACCAGCAACAATTACAACTGGATCTCCAACTTGAGCTTCACCATGTTCGACCAACCACTGATCTACTTGTTTAACCATTTCATCTGTGTGCGCAACAGTTGGCACGATTCCTGGTTGTACTCCCCAAGAAAGTGCCAACCGATTGTAAGTTGCCACATTTGGAGTAAGTGCCAAAATTGGAATTGGGCTGCGGAACATCGCCATTCGACGGGCAGATTCGCCGCTTTCAGTAAATGCAATCATGTACTTTGCCCCAACAATTGCGCCGACTTCAGTAGCCGCCTTTGTAATAGCGCCACCTTTTGTAGTTGGTTGAGCGCTTTTATCAAGTGATGCAATTCGATCCAGCGCATTGTTTTCGGTGTGCAAAATAATGCGAGCCATGGTTTGTACCGCTTCAATCGCAAAATCTCCAACTGAAGTTTCACCAGATAACATCAGCGCATCAGCACCATCTAATACCGCGTTTGCACAGTCGGTTGCTTCGGCGCGAGTTGGCGTACTGTTAGTGATCATAGAATCCAACATCTGAGTTGCCACAATTACTGGTTTAGCTGCGGCGCGAGCTAAAGCAACGCAACGCTTCTGAACCAACGGCACCTCTTCGATAGGAAGTTCAACACCTAAATCGCCACGTGCCACCATGATGCCATCAAATGCATTTACGATCTCTTCAAGATTTTGCACCGCTTGAGGTTTTTCAATTTTTGCAATTACCGGAAGTCGAATTCCGACTTCATCCATAATTGCATGCACATCTTTAATATCTTTGGCATCACGAACAAAAGAGAGCGCAATAAAATCAACTCCGGCTTTTAGCCCCCAACGCAGATCTTCTTCATCCTTTTCTGATAACGCTGGCACGGAAACTGCTACTCCCGGCAAATTAATACCTTTATTATTTGAAACCGCACCTGGTTCGACGCATTTAGTTACTACGTCATTACCTTTAACTTCGATAACCTCAACTGCAACTTTTCCATCATCGATTAACAATCGATCACCAGGTTTGCAATCGCCTGGCAACCCTTTGAAAGTGGTGCTGACGCGCTCTTTAGTGCCCTGAATATCATCAGTAGTAATGGTAAAAATATCTCCGCGTGCTAAATCGTGCGGTCCATCTGCAAATCTTCCAAGTCGAATTTTTGGCCCTTGTAAATCAACTAAAACTGCAACTGGAACATTTGCGGTCTTAGCGGCGCTTCGAACATTATCCAAACGGAATTGATGTTCATCGTAACTGCCATGTGAAAGATTTAGACGCGCCATGTTCATGCCAGCTTCTATCAACAGCTTTACTCGCTCTGGAGCTTCTACAGCTGGTCCCATGGTGCAGACAATTTTCGCGCGGCGCATATCTCTCTCTTCTAAATAGTTCCTGAATCTTAAACTGTTAAAGGACGTGCGGTTGGTTCAATCGGTGCAGGTAGCTGCGTGGTTCCGCTTAAATACTGATCAACCGCAGCGGCGACACTTCTACCTTCAGCAATCGCCCAGACAATGAGAGATTGTCCGCGGCCAGCATCTCCGGCGATGAAGATACCTTCTTGGCTACTTTGGAAATTCTCATCTCTTTTAATATTGCCACGTTCATCAAGTTCAACTTCCAATTGTGCAAGCAATGGAGATTTCTCTGGTCCGGTAAAACCCATGGCCATAAATACAAAATCAGCTGGAATTTCTTTTTCACTTCCGGCAACTGGTTCGAACTTTCCATTTTCGAATTTCACTTCAATAATTTTTAACGCTTTAAGATTTCCATTACCATCGCCAACGAATTCTTGAGTATTCACACTAAAGATGCGATTGTCTAATTCTTCATGAGCGCTAGATACTCGGTAAATCATTGGATAAGTTGGCCAAGGTTGCGAAGAAGGTCGCTCATCAGCTGGTCTTGGCATAATCTCTAATTGCGTAATAGTTGCAGCTTTTTGACGTATCGCCGTTCCTAAACAGTCGGCACCAGTGTCGCCACCACCAATTACCACAACATGCTTTCCTTCAACGTTGATTGGTGGATTAGTGATTTCACCTAAACCTTGCTTGTTGCCCCAAGGCAAATACTCCATCGCTTGATATACACCCTTTAATTCACGTCCCGGAATATTTAAATCACGCCATTGTGTGGCGCCAACTGCTAAAACAATTGCATCATATTTGCGACGTAAATCTTCTCCGGTTAACTCTTGGCCAACATTTACTCCTGGGCGGAATCGAGTACCTTCTTTTTCCATTTGTTGTAAACGACGATCAATTACATATTTTTCCATTTTAAATTCTGGAATTCCGTAACGAAGTAAGCCACCAATTTTTTCGGCACGTTCGTAAACTGCAACAGTATGTCCTGCCCGTGTTAATTGTTGAGCCGCCGCTAACCCGGCAGGGCCGGAACCAATAACCGCAACGGTCTTGCCACTTAAACGAGATGGAATTAATGGGGTAATTGAATCGTTGCCCCATGCCTCTTCAACGGTTCGCAACTCAACTTGTTTGATGGTCACAGCTTCTCGATTGATTCCGACTACGCAAGCCGTTTCGCATGGTGCTGGACAAAGTCGCCCGGTAAATTCTGGGAAATTATTGGTCGCATGTAAACGATCAATTGCAGAATTTAAATCTCCGCGATAAATCAAGTCATTCCATTCAGGAATTAAATTACCTAGCGGGCAACCAGAATGGCAGAACGGAATTCCACAATCCATACAACGGGATGCTTGGGTTCGAAGATGATCCATTGATTGTGGTTCGTAAACTTCTTTCCAGTCCAAAATTCGAACATCAACTGGACGACGCTTTGGAGTTTCGCGATTTTCCTTAATGAAACCTCTTGGATCACCCATTTGAGATTACCTCCATAACGTACTTATCTACTTCTTCCGCATTTAAGCCCTTAGCACTAGCTTGCGCAATCGCAGCCAGTACCTTGGCGTAATCTCGAGGTAAGACCAAAGTGAAACGTTTTGGATCCCAATCTTTTAATAGCTTATCTGCAACTTCTGAACCTGTATCCGCTGCGAATTTTGAAAGAATTGATTTCAATTCAGTTTCGCGTTCGGCATCCACTGTTAGTAGATCCACCAATTCAGTATTTACAAGTTCAGGTTTTAAATCTAAAACATAAGCAACGCCACCTGACATGCCTGCTGCCAAGTTACGACCTGTGCGTCCTAAAATAACGACCCGACCACCGGTCATGTATT
>CAXBPX010000032.1:0-11595 GCA_963977625.1 uncultured bacterium
GAAGGAGATTGAGAAGCCAGTACTAAACGCATTTAGATATTTCTGCCTGCTCCGAACTTGATTGATTGAGGCATTGCTGCGCGCATAATTGGTTGTGCCCAAGTGCTGCGCTTAACGACTGGATCTTTTTCCACACGTTTATGCTGATTGAGAACTTGAGTCAAGACTGCAAGTTCTTCATTAGTCGGTTTGCCGCTAATGATCGAGAATCTAACTGTCATAGCGGAATATTTCCGTGCTTACGTGGAGGCAATGAATCACGTTTAGTCTTCAAAGTGCGTAGCACCTTTGTGATGTATTCACGAGATTGATTAGGTTCAATAACCGCATCAACGATGCCGCGTTCTGCTGCGTTATAAGGATTAGCCAAAGATTCGTTGTATTCAGCAATTAGCTGTGCTCGCATTGCTTCAGGATCTTTCGCTTCTGCGATCTCTTTGCGGTAAAGAATATTTACAGCGCCTTGTCCACCCATAACTGCAATTTCAGCAGTTGGCCAAGCGAATACAACATCGCCACCAATCTGCTTAGAGCCCATAACAATGTAAGCGCCGCCGTAAGCTTTACGAGTTACAAGAGTTACAAGAGGCACCGTTGCTTCTGCATATGCGTAAAGCAATTTCGCACCGCGACGAATAATTCCGTCCCACTCTTGTTCGGTGCCAGGTAAGAATCCTGGAACGTCCACCAAAGTAATAATAGGAATATTAAATGCATCGCAGAAACGTAAGAAACGCGCTGCTTTTTCAGATGAATCAATATCCAGAGTTCCAGCTAATTGTTGTGGCTGGTTTGCAATGATTCCAACTGTTTCACCTTCGATACGACCATAACCAACAATGATGTTGGGCGCAAAGTTTGCATGAATCTCTAAGAATTCGCCTTCATCAAGGATTGCATGAATAACTGTCTTCATGTCATATGGCTGATTCGGTGAATCCGGAATCAAAGTATCAAGCGCCGTATCAGTTGCCTTGCGCGCAAGAGTTTCGGTTGCAGGAAGATGTGGTGCGCCATCCATGTTGTTACTTGGCAAATAAGAGAGGAGCGCCTTAACGTAATCAATCGCATCTTCTTCTGATTCCGCTAAGTAGTGCGCATTACCTGTCTTTGATGCGTGTGTATGTGCACCACCAAGTTCTTCCATGCCAACTTCTTCGCCGGTCACAGTCTTAATGACATCTGGACCCGTAATGAACATGTATGACTTCTCATTAACCATCACCGTAAAGTCTGTAAGCGCTGGTGAATATGCCGCGCCACCTGCGCAAGGACCAAGAATTAAAGTTATTTGCGGAATCACTCCAGAAGAGCGAGTATTTAATCTAAAGATATGTCCATAACCGCCCAGAGCTTGTACGCCTTCTTGAATTCGGGCGCCACCAGAATCATTTATTCCGATTAATGGAACTCCATTTTTAAGAGCAAATTCCATAATCTTTCGAATTTTTTCAGCCATAACTTCACCGAGTGATCCACCAAAAATAGTGAAGTCTTGTGAATAGACGGCAACACTACGACCGTCAATTGTGCCAAAACCAATTACAACGCCATCGCCATATGGTCGGTTCTTTTCCATGCCAAATGAATATGAACGATGACGAGCAAATTCATCCATTTCTTGAAAAGAGCCTTCATCAAGTAAGAGCGCAATTCTTTCGCGTGCAGTTAATTTCCCCTTAGCGTGCTGCTTGGTGACTGCTGCTTCGGATGCAGAATGCACTGCCTCATCTAATCGAGCGCGTAAATCTTCAATCTTGCCGGCGGTGGTTTTCAAATTCTTGGCCATGGGCTTACCGTACCTGCTGTGGGTATCACAGGTCTAAATGTTGATGAGATAAATTCAAAAGTTGCGCAGTACTGGTCAGTAAGCGTGACGGAAGAAACTACTTCAACCCAGAGCGATTTAATTAAGAATTTTAATTCAGGAAATGTTTTAGTAGCTGAATATCAAAGTGCTGGCCGTGGCAGATTGGATCGCAAGTTTGAAGTTCCACCACGCAAAGGATTAACTTTTTCATTTTGCATTTCACCAGATCAAGATTTTGGTTGGATTCCACTAATCACTGGTTTGGCAGTAGCCAATGCAATTAATAGATATTTAAATTCGGATGCTGTCAAAATTAAATGGCCTAACGATTTATTGATTAATGGAAAAAAATTAGCTGGCATCTTAAGTGAGAAATGTGAAAGCGGTGTAGTGGTTGGAGTTGGAATCAATATCTACCAAACACAAGCTGAACTTCCAATTGCAGACGCAATTTCACTTTCAATGGTCCGCCCTGTAGATAGAGAGTCATTGTTGATTGAAATTCTCAATGAATTAGGAGTGGTATTTTCTGATATTGAGAATCAAAAAAATATGTATCGAAAGCAATGCGCGACGATTGGCGCAAAAGTTCAAGCAACGCTCCCAGATGGAGAAATCATCGAAGATTTCGCATTGGGTATTTCAAATGAAGGCGCTTTATTACTTAAATCTAGGGAAATTAGGGTCGGAGATATCGTGCATTTAAGATACGACGGTGAGTAATTTTCCCCGTGTTGGAGTAGTGGGTTCGGGCCAATTAGCTCAGATGATGCTGGCACCAGCTGCGGCACTTGGTATTGATCTAATAACGCTTGCCAATAGCGCAACAGATTCCGCCGCGCAGAGTTCGCCACATGTAGTTGGTGATTTCCGAGACTTAGAAACAGTACGCAACTTTGCCAAAAACTGTGATCTGGTGACCTTTGAACATGAATTGATTCCAATTTCAATTGTCAGAACTTTAGAAGCCGAAGGATTTAAGTTTTTGCCTACCACCAATGCCTTTCAATATTCTCAGGATAAGGCGCTAATGCGCGAGAAGTTGGCGCATTTACCAAACCCAAAGTGGCAATTAGTAACACAGGCTATAGATTGGAATTATCCAGCAATTGCAAAGGCGATTTCTGGAGGTTATGACGGCCGCGGCGTTTGGAAAATTGAAAATAGCAGCGAGCTCGAAAAGCTATTAAAAGAAGTGCCCAAATTAATATTGGAAGAATTAATTGATTTTGATTTCGAAATCTCAGTAATGGTGGCACGTTCACCACATGGACAAGCAGCCACCTGGGCACCAACACTTACAGTTCAGCGCGATGGTATTTGTGTGGAAACCATCACGCCGGTACCAGACTTTAGTGATGCTCAATCTGAAGTAGCTCAGAATTTGGCATTAAAAATTGCAGATGAAATCGGATTAGTCGGAGTGATGGCAGTAGAAATGTTTGTCAAAGGTAATGAGCTATTCATAAATGAATTAGCACTTCGACCACATAATTCCGGACATTGGACCATCGAAGGATCAAAAACTAGTCAATTCGAACAACATTTAAGAGCAATATTAGATTTGCCACTTGGAGATACTTCTATGACTGCAAAATGGGCAGTGATGGGAAACGTCTTGGGTGGCAGCAAAACCGATATGTATCGCCCGTACTTACATTTGATGGCGCGCACGCCTGCACTTAAATTTCATCAGTATCGCAAAGAGGTGCGACCTGGTCGCAAGATTGGGCATGTAAGTATCACTGGCGATAATCTCGTAGAATTGCGAAACGAAGTAGCGCACGCACTTGCATATATGAGCGGAGAGATTGATGAGTGATGTAGCAATCATCATGGGTTCAGATTCAGATTGGCCAACCATGGAAGCTGCTGCAAATATTCTGGATGAATTTGGCATCTCTTACACCGCCGAAGTAATTTCAGCGCATCGCATGCCAGATGAAATGGCTGAATTTGCAAAAGGTGCTGCAAGCAATGGTTTTAAAGTAATTATTGCTGGTGCTGGTGGAGCTGCACATCTACCAGGCATGGTCGCATCTCTTACCGCTTTACCAGTAATTGGCGTACCAGTACCGCTAGCTAATTTAGAAGGCATGGATTCACTTCTTTCAATTGTTCAGATGCCAGCTGGAATTCCGGTAGCCACAGTTGGAATTGGCAATGCTAAAAACGCGGGAATTTTGGCCGCGCGAATTTTGGCTGTTTCGAATAAAGATTTACATTCAAAAGTTGAAAATGCTATGCAAAAGCTAAATCAAGAAGCTAAAGCTAAAGGTGCATCTCTTAAAGCGAAGCGCACTCAAAAAACTGGATTTTAACGTTTACGATATTCAATAGCAGGGCAGCGATCCATTATTGCCAGTAAACCTGCAGCTTCTGCTCTAGCAATCGCGGCTTCATCAATTACATCTAATTGTAACCAGACAGCTTTGGCACCAATCGCAATTGCTTCATCGACTACTTTTCCGACTAATTTTGAATTTACAAAGCAATCGACAACTTCAATAGGAAATGGAATTTCAGCTAGAGTTTTGTAACCTGCTTCACCGTGCACAGTTTCTGCTCGAGGATATACCGGCACAATTCGGTGCCCTTTCTCTTGCAATAACTTACTCACGCCAAACGCAGCGCGTTCTGGATTATTTCCAAGACCAACTATCGCCCAAGTTTTCATTGCTAAAACTTGATCAATAGTTTCTTCGTTAAAACTCATGCACGTCCTAGTGCGTGGAAATCCCAACCTGCCATTTGCCACTTTTCACGGTCCAACATATTTCGCCCATCAAGGATTTTTGCTTGCTTTACTAACTTCTTGATGGTGGCAGGATCTAGCTCTCGATATTGCTTCCATTCGGTCAAGTGCAAAATTAAATCTGCACCAGCAACGCAATCTTCGATACTTTCGGAAAAAGTTAGCGCTGGGAAGCGTTTACGTGCAGGTTCAATTCCTTTTGGATCGTGAACGCAAACTTTTGCCCCAGTAGCATGAATTTGCGCTGCGATATCTAGGGCTGGCGAATCGCGGACATCATCAGAGTCAGGTTTAAAGGTGGCACCAAGTACTGCAATTTTGAATGACTTTAAATCCATTCCTAATTCTTTTTGAACTACATTTATCACGCGTTGACGTGCGCGCAAATTGATGGCATCAATATCTTTTAAGAATTCAACTGCCTGTGAAGCGCCGAGTTCTTCAGCGCGCGCCATAAATGCGCGAATATCTTTAGGTAAACAGCCACCGCCAAAACCAATACCGGCTTGCAAGAATCTATTGCCAATACGTGGGTCATAACCAATCGCTTTTGCTAAAACTGTGACGTCACCACCAGCAGTTTCGCAAATTTCTGCCATTGCATTAATAAATGAAATTTTGGTAGCCAAAAATGAGTTTGCCGAAACTTTTACCAACTCCGCAGTTGGTAAATTGGCACGAACCCAAGGAGTACCTTCTTTGAGATTAACGGCATAAACCTCTTTTAATATTGCTTCAGCGCGATCAGATGTAACACCAATAACTAAACGATTTGGTCTTAAAGTATCTTCGACTGCAAAACCTTCTCGTAAGAATTCTGGATTCCACGCAAGTTCTGCATGCGCTGGCACGTTTTTAGCAAGTTCTTGTGCGGTACCAACTGGGACAGTTGATTTACCCACTAATAATGAACCAGGTTTAGCGACCGCGCCGACGGCTGCAAATGCACTTTTTACATAAGTTAAATCTGCAGCTAATCCACCTTTAGTTTGAGGAGTGCCAACACAGATAAAGTGCACATCACAATCTGCAATTTCTGAATAATCAGTTGTGAATTTCAAATTCCCATTATTAACATGTTTTGAAAGTAACTCTGGTAATTCTGGCTCATAGAATGGGAGTTCGCCTTTTGAAAGCGCTGCAATTTTTGCGGCATCGTTATCAACGCCAACGACTTCAAGCCCAAGTTCAGCCATACAAGCTGCATGCGTGGCTCCGAGATAGCCAGTGCCAATTACCGAGATTTTCATATTGGGGAGTTTAATACTTAACCTGACCGCAGAGGTTTTCACTTGCGGTAGTGGTTTTAAATTTATCAATTATTGATGGTGATGCAGATGCTTTCTTCTTGGCTGAAGGTGATGGTGAAGCTTGATCTACAACTGGCTGATCGTTGCGTAAACGGTCGAATAACTCAGGCGCTAATGTTTCATGCCAAATCACCACTGAACCAAGTCCAGCAACATATCCATTTGAGGTTCCCAGAGGAATTGTCATTGTGCGCATTTTGCTTGGCGACAAATTCTTAATTTGTTTTGCTAAGTTAACAATATCGCTTTGATTAAGTGTTTCATCTGTTTTTACAGTTTTAAAAACTGCAGATATTAAATCTTTAACTTTAAATGGATTTAGCAAGACACCAGTGCTGGTGGCTTTACGAAAAACAGCTGATACAAATTGCTGTTGGCGTTGCATACGACCAATGTCGCCTAGTCCATCAAAGTCACGTGAGCGAACATATTTCAAAGATTCAATTCCATTTAATGTGTGTACACCCGCATCCATCACTAAGTGACTTTGCGGATCATTAATTGGAACTTTTGAACAAACTTGAATTCCACCAAGAGCATCCACTACATTTTTAAATCCAGCAAAATTAACTTCTACATAATGATCTATACGTAAATTAGTTTTTGCTTCAATCGTTTGAATCAGCAATGGTGCACCGCCCCAAGCAAATGCTGCATTTATTTTGGCTTGAGTCTCAGGAACTTTAGTTTTGCCATCTAAACCAATGTGTTCGGGAACGGTAACTAAACTATCTCGTGGAATTGAAATAACAACTGCATTGTCTCGGGATTTACTAATGTGCACTAACATCATGGTGTCAGAGCGTGCGCCAGCTGCAGTTTTTGTTGAACCCACTCTTAACAAACGCAATTCCTCTTTAGTAAGTCCTTCGCGAGTGTCAGATCCGACAACTAAGTAATTAAGTGCGCTAGATGCGCGATCTGGGCGATTAATTAAATTATTAAATACGCTTACTCGATTAATGGCCCCACTAATTCGACTTAATCCAATCCATGCAAAGGCAGAAACTAGAACAATGCTGATTGATGTCCAGGTTAAATATTTAATCGCCTTTGGTGATTTCACGGGCGAAAGCCTACAAGAGCGACCTTAACGCGATAGCGTTTCCCTGTTATGGCTAAAGTGACATCCAGCGCAGTCTCAGTGATTCTTCCAATTTTGAATGAAGAAAATTATCTAGAAGCTGCGGTTCATGCAGTGCTGGCACAGAATTATTCAGGACCGATAGAGGTAGTACTTGCGGTAGCGCCTTCCAAAGATCGTACTTTAGAAATTGCAAAAAAATTGGCAGATGCAGATTCCAGGATAAAAGTAGTCGCAAATCCATCTGGTAGAACTGCAGCTGGATTAAATCTAGCCATCCAGAATTCAAGCCACCCCATCATTGTCCGTGTTGATGGCCATGCAAAAATTTCCGAAAATTATATTTCTATTGCAGTAGAACTTTTAGAAAATACTGGCGCAGTAAATGTTGGTGGAGTTATGGCAGCAGAAGGCGAAAATTCTTTTGAAAGAGCCGTGGCTGGAGCGATGCGAAGTTCATTAGGAGTGGGTGCCGCAAAATTTCATACAGGCGGTGGTGCAGGTGAGGCCGACACTGTTTATTTAGGAGTATTCAAACGTTCGGCTATTGATGCCATTGGTGGGTTTGATGAACATTTCACAAGAGCTCAAGATTGGGAATTAAATTACAGATTGCGAAAAAATGGCGGAAAGATTTACTTTGATCCGCGCTTAATGGTTACTTATCGACCAAGACGATCTTTAATCGCTCTTGCGAAACAATATTTCGAATATGGCCGCTGGCGCCGAGTAGTTTCGCGGACTCATAAAGGCACTATCAATCTGCGTTATTTAGCACCTCCATTTACCTTAATCGGTACTTTGATTTCTTTAATCTCCGGCTTTTTAAATCCAACGTTATTTATTCCAGCTGCCATTTACGGAATTTTCTTGGTTTTGGCTTCCCTAAAGATTGGTAAAACTTCAATCGAGCGACTTTATTTGCCAGCCATTTTATTAACTATGCATATGAGTTGGGGATTAGGTTTTATTACCTCGACTCGTCGCTTTGTCAGGTAACCTTGCCTTTATGAGTAAGCCGGTTGAGGTATACGAACCTTTTCGTGCTGGTTTGCCGCCGCTTGGCAGATATTGGCGCTCGCTTTGGGCACGTAGGTCATTTATAAATGAATATGCACGCTCCGAACTTCATGCCAGCCACTTTGACTCTATTTTTGGCCAACTCTGGCTGATTTTAAATCCATTATTACTTTCCGCAATATATTTTGTATTAATCAAAATTATTGCTGGCAGCGCAGATAGCACTAGATATGCGCATTTAACTTCTAGTCTTTTTCTATTTTATTTAGTTAGTAATGCCATGAATAGCGGCACTAAATCCGTAACTTCTAGTGAAAGTTTAATTTTAAATACTGCTTTTCCAAGAATTGCATTACCACTTTCTACCACCATTGTTGCGCTTTTTAAATTTCTACCAACTATCCCGGTGTTCTTGGTAATCAAATTTGCACTCGGACTGTCTTTTGACTGGAACATGCTTTGGGGAATAGTGGTGGTATTAGTGGCCCTGGTATTTGGTTTAGGAATCGCAATTCTTATTGCGGCAGCTAATGTCTATATTCGTGATATTTCAAACTTTTTGCCATATTTAAATCGCACCTTACTTTACGTTTCTCCAGTACTTTTTGAGGCATCTAGCGTTAGTGAAAAATTATCATTTTTAAAGGTAATCAATCCGTTTTTTCCGATTCTTGATACTTGGTCCAAAGTAATGGTTCATAATCAATCATTAGCATGGGGCGAAGTTGGCAAAGCTGCAATTTGGGCTTTTGGCACCTTTCTAATAGGTACCTATTTATTTTTATCACGCGAAAGAGAGTTTGCCGTTCGTGTCTGATTTACATAAGCAAGGGGAGATTGCAGTATCAGTTCAAAATTTGGGGCTGATCTATAAAACTACAATCGATAAAAAACTCTCTCTTTCAAATCGAATAAAACATTTGGGACGTGGCACTAAACAGACCAGAATCGTAAATGCGCTAAATGGTGTTAATTTAGATGTGGATTACGGAAGCGTGTTAGGCGTAGTTGGTGCAAATGGCGCTGGTAAATCGACCATGATGCGCGTCATCAGTGGCATTTTGCCGCCGACCACAGGTCGAGTTGAAGTCTATGGAAAAGTTTCGACCTTACTTGCACTTGGAGTTGGATTTAATAAGCAACTTACCGGACGTGAAAATGTAATTCTTGGTGGATTAGCATCTGGTTTATCTCGCGCAGAAATAGATGCGCATTTTGAAGAGATTGCAGATTTTGCGGAGCTCGGCGAAGCAATTGATGCACCGATGCGTACTTATTCATCAGGTATGTATGCCCGCCTTGGTTTTTCGGTAGCAGTAACTGTGAAACCAGATATTTTGATTGTTGATGAAGCACTTAGCACCGGTGATGCCAGATTTAAGGAGAAGAGTTTGGCAAAGTTAAAGGAACTTCGTGGTGATAACCGAGCTCTGATTTTAGTTAGCCATGCTCTTGGCACTATCCGAGAAGTTTGTAATGATGTGGCTTGGCTACATAAAGGAAAATTAATTCAACGTGGCAACCCAAACGATGTGGTTGATGCCTATCAGGATTTCCTCGCGGTCGGAAAGAGCGCAGTAATTAATGAGGATGTATAAAGGCGCCATTGCGCTCTGCTTTTCTTTATTACTAAGTAATTCTGCTAACGCTGCGGACACATTTACCTTTACCGGCAATGGCTATGGACATGGTGTGGGTTTGAGCCAAATTGGTGGAAAAGCTATGGCGCTAGAGGGCAAGAGCGCTGAAGAAATTCTTAAGTATTACTACACAGGTGTAAATGTCGAACCAATGTCAGATTGGTACGAAGTTCGCATCAACATCGGCCATGAATTAACCAGCGCTACTTTGCAATTAGTAAGTAATTCCGGTTTTATAAATATAAATAATTATCAGATCAAAGAGAAAGGCGTAATTGCTTATTTTAAATATAGCAGCGCTGGAATTGTTACGATAATCAGAAAACAGAAAACAACTTTAGCTACTTTGCCAGCTACTAATTCCATTTCTATTCACTGGAGTGGTACCCGAACTCTGGAAGGGCCACCAGCTTTGGTGGCATTTAATCCAGGAAAGTCTCTGCGTTATCAATATGGTGAGATGAATTTATTAGTAGTTGGAAAATATTTTGAAGCAACCAATACTTTGCGATTAAAAGATGAATATCTTTATGGGGTTTCTGAAGTTTCTAGCGCATGGCCTTTTGAGATGCTTCGAGCACAGGCCATCGCCGCACGTTCGTATGCCATGTCCAAAGCTGGAATTTATAGACCAAGCTGCGATTGCGAACTTTATGGAACGATTAAAGATCAATTATTTGTAGGTGTCACCAAAATTAATGAACCTAAATATGGTGCAATTTGGAAAGCAGCCGTGGATTCTACGAATGTAGATGAAATGCATGGTTTAACTATTACTTATTTGGGAATTCCTATTAGTGCTTATTACACCTCATCTACCGGTGGGATGACCGAAAGTGCGCTAAATGCATTTGGAACTAATTTTGATTATCTGCAGCCAGTTACAGACCCAGTTAGCTTAGATCCAAAACGAAACCCTAATTATGCAACTTGGACTCGAACCGTCAGCAGTGCGGTAATTGCTAAAGCTTTTGGACTAACAGATGTGCAGAAATTAGAAATAAAAGAGAAGCGAATTGAAGCCACAAGTTCAAATGGAGTCAAAGCCTCTTTGCGACTGGAAACATTTAGATCCAGGGCTGGACTACCATCTTCCTTTTTTAACTTTTAACTGCTAACTGCTAATTGGAATGAAGAATCGAGTTTAATCCGCCCCAAGAGCCAGTTTTTGAAACGACTTCAATTGCGCCAGTTTGAGAATTGCGACGGAATAATAAATTGTTTCCTCCACTTAATTCTGCTGCTTTAACAATTTGACCATCAGGCAAAGTAACTTTTGCCGCAGCAGTCACATAAGTTCCGGCTTCTACAACACAGTTATTTCCAAGTGAAATTCCAAGTCCAGAGTTTGCGCCCAATAAAGATTTCTCACCGATGGAAATAATTTGTTTGCCACCGCCAGATAAAGTTCCCATAATTGAAGCGCCACCACCAATATCGCTGCCATCACCAACTACTACACCAGCGGAGATTCGACCTTCGACCATAGAGGTGCCAAGTGTGCCGGCATTGAAATTTACAAAGCCTTCATGCATAACTGTAGTTCCAGCTGCCAGGTATGCACCTAGTCTTACTCGATCCGCATCAGCAATTCGAACACCAGAAGGAATTACATAATCAACCATTCGTGGGAATTTATCTACTGAATAAACAGTTACTTGACCAAATTTAGCGCGTAACTTTGCACGCACCGTTTCAAAATTTTCAACTTCGCAGGGACCGCAATTGGTCCAAACTACATTTGTTAGTAAGCCAAAAATGCCATCTAAAGATTGTCCATGAGGTTTAATTAATCGATGTGAAAGTAAATGCAATCTTAAATATGCATCTTTGGCATCCGTTGGCGCTTTTTCAGTATCAATTTGGATTGAAACTAGTTGCCGCTTCACACCGCGAATCTCATCGTTGCCTTCAAGTGAAGCAAGCTCAGAAGATGGCTGACCACTTAATGACGCGAGGGTTGGAGATCGGAAGAG
>CAXBPX010000033.1:0-11332 GCA_963977625.1 uncultured bacterium
GGAGCAACTGGTGCCGGTGTTTCAACTATTTGGGTAGCTGGAGCTGGAGCTGGAGCTGGAGTTTGAGCTGGAGTTGGCGTTGAAACTGGCGCTGCACCTGATTCGGCAATTATTGCTAACTCTGCACCAACAGCGACAGTTTGATCAGGACCAACCACAATCTTTTGTAAAACACCTGCAGCCGGTGAAGGAATCTCAGTATCAACTTTGTCAGTCGAAACTTCTAGGAGTGGTTCGTCAATTGCTACAACGTCGCCTTCATTTTTAAGCCAACGTGTAACTGTTCCTTCTGTAACTGATTCGCCAAGTGCTGGCATGGTTACTGAAAATGACATCTAACCGTTTCCTTTATCTCGTATCTACTGCTAATTATCTCTTGTTTATCTCTTGTTTATCTCTTGTTTATCCGTGTGCGTGAAGTGGCTTGCCAGCTAACGCTAAGAAAGCCTCTCCCATTGCTTCGTTCATAGTTGGGTGAGCGTGGACATATGGGGCAACATCCTGCGCATCCGCTTGCCAGTTATAAATAACTTGGGCTTCGCCGATTAATTCTCCGACTCGAGAACCAACTAAATGAATACCCAAAACTGGGCCGCCTTTTTGCTGCACAATCTTGATTGATCCCGCAGTTTTTAAAATCTGTGATTTTCCATTTCCGGCTAAATCATAGGAAATCTCTTCGACATCATAACCGCGCTCTTTTGCAGTTGCGGTAGATAAGCCAACTGATGCAACTTCTGGTTCTGAATATGTAACTCTTGGTACGCCATCGTAATTTATTGGTTGCGGATTTAATCCGGCGATCTCTTCAGCAACCATGATTCCTTCTTGGAATCCAACGTGTGCAAGCTGCAAGGTAGGAATTAAATCGCCGACTGCCCAAATTCCTGGCACATTGGTGCGGCACTTATTATCGACCAATACGTAACCACGATCCATGGTGATGCCTTGTTCCTCATAACCAATTCCAGCTGAAACTGGTCCACGGCCAACTGCCACCAAAAGCACTTCGGCAGTGAAGGATTTACCATTTTCCAGATTTACAGTTACCGAATCTGCATTCACGGTATGTGATTGGAATTTGCTGCCAACTTCAAATTCAATTTTGCGCTTACGGAATGCGCGCTCTAACTGCTTTGAAGAAGTTTCATCTTCTAGAGCCACCAATCTTGGTAAACCTTCAATAATGGTGACTTCTGATCCAAATGATTTCCAAACCGATGCAAATTCGCATCCAATTACTCCGCCACCCAAAACAATTGCGCTCTTTGGAACATAGTCCATGTTTAAAGCTTGGTCAGAAGTGATAACGCGCTTGCCATCAATATCAAGTCCCGGAAGTGTCTTGGCATAAGAACCCGTTGCAAGCACTACGTGCTTACCAGTGTATTGAGTTCCATTTACTTCAACAGTATTAGCTGAAACTAATTTGCCCCAACCTTCGACAAAAGTAACGCCGCGAGATTTAACTAAGCCAGATAGTCCTTTATAGAGTCGTGCAATCACACCATCTTTATAAGCATTTACTCCGGCCATATCGATGGAATTAAAAGTTGCATTTACGCCAAATTCGGAGGCATGACGAGTTTCGTCAGCAACTTCTCCAGCGTGCAGTAACGCTTTAGTAGGGATACAACCTCGGTGCAAGCAAGTTCCACCAACTTTATCTGCTTCAATCAATGCAACAGAGAGTCCTAGTTGTGAAGCGCGAAGTGCGCATGCATAACCGCCAGAACCGCCACCGAGAATTACAACGTCATAAGACATAGCCACTCCAAATACCAATTGGAAAACTTAGATGCCTAATCCTGCCACTTTGGCCCATTTAAGGGTAATCCGTTAGCGCGCCATTTCAATTAGTGAGCGAACTGCGACTCCAGTGGCCCCAACTGGTGTGTGGCCATGAGCTTTTCCAGTATTTAGTTCAACTCCTGCAATATCAAGATGTAACCAAGGTAACTCATCTTTAATGAATTCTTTGAGGAAGAGGCCAGCAACTAGCGCACCACCCATCCGCTCTCCGATATTTGCAATATCTGCGATCGGTGTATCAAGCGATGCGCGTAGTTCTTCCGGAAGTGGCAATTGCCAAAACTGTTCACCGGTTATATCTGTGACATCTAAAAATTCTGCGCAAAGTTCATCGTTATTTGTCATCACTGCTGAATAGCGTGTGCCGAGTGCAATTACTTTGGCACCGGTTAGCGTTGCCACATCGATAATTGCATCAAGATTTTTATTTTCTTGTGCTTTGGTGATTGCATCGGCAAGCACCAAACGTCCTTCAGCATCTGGATTTAATACTTCAACGGTTTTGCCGCCATAGATGGTGATTACATCTGATGGGCGAGTAGCAGTATCTGAAACCATATTTTCTGCAAGCGCGGCCCAAGCATCTACTGCTATCGGAAGTTTTAATTCCGCAATTGCAAGTAGCGCGCCAATCACAGATGCCGCGCCGGTCATATCGCCTTTCATCTCATCCATTTTGGCAGCTGGCTTTAGCGCAAGTCCACCAGAATCAAAAGTGATTCCTTTGCCTACATAAGCAAGGTTTCGTTTGGCTTTAGCAGGCTTATATGAAAGTGAAACTAACCGCGGCGGATTTGCAGAACCTTGACCAACACCTATTAATCCACCAAAACCTTGGGACTTTAATTGCTTCTCATCCCAAACTTTTATTTTAACTCCTGAAACTTTTTTAGCCTTTGCGCTAACTAATTCGGCAAATTTCTTTGGATTTAGATAACTTGGCGGCATATTTACTAAATCGCGTACGAAGAAAGTCCACTTAACTACGATTTCAACTTCTTTTAATAATTTAGCGTCTCCATCTGCATCAATATAAATCTCAGTAAGCGGAGCTTTCTGATCCTTCTTTGTATGGCCACGGAAATCTGTAAATGAATAAGAACCAAGCGCCGCACCTTCGGCCATCGCTCTGGCATCATTATCAATTGCGAATATCGCACTGGTATGCCCATGAAGACTCTGTGCGGCAATACCCGCTGCGCGACGGATAGTTTCAGATGAAAATTCTTTGGCAACTTTTCCAAGACCAGTAAAGAGAATCACTTTAGTTGCCGTGCCTGGAAGTTTAATTACTTCATCAACTTTGCCGGTAGCGCCTAAATCATTTAAAGATTGCAGAATCTCTTTCTCGTCCAGCTTTAGGGTAGAGATGATTTCCAATCCCTTTGCTCCCTTTGCCAGACCTACCACTAGGGCATCGGCGGAAACAGACTTCTCCAGATATTTAAGTTTTAATTTTTCGGGCATTTTCTAATCGTATTGGATAACCTGCCCCTATGAAACATTCACCACTTGATCAAAAGCATAAGTCGCTCGGAGCAAAGATGGCCGATTTTGGCGGCTGGGAGATGCCAATTGAATATCCAGGTGGTGGAGTATTGGCAGAGCACGATGCAGTTCGTAATCGGGTCGGCATCTTCGATGTTTCGCACCTTGGCAAAATCTCAGTCAAAGGTAGCGGCGCTAAAGATTTTGTTAACTCAGTGCTGACCAATGATTTAAATAAGATAAAAGCTGGCGAAGCGCAATACAACTTACTTTGTAACGAAAATGGCGGAGTTGTCGATGACATCATTGCTTATCGAAATAGCGATGACGATATTTTCTTAGTCCCTAATGCAGCTAATTGTGCAAAAGTATTTGCAGTCCTAAAAGCTCAAGCTCCGGCGAATATAGAGATTGTTAATCTGCACGAAGAATATGCAGTAATCGCAGTGCAAGGTCCGCGTTCGAAAGAGTTATTAACTTCTTTAGGTCTCAAATTAGATATGGACTACATGGCCTTTAGCCACGGGCAAATTTCAGGTAAAGCAGTAATAGTTTGCCGAACTGGATATTCCGGAGAACATGGGTACGAATTACTTCCAAAATGGAATGAAGCTAATGAAGTATGGGATGCGCTAACCAATAATTTAGGTGATGGTTTAGTTTGTGGGCTTGGCGCGAGAGATACCTTGCGCACTGAAATGGGTTATCCGCTACACGGAAACGAGCTCTCTGAATCAATTTCAGCCAATGTCGGTGGTGCCGCTTGGGCGATTGCTTACGAAAAGCCAAATTTTAATGGCGAAAAATTCTTGCGAGCCGAAAAAGCCGCCGGTGCACCACGTCGACTTCGCGGTTTGAAATTAAAGGATCGCGGTATTCCACGTGGACATATGTCGATTCTGGTTGATGGCAAAGAAGTTGGCCAGACCACATCAGGAACATTCTCACCAACTCTAAAAGTAGGGATTGCACTAGGGTTAATTGATACTTCCTACAAAATTGGCGATGAAGTTGCAATTGATGTTCGTGGTCGAACGCTACTTGCAGAGATAGTTAAATTGCCAATGGTGCCGGCAAAAGTTAAATAAACTTAATCTCACTAACAAAAGCAGCTTTGCGCGCACTTCGTTCTAACGCTTTTAAAACTCCTGGCCCAATTGCAATGATTAATAGGGCAGTAAATAACGCTCTAGGCACATTCCAAGCCATTGAAGAAGCTAAGTGGTAAGAGATAAATCTTTGAATATTTTCGGCAATTGCAGCATCTGGAATATATGAAAGTTGGGTCTTTGGCCCAAATGCCCATGGCCAAAATTGCAGATCCATTAAGAATCCAAAAATTTCAGCCAGCAACAATGAACTAATTGCAATGATAGATATTTGGAATTTTTTATATTTAGGAATTGCTCCTGCTATCAATCCAATCCAACCAGCTGCAAAAACTTGATAGGGAAGCCATGGTCCAAATCCGCCAGTTAAAAATGCAGAGAGCAACATAGATTGCACTCCTAGTAAAAATCCAAAACTTGAACCAAAGACATAACTTGCCAGAATTAATAGAAACCACATTGGTTCGATTCCGGCAGCGCCAGCACCAAGTGGTCGAAGCGCTGCAATGATGGCACTTAACATAGCAAGTAATGCCAAAGATTTAGCATCCAAATTGGCCTGCCCGATTAGTGCAAGTAGTAACAAGAGAGCTGCAGGAGTTGCTAGCCAGAAAATAACGGAACTTCTATTTTCATTACTGATAAATGGCCAAAAGAATCCAAGTGCACTTAAAAGGGAAGTAACTGTTAAAGCTATAACTCTAAAACCTTTGAAGCGAAAAATGTCTGAAGTTCTCATGATTGAGCCTCTAAGACATCTTGAATGGTAATCCATTTACGTGGCGCCATAACTTTTGTAACTTGTGGAGCAAACGATGGTGAAGCAAGCAGCACATCAAGTGCGTTGCCATCTGCCACTAATTCACCCTCTGCAAGAATTGCAATTCGCGTTGCTAACTCTGCGACCAATTCCACGTCATGTGTAGCAATGATTACTGAAGTGCCTTTTGTTGCTTGCTCTTTAAGCAACTTGGTAAGCAGTGATTTACTTTCATAGTCCAAACCGCGCGTTGGTTCATCTAGAATCAAAAGTTCTGGCATTGGCGCAAGGACGATAGCAAGCACTAAAGCTAGCCGTTGACCTTCTGATAAATCTCTGGGGTGGGCAGAAGTATTGATAGTTGGTGCAAGTTTATTTAATAATGCAAAAGTACTTCCAATCGTAAGCAAGTTATCTTTATCAGTCTGGTCGCACTCTGCTGCCACGCTTTGGTGGTAAAGCAAATCATTAGCATCTTGGGGGATATACCCAATTTTTTTAATCTCTTTACTTACTTTGCCTTGATAGTTAACCACTCCTAAAAGGGCTTTAATCAGTGAACTTTTGCCTGCCCCGTTTCGACCCATTAAAGCCAGAATTTCTCCGGAATTAATTTGAAAATCAATTGGCTTTAGTGCAATTTTCTGCTCATATGAAACGGAGAGCGACTTGGTAGTAAGCACGACTTTTCCAGTAACCGGAATTGGTTTTGAGTGCTCGCGACCACTATTTCTGAATCTCTCAGTCTGTTTGCGTAAATCACGAACCGAAAGTGAAATTTCCGGAAGTTTTAGGGCGCGTGCCAATTTAACAATCGGAGGAGCAATTTTAGAATCTTTAAGTATCTCTTCTGGCTTACCGATTCTAGTCAGACCATCGTTTGCAATTTCAATTACTTTATCCACATATCCAATTACTCGTTCCAGACGATGTTCCGCAATAATTACTGTGATTCCCAGGTCATGAACTAATCGTTGCAGGATCGCTAATACCTCTTCGGCAGCAACTGGATCAAGTGCACTGGTAGGTTCATCTAAAACCAGAATTTTTGGATGCAACACCATCGCTGCGGCGATTGCAACTCTTTGTTGTTCGCCACCTGAAAGTGTTTTAAGTTTTCGATTGCGAATCGGGTGCAAGCTAAGAAGATCAAGCACCTCTTCAATGCGCTTTCGCATCGCTTCTTCCGCTAGATTTAAAGATTCCATTGAAAAAGCAAGTTCGTCTTCCACGATATCGGTGACAAAACCATTAATGGGATTTTGGCCAACAATGCCGATTAACTCAGCTAATTGGCCTGGTCGGACGTTTCTGGTTGAGATGCCACCCACTTCAACATTTCCAGCCAAAATGCCACCAGTATGGTGCGGAACGAGACCATTAATCAGGCGGAGCATGGAACTTTTACCAATTCCAGTTTGACCAATTAAGAGTACGAATTCACCTTCGCCAATTTCAAAATTCAACTTATCCAAAATGGTTTTTTGAGTATTTGGGTAAATCAGCGAGACATTTTGAAATTTGATCATAAAGTAACCGCCAATATTGCAAAACCGGAAGTAAGTAGCAACAAATCCTTAAATTGATACCGGTGTACTCGATATTTGCTTCTTTTGCGAGAAATTCCGTAACCTCGTGAATCCATTGCCGCGGCTAAATCGAGTGCGCGAGCTAATGAATCTTCTAGCAGCGGCATCGCTATCTGGCGCCAAGCAAAGAAGCGATTAGTACTCACTCCACGTAATTTTTGTGCGATTTTTATCCGTTTCAAGTTCTCAACTAGCTGCGGTGTTAAAGAGGTTGCAATCACCAACACCATGGCTACTTCGTAGAACATAGGTGGAACTGCTCTTAGAAGTGCCCGTGGATTAGTTAGAGCGGTAGCAGCGCCAAAGAGCGCAATAATGCTGGCAATCCCAAAACTTTCTAAAATTGTAGATGAAACACGTTCCCAGGTAACTGCGCCACCTAAAGTTATGCCTGCCATCCAATTTGGAAGCGGAATGCTCGGAATCGTAAAAAGTGTGGTGCCAGGTACCGGAACTCCGATAATAATTCCAATAAGTACTCTAAATATGATAACCGCCGCCGCTAATTTAAGCGCCCAGTTGTAGCTATCTGCCCAAGGTCCATCTGATTTAAAGAAATAAACCAAAATCGAAAGTAGTGCAATAGCGAACACTGAAACCCAAGCATTTTGTAAGCGCACCAAAGTGGTGGCTAGGAGTGCGCTCCATAACCACCAACTAATTGGGTGCAGAGTTTTAATTTTGGCTATTTCTTCTGCAAGGATTTAGGTGTCAATATCTCAGTGCTGCACTCTTTGGCAGGATAATTATTTAAACCACAAACAAAACCATCTGCGGAAGTTCTAACTGAAACTACTTTGTTTAAGATTTCAAGGCCATTAGTCCCAGGTTTGACCGAAACGCATTTACGAATAGTTGGCTGAACATTTTCGCCTTTAGGTGCGATTGCCCGTAAGCCAAATTCGACTACTACCGCTACACGAACCATGCCACTTTGTGCAGAGGTACCCGAACAGATTGCTTTGAAATTAGGTTTTAAAGTTGGATTTCCAGTGTCTACGGTGTTACTTGAAAATGAGAACTTCCATCCTTCGGTAGCGCCATCTTTGGGAAGTGATCCCGCGGGACCCGTTAGCGCATAATTCCAAGCGTTTGCACCAGGTGCGGCTTGGAAGTAGCCCCAATAGCGCCAACCTTTTTCGGCAGCTGCATTGGCAGGGGCAATTGATGTTGCAAGTAGTAATGATGCAAAAGTGGTTACAAAAACCTTCTTCACAGTTAAGTTCCTTTTCCTAAGTACATAAGTTTTATAAGGAAAGACTTACTGGGCTTAGAAAAAAACTAAATAAAAAAGTCGTTCATTTAAATTTCAAAATGAACGACATATCTGCAAAAGTTCTTTGACTAAAGCCCCGCAATCCTCGGCGGGTGGTCGAATCTTCGAAGTGCAGGTAATCCGGCTTTAACGGTTGCGGGTCAGCGTTGGAATCGCACCAAACTTCCCCTGTAAATCGAATTATTAAGTTGTAGGCTGATACAACCACAACCAGGGCCCACAAGCAAGAATCAAAAGGGAGAGTCTTAAATGGAACACCGAAAGCTAGGATCCTCAGGACTTTATGTTTCCGAAATCGCTTTTGGAAATTGGATCACGCACGGTTCACAAGTTGAACAAGATGCTGCGATCAAATGTGTTCGTACGGCATTGGATTGTGGAATCACCACTTTAGATACTGCAGATGTGTATGCCGGAACTAAAGCTGAAACCGTATTGGGCAAAGCGCTAAAAGGTGTGCGCCGAGAATCATACGAACTTTTTACCAAAGTTTATTGGCCAACGGGCCCAGGCAAAAATGATCGCGGTCTTTCACGCAAACACATCATGGAATCTGTCCATGCTTCTTTGAAACGCCTGAACACAGATCACATTGACCTGTATCAGATGCATAGATTTGATTATGAAGCACCAGTTGAAGAATCACTAAAAGCTTTTGACGACTTAATTCGTCAAGGAAAAGTAATGTATATCGGATTCTCTGAATGGAACGCGCAGCAAATATCGAATGCCTTAAAGTTGCAAAAAGAGCTAGGTTTAGATCGATTTGTTTCAAGCCAGCCACAATATTCAGCGCTTTGGCGCGTTATCGAAAAGGAAGTTGACCCAATTTGTAAAGCAAATGGGATCGGGCATTTAGTTTGGTCTCCAATCGCACAAGGCGTTTTAACTGGCAAGTATTTGCCAGGTCAGAAAGTTCCGGCAGGTTCGCGCGCTACTGATAAAAAGAGCGGCGCTAACATGATCAATCGATGGTTGGCGGACGAAATTTTGACGGCGGTTCAGAAATTAAAACCAATCGCCGAACGCGAAGGTCTGACTATGGGTCAACTTGCGATTGCCTGGGTGCTACAAAATCCCAACGTTTCCGCGGCCATTATTGGGGCAACAAAACCTGCGCAAATTAAAGAGAACGTAAAAGCTTCAGGTGTGAAATTAAGTAGCGAAACTATGAAAGCGATTGATACCGCGCTTGCAAATGTGATTGAACGAGATCCAAAGAAAACGGTATCTCCCAATCCTCGCGCTTAAAGACTCTTCTCGCCGCGATTAACTTGAGGTTTTGGCGCGCGCATTCTGCGCATTTGAGTGGATCGCAAGAATCCGTACATTGCCAAACCTTTTAAACTCTCATTTGGAAATTTTGCAGCAACCATTTTTTTGATTCGGCGACCTAAGAACCACCCATCGACAACTGCAATTAACATGATTGCATACATTGCAAGAATAGAGAGAATTGCAATTGTCTGATTGCGTGTCATTGAAACTAAAAGCACTACAAAAATAAACGGCAAGAAAAATTCGCCGATGTTAATTCTGGAATCTACGATGTTTCGTACATATCTACGGACTGGGCCGCGATCACGCGCTGGAAGTGCGCTTTCATCACCGCGCAAGAATGCATTTCGCTGCGCAACTCGTTGCACGCGAGCTTCTGCACGCGCAATTCGTTTCTCTTCTTTAGTTTTTGCCGGAGCAAGTGAGGCACCTCGCTTGATAGTTGCTTCACTACGTTTGCGGGTTGGTCGTCCCTTGCCGGCATTACCTGCGCTATTAGTCATGGGCATATTCTGATTTGGCAGGGCGTTATTGTCTAAACGAGGGGTCATTCGGGAGTATTATTTGACCAGTAGGAAACGGAGAGAGATATGAGCACAGATACCGGCATTAGCCTTACCGAAGTAGCCAGTCAGAAAGTTGCATCGCTTTTGGCCCAAGAAGGTCGCGATGATCTTTATCTTCGAGTTGCAGTGCAACCAGGTGGATGCTCTGGCCTTCGCTATCAGCTCTACTTCGATGACCGCGCAATGGATGATGACATCGAGCGCTCATTTGGCACCGTAAAGGTAAAGGTCGACAAGATGAGCGATCCATACCTATCAGGTGCAACTATTGATTTTGTAGACACCATTGAGAAGCAGGGCTTCACAATTGATAATCCAAATGCGCAAGGTTCATGCGCCTGCGGAGATTCTTTTCACTAATTTCCGAACCCACCAAAAACATTGACTGACCGATTGGTTCCACATCTGGTCTGAACGACCCAAATCTGTCGTTTTAATGTGAGTGACCGCACCATGCGGGAATTCAGCCTTTTTTACGCTAAAGACTAAGATTTGCACATGCAATTTCGCCTCAAAAAGGCGCTGTTGGGTGCATCTGTTGCCTTCGGCGTCCTAGCCCTAACCGGCTGTGAAAATGGTTCGGTTTACGGTTATGAAAAAGATCTATCAAGTGTCAATGAAGTTTCTTGGCATTTGTGGCGCGGTGCTTGGCTAGCTGCAGCCGTAGTTGGAATTTTTACCGCAGCTTTAATTCTTTGGCCGGTGCTACGTCATCGTCGCAAAGAAGGCGATCCGCAATATCCAAAACAAACCCAATACAACGTACCTGTTGAAGTGGCTTACACAGTCATTCCATTTGTTATCGTGGCGGTGCTCTTCTATTTCACCGCGCGCGATGAAGCAATCATTATTGCTAAAGAACCTTCAAAAGTAATGCACACAATTGATGTCACAGGTTTTCAATGGTCATGGCAATTCGGACACCAAGATGGTGGCGCAAAAGCTGTTGTAACCGGAACTCCGGCAAACCCGCCAACATTGGTTTTGCCACAAGGAGAGCGCGTTAAATTTAATATTTATGCAAATGATGTAGTGCATGGATTTTGGATCCCAGCTTTCATGATTCAAATTCAGAACCTTCCAGGTGTCACCAACCATATTGAATTTACGGCCAACAAACTGGGTGAGTATCCAGGCCGTTGCAACATACTTTGCGGTCGCAATCACTCGCAAATGGTTTTCAAAGTAAAAGTGGTTACACCAACTGAATACGATACTTATGTTGAAACTCTAAAGGCAGGCGCATAATGACAACCTATGCTCAACCACCAGTAACGCAAATCAAAAATGCGCCACTTAAACCAACTTCTAAAGGTCGCTTATTTGTAAAGTGGATTACCTCAACAGATCACAAGACCATCGGATACATGTATTTAATCGCGACATTCGTCTGGTTCTTAGTGGGTGGATTATTAGCGTTATTTTTACGCTCTGAATTAGCTAGACCAGGTCTG
>CAXBPX010000034.1:0-11247 GCA_963977625.1 uncultured bacterium
GAAGTTAATCGGCGAATTTCGCCACCAATTGTGCGCATATGAGTAACTGCGTTAGACACATCGCCAGTTCCGGCTTCACCCTTTGAACGAATCATGGCCGCGCCTTCATTAATACGACGAAGCGCTTCTCCCAAGTTGGTTGCGCCGCAAACAAACGGGACTTTGAAATCCCACTTATCAATATGGTTTGCATAATCGGCAGGAGTTAAAACTTCGGATTCGTCAATGTAATCAACGCCAAGTGATTCTAAAATCTGTGCTTCCGCAAAGTGGCCAATGCGCGCTTTGGCCATAACTGGAATAGAAACGGCCTTTTTAATTTTTTCGATCATGTCAGGATCTGACATGCGTGCTACTCCACCTTGAGCGCGAATATCTGCAGGTACACGTTCGAGAGCCATAACTGCAACCGCGCCTGCATCTTCTGCAATCTTCGCTTGTTCAGAATCAACGACGTCCATAATTACGCCGCCTTTAAGCATCTCTGCCATGCCGCGCTTAACGCGCGCAGTACCTGTGTATTCAGCCATGTTGCAAAGTCTACTTCTTAGATGGTGCAGCCGTAAATTCGGGAGCTTGGTCAGTAAGCGCTACCCAGATTTGCCCAGCCGCAAATTTAATTTCTTTGCCGTTTACATCGCTCCAAGTAGTTCCAGATGTTGAGTCAGGGCGATTCCATGTGGCCTTAATCGCAATGCCATCTCTAAGTACCCAACCTGTACCTTCGCCTACAGTTATTGATAACGGGGTGATTCCACCTAATTTATCTTTATAAATTGAATCAGTGATGACTACATTTTGAATTATAAAAGTAGTTGGTGAAATTTGAATTCCATCACTTGTAACATCAGGGTTTCCATTTTGATATAGATCCCAACTTTTACCATTCCATTTAGCCGTGTAATTTGAAGCCGGCCACTTTACTTTTACGGCACTGATTGAATTTCCTTCATTAGATAATTTGCCAAAACTCCAGGCAATATTGCTGGCTTTAGCTACATCCAATTCCGCAATCCGCTTTTTAGCTTCCTGGCCAGAGAGAATCATGTCGTATGGCGCGTTTCGGTTCGGATCACGGCCATACAACTTAGGAGATTCATGTTCGGCACCAATATCAAATAGATTTGCCGCTTTTATCACTGGTAAGAATTTGCTCTGCGCACCGGAATAGAAAAATGCCACCTTTCCAAATTGCGACATCAACTCTATATCTGAAATTCGTGCGCTACGCACTGGGCCAATTTGATCTGGAATTTGGGTTGAGAAAATAGCCGCTAACCTAACCAAACCACCTTCGACTTGCTCTATATAAATCAAATCTGCTTTATCAATCCCAACTTGCGGATGTGCATCCGGAGTATCATCGATTTTGACCACGATTATTGGTCCATCAATCGCTTCTTTTCCGCTAATTGCAGAAACCGGTTTTGTAGCGCAAGCTGTCAGCACTAAAAGCGCTAACCAGGAAATTACTTTAATTTGCTTAAATCGCATCATCTTCAAACTTATGAATACTAGGTAATGGAGCGCGTCCAGCTAATCTAAAAGTTTTCACAATTAACTTGCGACGAACTAATTGGGTGCGATTTACAGCTTCGACATGCAACTTAACTGCTACTCGAATTTTATCTGTAACATCGCTTAATTCTTTAAGTAATTCATCATTAGTATTCTCGTAGGTATTTAAAAGTAGTAATCCAAGTGCGCCAGTTAAGCCGCTTTCCGCATCCGAACGCTCTGAAATATCGGCCTCTCTTGCCTGATGTGCAGCTTGATTTAAGATCAAAGATAAACCTGGGTCTGCAAAAGATGAATGCGCAATTTCAAGGGCGATTGCAGCTCTGCGCTGTAACAAACTATCAAGGGCTGCCCAGCTGGTTTCGACTCGGTGATGCAATCTATCTAATCTGGTGGCGGTAAAAGATAAGTACCAGAGAAATAGAACTAGTAAAGTTAAATAGAGCGCATTTTGTGACACTAGCGATTCCAAATCCTATTCCATGGACGATTATCTGAAACTAAACCTACTTTACCGCTACCTACAATCGCCATTTCGTAAACTTCAAAAATATCCCGCGCCACCACATCCCAATCGAACTTCTGTGCATATTCTTGACCCGAATGCGCCATTTGGTTTCTAGCATCCTGATCCCTTAGTAATTCAATAACTACTTTTGCTAAATCAGTTGCATCTTCAGATTTGAAAAGTTTCCCGTATTTTCCATTTTCAAGTAATGCAACGAACGCAGGAATATCCGCTGCGACCACCGCAGCGCCTCCTGCTAATGCTTCTGCCAAAATGATTCCGAATGATTCACCGCCAGTATTTGGTGCTACGTAAGCGCCAACAGATGACATGAAATCTGCCTTTTCTGATTCAGTTAATTTTCCTAAAAATTCGATTCGATTTCGAAGTTGTGGATCAATTTGCGCAAGGAATTCCTCCGGATCACCTGGACCGGCTACTAATACTTTTACATCAGGTAGAAAACGGCTAATTATTGGCAGTGCATCTATCAGTACTCTTAAACCTTTTCTTGGTTCATTAAAACGACCCATGAATCCGAGCGTCTGTCCGCTCCAATCGCTTCTTACTTTGCCCGCCATTTTTCTTGCGTAGATTCCATTTGGAATAACTACCGCATCTGTTTCTAGATGTGAAATCAAAGTTTCACGAGCAGCTTCAGAAACTGCAATTCTGGCCGAAAGTTTTTCAATGACTGGTTCTAGGATTGGCACAATTGCAAAACTGGCCTTCTGTTTCTTTGCCGAAACATGGAAAGTTCCGACCATTGGACCTTCAGCGGCCCAACAAGCAAGTAACGAAACGCTTGGAATAGCCGGTTCGTGTAAATGCAACAAATCAAAATTATTTTCAGCAATCCATTGTTTGACTCTGGCGAATGCAACTGGTCCAAAAAGTACTCGCGCTACCGCTCCGTTGTAGGGAATCGAAATAGGTTTACCGGCGCTAACTACCCAACTTGGCAAGTTTTCCTCATCTGCAGTTGGCGCCAATACCGAAACTTGATGTCCTTGATTAACTAAATAAGTACGTAAATCTGCAATATGGGCTTGCACACCACCTGGCGCATCCCAACCATACGGACAAACAATTCCAATGTTTAATAAGCGATCAATCATCTAGCCAGATCCTTTGCAACATGTGCCAGTCAACTGGATGCGCTGCAATATGTTTTGCAAAAAAATCTGCTTCGGCTTGCACGCTTTTCTCTAATTTTTCAAAGTAGATTTTGATTGAATTTTTGGTATAGACAATAAAAGCGCCTACCAAATCAACATTTGCTTTCTGTGAAATTACTACTGGACCGGCAGGCATTTTCGCGCTCTTGCCAAAGAAATTAACAGGAGTGCCGTTTGCGCTTAGATCTCGATCTGCCACTAAAGCAATGATGCAGCCCTCTTCTGCTCGCTTAATAAGAGTCGGGATACTGCGCATATCTGATGCCAAAACTTCGAGCCCAAGATCTTGGCGATATTTTAAGAAAGCTTGAAAAACTCTTTCTGGCTTTAAACGTTCTGCGACCGTAACCGCCCGATAACCACGTCCTAAAAAGTATGCTGCTGCATGATCCCAATTACCAGAATGTGGCAATGCCACTACCACTCCTCGCCCATTATCAAGTGGATCTGTTAAATATTCACCATTAACTAATTCAACTTCAAAATTTATTTTTGTAGGTGACCAATCTGGCATGCGGAAGGTGTCACACCAATATCGCATATATGAACGCATCGCATTTTTAGTTAATTTTTCAAGTTTGACGCCTTCAAAATTAGTCACTTGTTGCATGTTTGATCTGAGTCGTCGAACACCTTTGCCATTTTTTCGGTAAACATAGTTGCCGATAAAGTAGAAGAAACGATACGCAAATGATTCAGGAAGGAATCTAACTATGCGCCAACCAATTAGATAGGCGTAAGCCACCACTATGCGCCTCTGGTTGCTTTCCAGACGATCAACATGCGTTGAATCACGGTTATTGCCGAAAGTATTAGCACTAGCCATACTCCGGTTGGCAGCGCCCAAGAAATACCTAGGGCATAAAGCAATCCGAAGAATCCAAGAAGTAGTAAACGTTCTGAACGCTCAGCAAACCCACCTTGGCATTGAATATTCAAACTCTCTGCTTTGGCTCGTGCATAAGGAACTAATGCGGAAACTGCGATGGTGATCATGGAAACTAAAAATAATTGATTATCTTCTTTGTATAAGTAATAACTAAGCCCTAATAGCACCGCCGCATCAGAGATTCGATCAAGGGTGGAATCTAAGAAACTACCCCAAACACTCGCCCCGTTCTGTGAAATTCGCGCCATTGTGCCATCTAATAAATCGGTTAATAGCGCCGCACCGATTACAAAGAATGCCGCCAGTAATTTTCCTTGCGCTAAGAGAAACCAGGAACCGAGTACCACGATAGCGGTACCAAATATCGTCATCATGTTAGGTGAAATACCAATTCTTAATAGTCCGCGACAGAACGGCGTAATAATTTTGACCACCGCTGGTTTCATGTGCGAACTAATCATGGGTACATCGTAGGCTTTATTCCATGGAAAACGGAAAAAACTGGCGCTTATTTGGTCATCCAAGCGCTGCCACTTCTGCACTTTCCAATGCGATTGGCACCCCCGTTTCCAATGATGTTGATGGTGAAATCACCGCAGCAATATTTGCAATAAATGCCAGTTCCGGAATCGATCAATCCACAATTGAGCTTTGGCATAAATTTGATGATTACCTGACACCACGAATTTTGGTTATTACTGGTTTCAATGAAGGTTTACAAGATTTCGATGATGCAATCTTGCTAGCTAAAAGGTTACTTGATGATGTAGCCACACCGTTTTTAGTTCTACATGATGATGACGGTACTCCATGCGCCTTAATTGATTTAGAAAAATTGCAGATTATGAATTATCGAAATAGTCAACATACCGCTGCAGATACCGAACATGTCGATTTAGTCTCAGAATTTAGAACCGAATATTTAGAGCAATTAGAAGCAGCCGGCGAAAATGGGTTTGCATCTGGGATATTTTTCCCTGCGATACCAGTTTTAATTGACGATCCCGAATTTGAATTGGGAATTGATATCGTCAAGAAATATTTAAATTCGCTACCAAGCTTCGGCTAGTGCATCCCGGGTGTCAGTTAATAATTGTGGGAGTACTTTGGTTTGGCCAATAATCGGCATGAAGTTAGCATCGCCTGACCATCTAGGCACAATGTGCTGATGAATATGTGCCGCGACACCTGCTCCACTTATTGCTCCTTGATTCATTCCTAAATTAAATCCCGCCGGATTTGAAACTTTTCGCAAAGTTTTCATCGCATGAACACTTAAAGCAGAGATTTCATTGCGTTCCGATTCTGATAAGTCAGTCAAATCAGCGATATGCCGAAAGGCACAAATTAATAAATGGCCAGGATTGTAAGGATACAAATTCATCACCACATAAGCTTCTTTGCCACGATGCACAATCAGTGCTTCACGATCATTGCGATTTGGAATTTCACAGAAAGGACAAGGAATATCATTGCCTGTTAGTGGTCTATTCTCACCTTTTAGATAGTCCATTCGATGCGGTGCCCAAAGTCTGGCCCAAGCATCTGGCATCCCGGCTCCACCTTCGAGAAATTCCATTTAAACCTGCTTGCGTTCCTTAATAGTTTCCTGAATTTCTTTGATGGCATCTTTTACTGGAATTCCATTTTTCTGTGTGCCATCACGGAAGCGGAAAGAAACGGCATGGTTTGCTTGATCTTCTTCACCAGCAATCAGCATAAATGGAATTTTTTCCATTTGTGCGTTCCTAACTTTCTTCTGCATGCGATCATCAGATAGATCTATTTCAGCTCGAATTCCTTGGGCGCGCATTTCATTGACGATTTTTTGTAAATATGGCGCAAACGCATCCGCAACTGGAATCGCCATAACTTGTACCGGAGCTAGCCATGGTGGAAATGCTCCGGCATAGTGTTCGGTTAAGACTCCAAAGAATCTTTCTATTGATCCAAATAAGGCACGATGAATCATTACTGGGCGCTGGCGTGAACCATCACTTGATTGATATTCCATTTCAAAGCGCTGTGGCAACTGGAAATCAACTTGAATCGTAGACATCTGCCAAGTACGTCCGATTGCGTCTTTGGCTTGCACTGAAATTTTTGGACCATAAAAGGCAGCTCCACCAGGATCTAAAACTAATTCAAGTTTTTGTGCCTCGGCTGCTTGTCGCAAAATCTCAGTGGCTTTATCCCAATCCTCATCATCACCCACATACTTCTCTGGATTCTTAGTTGAAAGTTCCAGATAGAAATCTTGCAGACCATAATCGCGAAGTAGGTTGAGCACGAAAGTCAATAAAGAATCCAATTCTGATGGCATCTGTTCCTTGGTACAGAAAATGTGCGCATCGTCTTGGGTAAAACCGCGCGCACGTGTTAATCCATGTACCACACCAGATTTTTCGTAGCGATATACAGTGCCAAATTCGAAGGCGCGAAGCGGTAATTCGCGATATGAGCGACCCCGTGATTTGTAAATCAAAATATGCATTGGGCAATTCATAGGTTTCATGTAGTACTTCTGGCCCGGCTTCTTAATGGTGCCATCTGCATGAAGTTCTTCATCCATAATCATTGGTGGATACATTCCTTCGGAGTACCAATCCAAATGTCCAGATACTTCAAAAAGCGTTGATTTGGTTAAATGTGGCGAATATACAAATTGATAACCTTCTTCGATGTGGCGCTTGCGCGAGTAATCTTCCATCGCCATTCGAACTACGCCACCTTTTGGATGAAACACTGCCAATCCCGATCCGATTTCATCTGGGAAAGAGAAAAGATCGAGTTCGTTTCCTAATCGTCGGTGATCTCGTTTTTCCGCTTCTGCTAAGAGATCTAAATATGCCTGCAACTCTTCCGGCGATGGCCAAGCGGTGCCGTAAATTCGTTGCAACATCGGATTCTTTTCGGATCCACGCCAATATGCAGCTGCTGTGCGCATCAATTTAAATGCCGGGATATGTTTGGTGGAAGGTAGATGCGGTCCCCTGCATAAATCAGACCAAACTGGTTGGCCGTCTCGACCTAAATTGTCATAAATTGTTAGCTCTGCGCCGCCTACTTCGACAGAAGATTCGTCACTTTCATCACCAGGTTTGGCTTTGATTCCTATTAATTCGCACTTATATGGTTCGTGAGCCAACTCTTTTAGCGCATCTGATTCAGTGGTGACCCGACGGCGAAATCGTTGACCATCTTTAATAATTTTGCGCATCGCGCTTTCCAGTTTTTCTAAATCTTCTGGATTAAAAGGTCGCTCTGGATCGAAGTCGTAGTAGAACCCATCTTTAATCGGAGGGCCAATTCCGAGACGTGTTTGGGAAAAAACTTGCTGTACTGCTTGCGCCATTACGTGAGCAGTGGAATGGCGTAAAACATTTAATCCATCTGGCGATGAAATACTTACGCTTTCGACTACATCTCCATCTTTTAAATCGCTCCATAAATCCTTGAGTTCTCCATTTATACGACAGACCACAATCTCCTTTTGGTCTGCAAACAAATGGGTAGGCTTTTGATCTGAAGCTACGTTTTTAGCTTGGCCATTAACCTTTATAGAGATTTCGGACATGAGCGCAAGTCTACCTAATGCCCTTTAAATTCCTGCATTAATTTATGTATCTGCGCGCACTTAATCTCATCAATAATTAGATCGCGTCCTGAAATTGCACCAATATTCTGTGCATTTCTAAGTGAAGTCAGCAATAATCCTGATTCGGCAACTTTTAATTCATTTTCATCTATCCGTTGTACGTGCGCCAACCCTGCTTCTAAAACTAAAGCTCGGACCACACCATTTAAGATGCCACTAGATAACGGTGGGGTTATCCATTTGCTATTGATTTTAAGTAAGAGCGTAGCCATTGAAGTTTCAGCAACTTGACCGTCACTTCGAACTATTATTCCATCGTCAAAATTTCTACTTTTAGCTATCTCTAAAAGGGCCAAATTCTTGTAGGGATATTCCTTATTTTGAATTTCAAAATCAGACTTACGTTCATCAAAAATCATCAGATTTGCAGGTCGTGTCGGATCTTCAAATGGCACATAAGAAATGGAAAATTCCTGATTGCGATTGAAGTGCCAACGCAAGCGGCCTAATTTAAAAGCTTCATTCTGAATTACTTGGTAAGTCTGGCGTGCAACGTATTCCTCATCTGGAATTTCAAAACCTAATTTCTCTGCGCTCTCCTTAACTCGACAATGATGTCGATGTAAAGCGAAAACTTTGCCATCCTCAACTCGAATGGTTTCAAATAATCCATTCCCGCTTGCCCATGTATCTCCTAGGTTTCTCATCAAAATTCACCATTAGCAATTGCAATTAACCTGGCTGCTTTTAATTCAGTCTCTTCCCATTCAGCTAAGGCATCACTACCCCAAGTAATTCCGGCCCCGGTACCAAATTTCACATTTTGCCCATCACTCCAGAATGTTCTTATGGCAACTGCAAGATCTGCTCGGCTGCCGTGAATCCATCCAAAGGCACCGCAATACGGACCACGATCTACTCCTTCTAATTTCTTTATCAATTTAATTGCTGAACTTTTAGGGGCGCCACTTACAGAGCCCGGCGGTAAAGTTGCACTAAAGATTTCAGACCACGTGGTATTTGCTTTTAATTCACCAATGACATCACTTACTAAATGAGTTAAACCGGGCAATTCCGCAATTTTCAGCAAGTTTTCAACTTGCACCGAATCTTCAATGCAAACTCTGCCTAAATCATTGCGCATTAAATCTACGATCATAACGTTTTCAGATTCATCCTTCTCTGGAAAGCGTCCACTTAAACCCGTTTTCCTGGTGCCTTTAATTGGGGAACTTTTCAACATATTCCCCCGACGTTCTAGAAATAATTCAGGAGAAGCGGAGGTAATTTCAAGTCCTGGGATTTTCAAATATCCTGCATATTGGGCAGGGTTTTTCGCTAATACTCCCGCTAGTAAACCAGCAATACTTTCTTGGGTTTGGTTTGTTAGCACGCGGCAAGCGTTTACTTGGTAGACATTTCCTTCTGCGATTTCATTTCTAAAATCTTCAACAAGTTTGCAATATTCAATTTGGGTATGAGATGAAATCCAATTGCGATTTTTTAGTGGTTGATATGGATGTTCCCATTCACGCTTCTCAACTTTGCCAAATTTTGCGCCAATAAAATCTCCGGCAAAAGTTGTGGAGATTGCCCAAAAGCCATCATCAATATCTTCCGGATTATTTGTAATCTGAATTAATTCAGTAGCTTGATAGCCACCCATCCAGAAAAGCGCGCTCTCCATATAGGTGAATTTATCGCTTTTGCGCTGGCCTGACCTCTTACGCTAGATTTTGCACCCTTGCGGACGTAGCGCAGTTGGTAGCGCGGAACCTTGCCAAGGTTCAGGTCGCGGGTTCGAACCCCGTCGTCCGCTCCAATTATTTATTTCGCAGTTTTAATACCAACTTTGGTGGAATGGCCGAGAGGCGAGGCAAGGGACTGCAAATCCCTCTACACGGGTTCAAATCCCGTTTCCACCTCCATGTTCTTTCTGGCTTATTGGTCTAAATAGATTTAAATTATTTGTCAGTATTAAAAAAATAAATCAGGTGCGAAAATAATGAAGTAGCATTGCGCTACCTGGACGATTGGCTCAGCGGTAGAGCACTTCCTTGACATGGAAGGGGTCACTGGTTCGATCCCAGTATCGTCCACGTTATTACAAGAGCTGTGGCAGTGTCCTGGCTAAATGTCGTGTTTAATCAGTGGCGCTTATCCAATTACTTTCTCGCCACCCACAAGAACATACGCACACCCATGTGTATTCGATGGGTCCCTCTCATTGACTTTTAACATTCCCGATACAGTTTCATAAGTTACTGATGCTCCTGCAATATCTGTGTACTTCTTGTTCATGCAAAAGTTCCAAACAGTGACTTGACTTTGTGTTGCTCCAGAAATTGACCAAGTAATAACTGAGCCGCGAATTACGCCTGGAGTTCCTTGCTCTCTTTGAATTGAGTATGAGGTCTTTTGACGTTTTGCGATAACGATGACGCCGCCACTGCGATTGTCAAAGTTTCCATAAGCTAGCAATTCAGTACCGTTTGCTAAATCTAATCTCTCTGGGTCGTTGGCGGCAATAGATGATGTTGAGGTTCCAAAAGTTGTGCCATCACCAGTTCGTGTAATCAATGAATCATAAGTGGGCCAGAGCCATTCAACTTTTCCAGCGCTATTCAAGTAAATGGCTGGATTGGTCGTAACATCCGTTGAACCACCATAAGAGCGCGACTGGACCGCTGTCCAAGTCTTCCCATCGGGAGAAGTTGCAACACATGCCCATCGTGCAAAGTTAGGCCCCGTATCGCCTACGCCCGTTCCTTGAGCATGGAGTAACCAAGTTCCATCAGATAACTTAACAATCGATGGATCACCTAGTGGTGCAATTGATTGACCTGATGAATTCTTGCAAGTTTTTGGGTCCAAACCAGAAATCGTGATTTCATTAAATGTTAATCCGTCTGATGATTCTGCGTAGTACATGCTGTCACCACTGGGAGAATGCTTCCATCCCCAAGCTTGGTAACCGCCACCTACTTTTGGAAGAACTTCGACTGGAGAAGTTACAGCCATTCGGACACCAGACTCGACAGTCCAGGTCACTCCGTTATCAGAAGAAACTGCCGAGTGGATGTAATTGTCAAAACCTGTAATTTTTGCTTCGGAATCATTTCCGTTTTTGAAATACATTCGGATTTTTCCTGAAGGCTCTTGAACTAAAGATGGATCAGAGACATTTCCCAAACCATTTCCACTTGTCAAGGAAGCCAGATATATCCATTCTGTCGAAACTATTGATCCAGAGTTAGTCGATCCTGGAGAACTAGAGCCAGAAGAGCTGTTATAAGGTGACCATTTTCCATTCTGGCAAATTACTTGGCCAGAATTAAGTGGTTGCAAGTCGCCTTCCTTGCTGCAAGATCCGCCAGGCTCGATTGGAGAGTTAGAACTAGGACTTGGCATTGGAGTTGGAGATGAAGTTGGAGATGAAGTTGGAGATGAAGTTGGAGTTGGAACTTTTTGAATGATGCTAGTGCCTTTATCCCAAATTAATTTCTTCCCACTTTTAATACAAGTGAATTTCTTGCCTCCAAAGCTGGACGTAATT
>CAXBPX010000035.1:0-11209 GCA_963977625.1 uncultured bacterium
CACCATGTTGGGTATTCCAAAACTTTTTAATTCTACAAAGCCCTAATCAACCATGATGAATAAGAGCCTGATTGTTATTTGCGGTCCAACTGCATCGGGTAAATCGCAGCTAGCGATTGATATAGCCAAAGAAGTGGGCGGCGAAATTGTTAATGCCGACACCATGAGTTTTTATCGCAATATGAATATTGGTACTGCCAAAGTGATGCCAGATCAGATGCAAGGAATCCCGCATCACATGATTGATGTTTTGGATATAACCGAAGATGCCAATGTGGCTTGGTATCAGCACCAAGCGCGCAAAGTCATAGATGACATCATCGCGCGCGGAAAGCGACCAATTTTGGTAGGTGGCACTGGCTTGTATATCAAAGCCGTAGTGGACGAAATGAACTTTCCGGAAACCAATCCAGAAATACGGGATCGCTTAAATACCGAAGCTGAAGCACTTGGTAAAGCGGCTATGTATGAAAGATTAAAAGAGTTGGATCCAGCTGCAGCCATTGCAATTGATAGTCAAAATTTGCGCAGAGTAATCAGAGCGTTAGAAGTAATTGAAATAACTGGTAAGCCGTATACCGCCAACTTGCCGCAAGCAGGTGCCAGTTACTATCCCGATGCTATTTGGATTGGATTATCTGTACCGCGCGAAGTTTTGGATGAAAGAATCACGGTGCGCGCAGAGCAAATGTTTGAAAATGGGTTGATCGATGAGACGCGAGATTTAGTTTTAGATGGATTGATGTCTGGCACCACCGCAAGATTGGGTCATGGCTATGCGCAGATTATTGAATTTCAGATGGGTTTAAATATGGATCCAATTGAAGAAACCATCATTGTCACGCGCCAATATGCACGTAGGCAAGAGACCTGGTTCAAACGCGAAGCACGAATCAATTGGATTGAAGCGCCGTTCTTAGAGAAAGCGTTAAAATTTATTTAATGAGTATTCAAGCAGCCTACGGACACGGAACTCATAATGATTTCGTGTTGGTTTATGACCCAGTGGGGGATTTATCAATCTCCTCTGCCGAAACCGCGCGCATCTGCAATCGTCAAAGCGGCATTGGGGCAGATGGCTTAATTCGAATCGTAAAACGAGACGATAAATGGTTTATGGATTATCGAAATGCAGATGGATCGCTTGCAGAAATGTGTGGCAACGGAATTCGGGTGATGGCTAAGTATTTGATTGAAAAAAATCTGCAAGCGCCAGGGATTTTTCCAATTGATACCCGCGATGGCGTAAAACATATGCGCGTGCCAGCAGATGGCGATATCACGGTAAATATGGGACAAGTGGTAGATGAAGGCGATGAAGTTACGGCCGGAACTGATAGCGGTTTATGGAATGGCTATCACATTAGTACTGGCAATCCACATGCGGTGGTCTTTGTAGATGATGTTGAAAAAGTTGGATCGCTAAAACATCCACCGATGGTTCGGCCAAAAGAACTTTACCCTGAAGGTGTAAATGTGGAATTTGTGGAATTTACTGGTGATCACGTCGTCAAAATGCGAGTACACGAACGTGGCAGTGGCGAAACTCAGAGCTGCGGTACCGGAGTTGTGGCAGTAGCGCGCGCCGCAGCCAAGAAAAAAAGAGAGAGTTTGCCTACTAAATGGGAAATCAATGTTCCGGGTGGACGTCTCTTTGTAGAAATTGATGCACATAGCAATGGCATATTGACTGGCCCTGCAGTAATCGTAAAAGAAGTAAACATAGAAGAATTTCTTGAACGATAATTCTGAAGATTTAGCTTTCGAAGCGCTACTGCGCGAATCTGCCAGAGTTGCAGCAGATTTCGATTCCGAAATAGATTTAATAAATACTCCTGATCAAGTTGCAGAGCGCGCCGCTTTACGTCGTATCGCTGGATTCTCAACTCAGTTACAAGATATTTCAGATGCTGAATATCGCGAATTGCAACTGGAAAAAGTGATTCTGGTTGGAGTTTGGACCGAAGGCACATCTGAAATGGCCGAAAATTCATTGCAAGAATTAAAGGCACTTGCCGAAACGGCTGGCGCTGAAGTTTTGGATGGCTTAATTCAGCGCCGCGAATCACCAGATCCAGCTACCTATATTGGTAGCGGAAAAGTGGCGCAGCTTCGCGAATTGGTTGCCGGAAGCGGTGCGGATACTGTGATTTGTGATGGCGAACTTTCACCGGCGCAATTACAAAAGCTAGAAGTTAAACTTAAGGTAAAAGTAATTGATCGCGTTGCACTAATTCTGGATATTTTTGCGCAACATGCAAAGAGTCGCGAAGGTAAAGCGCAAGTTGAATTAGCGCAGATAAGTTATTTGCTACCAAGACTTCGTGGTTGGGGTGAATCATTATCACGTCAAGTTGGTGGTCGCGCGGCAGGTGGTGCCGGTATCGGTGGTCGTGGACCTGGCGAAACTAAAATCGAAACTGATCGTCGGCGCATTCGTGATCGCCAAGCAAAATTACGCCGCGAAATTGCAGAGATGAAAATTGCGCGTGATACCAAGCGCCAAGAACGTCAGCGAAATAACATTCCATCTGTAGCCATCGCCGGCTATACCAATGCCGGTAAGTCTTCTTTGTTAAATCGCTTAACCAATGCGGGAGTATTGGTCGAAAACGCGCTCTTTGCCACATTGGATCCAACGACACGTCGCACCGAAACTACCGAAGGTCGTATTTACACGCTTACTGACACCGTGGGATTTGTGCGCCATTTGCCGCATCAATTAGTGGATGCATTTAAATCTACCCTCGAAGAGGTAACGGATGCGGATTTAATTGTGCATGTGGTTGATGGTTCGCATCCAGATCCATTCGAACAAATTCGTGCCGTGCGCCAAGTTATTACCGAAATCGGTGCGGCCGAAGTTCCAGAAATTATTGCGATTAATAAAGCAGATGTCGCCAAACCTGAAATAATTATGTCGTTACTTCGACAAGAACCAAGCGCTTTTGCCTTTAGCGCTAAAACTGGTTTTGGAATTGAAAATTTATTACGTGCAATTGAAAATTCTTTGCCACATCCAAATATCGAAATTGATACGGTGATTCCTTACAATCGAGGCGATTTAGTAAATGCGATTCACGAAAAAGGTGAGGTGCTCGAAGAGGAGTACAGACCTGAAGGCACATATGTGCGCGCGCTGGTGGATGATCGCTTGGCTAAGCGTGTAAATGGCGCAAGTAACAGGGAATAACCTCAGAGTCCGCGTGGTTTAGTGGAAATAACGGGTCAAATAGGGCAACCTACGCCCGTTCCGGAAGAAATTCCTTAGCAGCAGAAAGGCGGTGCAAAATGGCAACGGATTACGACACACCCCGAAAAACGGATGAAGAACTCCACGAAGAATCCTTAGAAGAACTCAAAGCCAAGCGCGCCGAAGTTCAATCCGGAAAAATCGATATTGATGAAGAAGAAGAAGCAGAAAATCTCGAACTTCCAGGTGCAGATCTTTCTGGTGAAGAGCTTTCGGTGCGCGTGGTGCCAAAGCAAGAAGATGAATTTACTTGCAGCAAGTGCTTCTTAGTTTCGCACGTAACAAATATCGCAAAAGGTAGCGGCGCTACTGCGGTATGTCGCGACTGCGCTTAATTAAATTTTCTACCAACGCTTCGTAATTTTTACTGCCAATTAACCAATAATTAGTCTTATCGCGTTCGTCATTTAAAAAAACTTGAATGCCGGTTTTAAGCCATGGCCGGGTGGCATGAAAGCTACGCGCATCAAATTTAACCGTGCGTAGTTGGCGGTAATCGGTGGCATCAAGGGCTACCGGATTCTTTAAATATTTCAATTCAATATGCGCTCGATTAATGCGCAATTCATCATCGATACTGATGACCATGCGTAATTTAAACCAGAGATAGGGCATAGTTGCGATTAGTAGAGCCATGGTAACTGTCGCTTGTTCGATATCAAATGCGCCCCAAATCGCGACCGCAATCGAAAAATACATAAAGAAGATAAAGCTCATCCATGAAAGTGGTGGATTTAGCACTTCTCGGTATGCATTTTTCGAGTCCATATGAGAAAACTAGCGTAAATTAGCGGCATGGCTATTGAAATGCCGCAGCGCCACCCGCTTGCACCAAAACCCGGAGAAGAGATTCCATCTCATTTAACTATGTGTTTTGGTTGTGGCGTTGATCATCCAACTGGATTGCATATGAAATCTATTGCGGGCGAAGGTTTAACTGCCACCTGCGAATTTACCGTTACCGAAATGCATCAAGGCGCACCGGGGCTAGCGCATGGTGGATTGTTATCGCTGGCATTTGATGAGGCGCTGGGTAAATTAATGTATTTATTACAAGTACCAGCGGTAACTGGGCATTTAGATACTGATTTTCTAAAACCTATCCCAGTGGGATCTAAATTATTTATTAATGCGCGCATAACTGGCCAAGAACGACGCAAAGTTTTCACAGAAGCTGAAGGTCGTTTAAATAGCCCGGATGGCGAATTAGCGCTTAAGGCAAGTGCGTTATACGTCGTGGTGGGAATAGAACATTTTGTTAAGAATGCTGCAGATGGATTTATCAATGACAAAATGTTTGGTATTAATCCATGATCGTGCAGATTCAAAGATTAGATAAAGGTTTACCGCTACCTGAATACGCCAAAGCAGGAGATGCAGGTATGGATGTCTTCTCTGCAATAGATTGTGTGTTAGCACCTGGCGAACGCGCAGTAGTTCCAACCGGAATCGCAATTGCGCTACCTGAAGGTTATGTGTGTTTGGCCCATCCGCGCAGTGGTTTAGCTGCTAAAAATGGCATTTCGATTGTTAATGCACCCGGAACTATTGATTCTGGATACCGCGGCGAAATCAAAATAATCCTAATTAACACAGATCGCGCTGAAAGTTTTGAAATTAAGCGGGGAGATCGAATTGCGCAGTTGGTATTTCAAAAATTTGAATCGGCAAGATTCTATGAAGTGGATTCGCTGCCAGAATCACAACGTGGTGCTGGCGGATTTGGAAGCACTGGATCATGAGCCAAGAAAAGGATGCCATCGTTAATGCGATGGGTGGCAAACGTGGCTTAATTGATAATGGCTTACCGTCCATTCTCTTTCTAATTGTCTTTAATATCCAACATGAATTAAGAACTGCCATTTATGCTGCCATCGCACTAAGTGCCGTGCTGGCCATCTGGCGCTTAATTAAGCGCGATACTTTGCAACATGCAATAAGCGGCGTTATCGGAGTTTTAATTTGTGCCTGGTTTGCCAAACAAGGTGGCCAAGCAAAGGATTATTACATTCCTTCCTTTATTAAAAATAGCGCTTATGCCGCCGTTTATGCAGTAGGTAATTTAATTGGCTGGCCGATTTTAGGATTGGTGATCGGTCCGATCATCGGTGAAAATTTAGAGTGGCGCAAAGTTGCAGCTCGCAAACGTGTTTATGTCATGGCAGGTTGGATTTGGGTGGGAATGTTTGTATTGCGCTTGGCAATTATGTATCCGCTTTACAAAGCCGATCAATTAAATGCACTTGGCATCGCCAGTATTGTTTTGGGTTATCCATTGTTCTTGCTGGTAATTTGGTGGACTTGGTTAATTATTAAAACGGTACCAAGCGTCAAACCAGAAATTAAGCCTGAATAAAGCAAGCTTTTAATACCGCTTCAGAAACATTTGAAGCGACAAAAATCAATTCATCGCCAGCGGCAAAAACATCATGTCCTTTGGGATTAAATACGCGGCCATCGCGCACGATTGCGGCTATGGAAGTGTTATCAGGAAGTGTTATTTCATCGATAGTTTTACCGATGCACTTAGAGCCATCAGGCAAAGTCAGTTCTAATAAATTCGCTGCGCCTTTTCCGATACTAAATAACTTAACCACATCGCCAACTGAAACTGCTTCTTCAACTAATGCCGCAATGATGCGCGGAGTTGATACTGCAACATCAACGCCCCAAGATTTATCAAAGAGCCATTCATTCTTTGGATGATTAATGCGTGCCACCACGCGTGGTACGCCATATTCTGTTTTGGCAAGCAAAGATGCCACTAAATTAACTTTGTCATCGCCGGTAGCAGCAACTAATACTTGGCATTGGTCTAATTTGGCATTATCCAAAGATGCAATTTCGCAAGCATCGGCCATTACCCATTCAGCTTCCGCGACCGATTCTAATTTCATCGCTTTTGGATCTTTATCAATAAGCATCACATGGTGGCCATTAGCGATAAGTTCGCGTGCAATTGAACGACCAACATTTCCGGCTCCGGCTATCGCAACGCGCATTAGTTGACCTGCGCATTCATAGTTGCGGTAATTGAATCCACATCTTCATCATGTGCCATCACATGCAATAAATCGCCTTCTTGCAAAACGGTATGTTCATCTGGGATGAAGGCATCACCTAATCGAGTCAAAAATGCTACGCGCGCATTGGTGCGAGCTTCAACTTCAGAGATTGGATGGCCAAGCCAAGTTGGATGAATAGAAACTTCAAGTAGCGCAACTTTTCCAGATGGGTCGCGCCATTCACCACGTGAACCACCAGGAAGTAGACGACGCAAAACTTGTTCGGTTGCCCAAGTAACGGTGGCAACCGTTGGAATTCCTAAACGCTGATAAATTTCGGCGCGCGCCGGATCATAAATTCGTGCTACTACGCTTTTTACTCCGAAAACTTCTCTTGCTACACGCGCTGCCAAAATATTTGAATTATCGCCATCTGAAAGAGCTGCAAATGCATCTGCACGTTCGATACCAGCTTCAATTAAAATATCGCGATCAAAACCAATTCCGGTAACAGTTTCACCTTGGAAATTTCCACCTAATCTGCGAAATGCTTCGCGAGATTGGTCGATTATTGATACCGAAATGCCTGCGGTTTCTAGTTCGAGGGCGATTGCAGAACCAACGCGACCGCAGCCCATGATTACAACGTGCATAGGAATTACAGACTACACCTTAAACTCGCACTATGCAGGTTCGCGTTGAAAAGGTCGCGCATGGCGGCCACTTTATTGCCCGAAATGATGGGCAAGTTATCTTTATTCGCGATACCGCTCCCGGTGAATTGGTTGAGGTTGAAATAACCAGTAAGGCAAAGGGTTTTTTACGCGCCAATGTAGTAGAGATTATTGAAAGTTCTCCCGAACGCATCAAAGCTCCTTGTGTTTATGCAGGCAGATGTGGCGGTTGCGATTTCCAACATTTGAATTTGCCTTATCAGCGACAATTAAAGGCTGAAGTAATCAAAGAACAATTTAATCGCATTGCAAAAATGGAAATCGAAGTCACGGTTCATGAAGTAGCACCAACCAATAGGTATCGCACTCATATTAGAGGAGTGGCAAATGAAACCGGAAATTTTGGAATTTATGCATCCAGATCGCATGAAATCATTCCTATAAGTGATTGCCTGATTGCTGGTGAAGAGTTACACGTAGCAGAGATTGCCGCCGAAAAATTTGAACCAATGCAACCTGTTGAAGTTCCGCAAGGTGATCAAATCAAAGAGGTCAAAGGCAAGCAGTTGTTAGTAAAAGCTGGTGCATTTTGGCAACGCCATCGCAACGCTCCAGATACTTTAACTACCCAATTCTTAAAACTCGCTAATTTAAAAGCTGGTGAACATTTATTGGATTTATATGGGGGAGTTGGTTTATTTACCTCTGTTGCAATTGATGCGCTTGGCCCTGGTGGTCGCATAGATTTAATCGAAAGCTCCATTCCGGCAACAGATTCGGCGCGCGAGAATTTCAAAGAGTATTCAAATATCAAAGTAGTTCGCGAAGATGTAGTTAAGGGACTTAAAAATATTAAACGAGCTGATGTAGTGGTACTTGATCCACCGCGTGCTGGAGCCGGGGCAGAGGTAGTGGCGCAGTTGCTACGCATCAATCCTTCGCGCATTGTTTATGTCGCATGCGACCCGGCATCACTTGCGCGTGATGTCAAAGACTTTATTGCTGCCGGATGGCGGCTTACGCAGATTGATGGCTATGACCTATTTCCGATGACGCAACACATCGAAAGTATTTGTTTATTAGAGCCAAATAAGATATCTTGATATCAAGATACTTTTAGGGGGGACGCAAATGTCAACCAATTCTTTTAACGCCAAACGCAATTTAGAAGTTGCCGGCAAGTCATATGAAATCTTCGATATTTCAAAGATTGATGGTGCCAGCAATCTACCTTTTTCATTAAAGATTCTGCTTGAGAATTTACTGCGCACTGAAGATGGCGCAAACATCACGGCAGAGCACATTAAAGCGTTGGCTAATTGGGATGAAAAGAGCGAACCAGATACTGAAATTCAATTTACGCCAGCGCGTGTAGTGATGCAGGACTTCACTGGCGTTCCTTGCATCGTGGATTTAGCAACGATGCGCGAAGCAATTGTGGAGCTGGGCGGAGATCCAGCCAAGGTAAATCCACTTGCGCCAGCAGAATTGGTAATTGATCACTCAGTGATTGCAGATTTCTTTGGAACAGCTGATGCTTTTGAAAAGAATGTAGATGTTGAATACGAACGCAACCGCGAACGTTATCGTTTCTTGCGTTGGGGTCAGACGGCATTTGATGAATTTAAAGTAGTGCCACCTGGAACTGGCATTGTGCACCAGGTAAATATTGAATATTTAGCTCGAGTAATTATGACTCGAAATGTAAATGGCGTACTTCGTGCTTATCCAGATACGGTAGTTGGTACCGATTCACATACCACCATGGTCAATGGACTTGGCGTACTTGGTTGGGGAGTAGGCGGAATCGAAGCCGAAGCTGCCTTACTTGGTCAGCCGGTATCAATGTTGATCCCTAAAGTGGTTGGTTTTAAATTAAAAGGTGAATTACCACTTGGAACAACTGCAACAGATTTAGCGCTAACTATTACCGAAGCGCTTCGTAAGCATGGAGTCGTCGGAAAATTCGTAGAATTTTATGGACCGGGTGTGGTTTCGGTGCCAATGGCTAATCGCGCAACTATTGGAAATATGTCACCAGAATATGGTTCAACATGTGCCATCTTCCCAATTGATGATGAAACTCTGCGTTATTTGAAATTAACTGGCCGAAGCGACGAACAGATTGCGCTAGTTGAAAACTATGCCAAGGCCCAAGGTCTATGGCATAACCCAGATGCCGCACCACGATTCTCTGAAGAGTTAGAACTTGATTTAGCAACCGTAGTGCCATCTATTGCAGGTCCAAAGCGCCCGCAAGATCGCATTGCGCTGAAAGATTCCAAAGCATCACTTGAAAAACATTTGCCAACTTATTTCACAGAGAAAACCACCAAGGGCGAAGTAAAAGCTGGCAACACCACAGTAAAAAATGGTGACGTAGTAATTGCTTCAATTACTTCTTGTACCAATACTTCTAATCCATCAGTAATGATTGGCGCTGCACTCCTTGCAAAGAATGCCGTAGCCAAAGGGCTGAAGAGCAAGCCATGGGTCAAAACCACTTTGGCGCCAGGTTCTAAGGTAGTGACTGATTACTACGAAAAAGCTGGCTTAACCAAGCACATGGAAGCGCTTGGCTTTAATTTAGTTGGTTATGGCTGCGTTACCTGTATCGGTAATTCTGGACCGCTGCCAGTTGAAATTTCTAAAGCGGTTAATGAAAATGATTTAGCAGTTACTGCAGTGCTTTCAGGTAACCGCAACTTCGAAGGCCGTATTAGCCCAGATGTAAAGATGAACTACTTAGCATCACCACCATTAGTAGTGGCCTATGCGCTAACTGGAACCATGAATCATGATTTTGAAAAAGATCCAATTGGCAAAGATGCAGCAGGTAGCGATGTCTTTCTAAAAGATATTTGGCCAACCCCTGCGCAAGTGCAATCAGTAATTGATTCTGCAGTTTCATCTGAGATGTTTAAGAAAGATTATGCATCTGTTTTCGAAGGTGATAATCGCTGGAAATCTTTAGATACCCCAACCGGAAAAGTTTTCGAATGGGATACCAAGAGCACCTATGTTCGTAAACCACCTTATTTTGAAGGGATGCCAAAGCAGCCAAAACCGGTTACCGATATTTCTGGTGCCCGGGTTATGGCAATTTTGGGTGATTCAGTTACAACAGATCACATTTCACCTGCGGGAAATATCAAAGCTGATTCACCAGCCGGTAAATACTTAACCGAACACGGAGTAGAACGTAAAGATTTCAATTCATATGGATCACGACGTGGCAATCATGAAGTAATGATTCGTGGAACTTTTGCAAATATTCGCCTTAAGAATTTATTACTTGATGGTGTCGAAGGTGGTTTCACCAAAAACTTCCTAGATGGCGGATCGCAAACAACAATTTACGATGCCTCAATGGCGTATCAAGCAGCAGGTGTGCCGCTAGTTATTTTGGCTGGCAAGGAATATGGATCAGGTTCATCTCGCGACTGGGCGGCAAAAGGAACTGCGCTACTTGGTGTGCGCGCAGTAATTGCTGAATCTTTCGAACGTATTCACCGTTCTAATTTGATTGGAATGGGCGTATTGCCACTGCAATTTGCGGATGGTCAGAACGCGCAATCACTTGGTCTAAAAGGCGATGAAACTTTCGAAATCACTGGCATCACAGAGTTAAACAACGGCGTGATTCCAAAAACCGTACAGGTTAAAGCGGGGGATAAATCATTTACCGCAAAGGTGAGAATTGATACGCCTGGCGAAGCCGATTACTACCGCCATGGCGGCATCATGCAGTACGTGCTCCGCTCGCTTGTATGATTGTTATGTGATTGAGCGAATTAATTCACCACGCGATTTAGTTGGTCTTTCAAATGACCAGCTAAATTCTCTGGCTGCCGAAATTCGCTCCTTTCTAATCGAAAAGGTTTCAAAAAGTGGTGGCCACTTAGGACCAAACCTTGGGGTGGTCGAATTAACTATTGCGCTACATCGAGTCTTTGAATCACCTAACGATGTAATTCTCTTTGATACTGGTCATCAATCTTACGTTCATAAAATATTGACTGGACGCGCCAAAGATTTCGATCAGTTACGCCAACGCGGGGGAATTTCAGGTTATCCATCTCGTAAAGAATCTAGCCACGATGTAATTGAAAATTCTCATGCCTCAACCTGCCTTTCATGGGCAGATGGCATTTCAAAAGGTTTTGAATTATCTGGCCAGAAAGATCGGACCGTTGTTGCAGTAGTAGGAGATGGCGCTCTTACCGGCGGTATGTCATGGGAAGCGCTAAATAACATTGCAGCTGATAAAGATCGCC
>CAXBPX010000036.1:0-11197 GCA_963977625.1 uncultured bacterium
ATTTTCATTATTGCGTGGCCAATTCATCGCGCTGCGATTCGAAATATTGCGCATCCGACGATGGATACCTTGGTTTCACTAGGGTCACTCTCTGCTTATGGTTGGTCTATTTATGCAAACGCAACCGGCGCTGGCGATCTTTACACCGAAGTTGCCGCAGGAGTGCTCTTCTTTATTGTTCTCGGTCGATACTTTGAGAGCAAAGCGAAGAAGCGGGCAGGTAGCGCGCTCTCCCATCTACTTTCACTCAATCCAAAAGAAGTTTCGATTGTGCGGGGCAGTGAAACCGTCATTGCACCGATTGAATCGTTAGAAATAGGCGATCACTGTGTCGTAAAACCAGGTGAACGTTTCCCCACCGATGGCATTGTTATTGAAGGAAAGAGCTCTGTCGATAACTCACTTCTTACTGGTGAATCCCTTCCGCTCGATATTGCTCCCGGTTCTACTGTGATTAGCGGTGCCATCAATCTCAACGGTCGAGTCATTATTCGCGCTGAACGAATTGGCAAAGATACGGAGCTTTCGCGAATTACTCAGATGGTACTTACTGCGCAAACTGAAAAAGCACCGTTGCAACAATTAGCCGATCGCATCAGCTCCTACTTTGTTCCTGTCGTTCTCGTTATTGCGGCTGGAACGTTTGCATTGTGGTACTTCTCCGGTTATTCGCTACAACGATCAATTGCAACGGCGGTTGCTGTCTTAGTCATCGCCTGCCCATGTGCGCTCGGATTAGCAACGCCAGTAGCGTTTCTTGTTGCCACCGGTAGAGGCGCGCAACGTGGAATTGTCTTGCGAAAAACAAGTTCGCTTGAAATTGCTAGCACCATTAATACCGTTGTTTTTGATAAGACGGGGACTTTGACGCAAGGCGAGATGAAAGTTATTGACTTCACTTTTGTTGAAAATCGCGCACTCGCTGTGAATTTAACCGAACTGCGAAGCGCAATTAATACCATCGAATCAGAGAGCACGCACCCCATTGCAAAAGCAATCACTCGCTATCTCATTGCACATGAAAGTGGTTCGTTACCAGCAACAGATTTTGATTCCACCACTGGCGCTGGAGTTGCAGCCCGAGTTCGTATTAATGGCAAAGAACTTCCAGTCATTATCGGTACGCCAGATTCAGTACTCCGAGCAACTCTCGCTTTTCCTCCTGACATTAGCAACGCAATCGCACGCGCACACTCGCGCGGTAACACCATCTCAGTTGTTGCAGTCGATGGCATCGCACTCGCCGCGATTGAAGTGGGCGACACGATGAAACCAGATGCTCGTGATGCAGTGAGCGCGCTTCATGCGGCAGGGATCGAAACATGGCTCATCACTGGCGATCATGCTGGTGCAGCGAATGAGTTAGCGGATGCAGTGGGAATTCCACGTGAACGAACAATTAGCGATGCCCGTCCAGAGAATAAAGTTGAGTTGATTAAGAAATTACAGAGTGAGAAGTCGTCTCATATTTCTCAACACAAACATAACGCTTCACAAAAGAAGAATGAAACAAATAAGCGCGTCCTCATGATTGGAGATGGCATCAATGATGCCGCTGCGCTCGTTGCCGCAGATCTCAGTATGGCAATGGGTACGGGCACTGATACTGCAATCTCTAGCGCAGATATCACGCTAATGAGACCGACACTTTATGCAGCACTTGATGCGTTAAAACTTTCAACGAAAACGCTTCGCACCATCAAAGGAAATTTACTCTGGGCATTTCTCTATAACGCAATTGGAATTCCCATTGCCGCGCTAGGGTTACTTGACCCAATGTATGCGGGAGCGGCCATGGCTGGCTCGAGTCTTTTTGTTGTACTCAATTCGCTTCGAATTAGAATTCGATAAAGGTTTCCTCTAGAAGTCCCCATTCAGCGTTGCCCTACATCTGCGTGAACCGGATACCGCTTGCGTACCGTGGATAACTTACTCACCTCATAATCTTTACGATTTTTCAATGGCTACTTCACAGAAAAAACGTATTGGCATCATCGGCGCTGGCTTTGCCGGCGTGACATCAGCAAAAATTCTTCGCGACTTCGGTTTCGATACCGTCGTCTTCGAAAAAGAATCGGAAGTTGGCGGCGTTTGGGCAAGTTCTCGTCGCTACCCAGGACTATCAACCCAAAATGTGCGTAGCACATACGCCTTCACTGATTATCCCTATCCAAAGGGAACCCCGGAATGGCCGTCTGGTGAGCAAGTTCAAAAATATATTGCTGGTTACTGTTCTCATTTTGGAATTAATGACCGCATTCACCTCAATACCTCTGTAGAGAAAGCATCACTAAATTCAGATAACAGTTGGACACTCAAAGTCAGTGATTCCAAAGGATCTCGCGCAGAGAATGTTGACTTCCTCATCGTGGCAAATGGAATTTTTAGCGATCCATTTGTACCTGAGTACAAAGGTGCTGATGAGTTTACAAAAGCTGGTGGCAAAATTCTGCACACAGTTGACTTCCATAACCTCTCTGATGTTAAAGGTAAGAATGTTTTAATAGTCGGTTATGGAAAATCCGCTTGCGATGTTGCGATGGCAACGGTCGGAACTTCTGCCAACACAACCGTAATTGCTCGCCATTTATTATGGAAAGTTCCTAAGAAACTTAAAGAAGTTCTCAACTACAAGATGCTATTTCTCACCCGCATGGGAGAGGCGCTATTCCCCTATATCGAACTCAAGGGATTTGAGAAATTCCTTCACGGTAAAGGTAAAGGCGTGCGAAATGGAATGTTGGGATCTGTTCAAAAAGTTATTGGTAAGCAATTAATGTTTGATGATCTTGGTCTAAATCCAGGTACTTCACTTGAAACCATTACTCGTTCAACAGTAAGTCTTGCCACGGATGGTTTCTACAAAGCAGTAAAAGCCGGCAAGCTCAAGGTAGAAGTTGGTGCAGAGATTGTTAAATTGGAAGCTGGTAAAGCTCATCTTTCAAATGGCAAAGTTATTCCTGCCGATTACATCATCTGCGGAACCGGATTCCATCAGAGAGTTCTCTTCTTTGATAAAGAGATCGAACGCCAACTTACCGATGAACGAGGAAACTTCCGACTTTATCGACAGATACTGCCGCTCGACACTCCTAATCTCGCATTCAACGGCTATAACTCTTCATTCTTTAGCCAGATGAATGCTGAATTTGGTGCGGTCTGGATTGGTGCATACCTCAAGGGTCAGTTCCAATTACCGTCGCGAGATTCTCGACTTCAACAGATTGATAAGCGGTTGGCATGGATGGAAGCTCGAACTGAGGGCAAACATGCGCGCGGAACCAACATCATTCCATTCTCAATGCATAATATCGATGAGCTACTTGGTGATATGAAAACTCACGTCAGCGCATTTACTCGATTCAATGAGTGGAATGTTCCAATTAACCCAGCCAATTACGCGAAAGTCGTAAAGAAAGTAATTGCTAAATCAACGAAATAGCACTTACACACGAAAATCAATAGGGCCCGCTTTCGCAGCGGGCCCTATATTTTTTCAAACTTCCTATACTGGATTAATTTTTTAAGCCTCTAATTGCGGAATTGCAGGAACAGCCTGTTCTGGTCCCATTGATGAGTAACCACCATCAACCGCCCAGTCTGCACCGGTGACAACTGAAGCTTTATCACTTGCTAAAAATGCAATGACTTTACCCACCTCTTCTGGATCGCCAACTCGCCCTGTGAAATGAAATGGCGCAGCCACTCGATCTGTTTTTTTGCGATCACCTTTGGACAACATGTCCATAATCGCGGACCACGTCCAACCTGGCGATACTGAATTCACTCTTATCTTGTCAGGTGCGTAATCCATCGCTTGATTACGTGTCAATTGCACCATTCCCGCCTTTGAGACTGGATAAACCCAGCGTCCGATCTGTGCCACTTTTGAAGAAATGCTCGTTAAATTGATAATCACCCCACGGCCAGATTTTTTTAGATGCGGACGAGCAATTTCACCAGCGATTGCGGCACTGATGAGATTGATATTTAATGTCGATTGCCACTGCTCGCGTGTGCTCGCTGAACCAGCATCGTTATAAGAGCAAGCGAGATTTACCAAAATATCTAAACTTCCAAATTGTGAAACTGTCTTTTCTACTGCGCTTTGCAAATCATTATCATTTGTTACATCTGTAGCGAGAAAAATTCCATGAGATCCAAGTTTTTCGACCGCCGCTTTTCCGCCAACTTCATCGATGTCAGCAACGAGAACATTTGCACCTTCCGCGGCTAACTCTGCTACAACCGCTCTTCCGAATAAGGTAGCTCCGCCTGTTACTAAAGCGCTCTTTCCAGACAAAATCCCACTCATGCTCTCTCCCTTTTGCGTTCTTCCCTGTACTTTCTCTATTGAACTTTCAATTGCTCACGCTAGGCGGGCGACCCCGTTCATTTTCGCCATTAAGCGTGGTTAATATCCTAAATGCGCAGCTGAGGTATTGACACCTCCCAGAGTGAGCGAGAAAACTCCCACCTCACCACAAGCCTAAAAGATGAGGCGGACATAACTTGATGGGCGGGAGGATTTATGCAAACAGCGCTTCCCAATCGTGAGCGACTTGTTGAGCATCCGCTTTTCCGAAGTCAAAATTTGGATGAAACTCGAGACTTAGTTGCAAAAGTTTTCTGTGCTCATCGGTTAGCAACTGCCGATAAAGATGGACAGATTAACGCGGTCCACAATCGCGTTGATCTTGGTCGAATCGCTCTCAACTATCTTGATTATGGAAGTGAAGTTCAGATTACCCCTGGTGAACTCAATTCATTCTATCTCGTGCAAATTCCACTTTCAGGTGAGGCAGAGATTCGCTGTGGTGATGAGTCAATCATGTCAAACTCTCGTCTGGCATCCGTGCCTAATCCCATTCGCAAACTTGATATGACGTGGCGTGCGAATAACCCACAGCTACTTGTTCATATCAATAGATCTGTTCTTGAAGAACAATTAGAAAAAATCACTGGTAGATCTTTAACGGTTCCAGTTCAATTTGATTTAGGTATGGATTTAACAACTCCGCAGGCTCAGAGTTGGCTTAATCTTGTGGAAACTCTCTGCTCTGATGCTGAAAATAATGGACTGTCACTGAATCCTGGAATTCGAAGACAATATGAAGATCTTGTCATCACTGGTCTTTTGTATGCACATCATCACAACTACTCTGAAATGCTTGATTGTGGGGCTGAGTTGACGATGCCACGCAATATTAGAAAAGCTGTGCAACTTTGTATTGATTCACCCGATCTTCCACTGACGCTCTCCGAATTAGCAAGTTCAACAGGCGTGAGCATTAGATCTTTGCAAGCTGGTTTTAAACAATACACAGGATTGAGTCCCATGGAATTTCTCAAACAAAATCGACTTGCTCGAGTCCATGATGAGTTACTCAATCCAGATTCGGATTTTGCTTCAGTTGCTGAAGTAGCTTTTTATTGGGGTTTTAATCATCTCGGTAGATTTGCCGCCGCATACAAAGCACGTTACGGCGAGCTACCTTCACAAACGCTACGCAACTAACACTTACGTGTTCTAGTAGCGGGGGCAGGATTTGAACCTACGACCTCTGGGTTATGAGCCCAGCGAGCTACCGAGCTGCTCCACCCCGCGTCGGTAAACCTAACTTTAGTAGAAGCGCACTTAATATCAAAATCGAGTATTAATGCTATTCACATTAATACTCGATTTCTTTACTTAGGAAATTACTTCTTGCCTTGTGCTGCGATTGCCGCGTTAATTGCAGCTTTTAAGCGATCTTGTGCTTTTCCGTATGCCGCAAAATCGCCCTTTGTTAATGCGCGTTGTGCATCTGCAATTGCTTGTCTTGCACTATTTAGCGCTGCTGAAAGTGATGAAGTAGTAGCAGAATTTGAAGTTCCGCCAGTTGAAGTTCCAGTTGTAGAAGTTCCGGAATTTCCGCCGAATACTTGATCAAGTGCACCCTTCAAATTGTCATCAAATCCAATTTGATCACCGAATGACACCAATACTTTCTGTAGCAATGGATATGCCGCAGCATTTGCAGTTGCCCGAACATAAACTGGTTGTACATAAAGTAAACCGCCGCCGACTGGAAGTGTTAACAAATTACCAAGCACAACATCAGATCCGCCTTGGCGAAGCAGAGAAAGTGTGGTTGCAACTTCAGGTTTTGCTTCAAAGTTTGATGCTACCTGAGTTGGTCCTGGAATATTGGTGCTGCGCGGCAATTGCAATACCGTGATCTTTCCGTATTCCGAACCAGGAGATGCATTTACCGCTGCGAATGCAGATAAGTTTTCACGACCACCACGAGGTACAAATGGCGTTGCCAACATGAAACTTAAATTCTTATCGCCTGGCATCTGCAGAGTTGTGTAATAAGGAGGCTGGTTTGCAATGTTGCCACCAAATGTTGATGGATCACGAGGCACGCGCCAGAAATCTTGTCCACCATAGAACGCAGTTGCATTCTGTACGTGATATGAAGACAAGATATCGCGTTGCACCTTAAACAAATCTTCTGGGTAGCGAAGGTGTGACATCAGAGCTTTAGAGATTTCGGACTTTGGCTTAACTACGCCTGGATATGCCTTATTCCAAGTCTTTAATATTGGATCACTAACATCCCATTCGTAGAGTGAAACCGTGCCATCGTAAGCATCAACTGTTGCTTTTACGGAGTTTCGAATGTAGTTAATGGTGCGATCGCTCTGCGCGGTAATTGCATTGGAATTAGCGCTTAACGCATCGCTGGTTGCGCCTGAAAGAGTGGTCTTTTGCGCGTATGGATAACCAGCAGAGGTGGTGTAACCATCAATAATCCACTTAATTTTGCCATCAATTACCGCTGGATATGGATCTCCATCCAGAGTTAACCATGGCGCAACTTTAGAAACTCGTTGGCGTGGATTGCGATTAAATAAAATCTTTGATTCTGAGTTAATCAAATTAGAGAGCAGGATTCTTTGTTCTTGATACTTGATTGTGAAAACTAACCGATTAAATAGATTGCCTACCGGTACGCCACCTTTACCTTTGTAAGTGGTGTTCTTCTGGCCGTTGGCAGATGCATCATCTGGGTAATCGAATTCCACATCAGTTTTGGAATTACCACCGATAATTGAATAATCCGGCACATTTTCGCCAAAGTAAATACGTGGTTCAAATTTGCCAAGACCTGCAGTTGGCGGCAAATCACCAACAATAAAGTTTGGCTTGCCATCTGCATCAACAGTATTTCCGTATGCTGCTACAAAACCAAAACCGTGGGTGTAAACCAAGTGATCGTTAATCCAATTTCGAACTGGATTACCATCAATATTTAATTCACGAACTGCAACTACTGCATCGCGCTGAGTATTATTTATTTGATAGCGATCTATATCTAAAGTATCAGCAAATGTGTAATAAGGCTTGATCTGCTGCAACTGACGATAAGTAGCAGAAAGCACGTTTGGATCCATCAAACGAATATTGGCGATGGTATTGGCATCATTCGTTAGCTGACCCGCACTAGCGCTAAGCGTTGCGTTGTAATCTTTAACTTCGACATTTGAAATGTCATATGCCGCTCTTGTAGCTTCAATGTTGCGCTGAATAAATGGCGCTTCTTTATTGGATTCTGAAGGCTTGACCTGGAACTGTTGAATTATCGCTGGATACGCTGTTTCTATTACTAAAGATGAAACAAGTAATAAACCAACCCCAACTATCGGCAGTGACCATGATTTACGAACTACATTTGAGAAGAATAAAAAGGCGCACACAACTGCAATTCCCGCCAAAATCACTTTAGCTGGAAGTAACGCGTTGATATCGGTGTAGGTAGATCCGGTGATTAAACGCCCTTGTTTTAACTGAAGCGCATAGCGATCTAACCAATAAGCCACCGCTTTGGTTAGCACAATTAAACCAAGCAGAATTGAAAGTTGGACTTGTGCTGCGCCAGTGGTGGAGCTCTTTTGTCCAGGTTGTGGCAAACGAATTGCAGAATATACGTAATGCACCGCTACCGCTGCAATTAAAGCAATCACCAAAGTAGTAGTTGCCCAACCAATGAATGATTGATACATAGGTAACTTAAAAGCAAAGAATGAAATATCTAATCCAAATTGTGGATCTTTAACGCCAAAATCTGTAGCGTTTTTAAATTGCAACCATGCTGACCAAAGTGGCGTGGCGGAACTTCCGCTCATATAGAAAACTAATGCAAAAATTCCAAATGCAAATAACTTCTTCTTCGGTTCGATTTGAGTGCGATAGCGTTCTAAGTTATCTGCTTCAACAGCCATCGGTGCATACACAGGGCGATTGCGATATGCGATCACCACGTTTAATAAAACTATGGCCGCAGTAACTAAACCGACCACCACAAACAATGAGACTTTGGTAAATAGCGTGGTTTGCCAAACTGCTTCATAACCAACCGACTTAAACCAAAGTAAGTCCGCATAGAAAGAGCTGATTGAAACCAAAATACCGCCCAGAATTACTAGCGCGATTAAGGTGACAGCTAAAGGATTGCGGCGCAACTTTTGGACATCTCGACTAAATTGATTGCCAAAATTGTTACCGAATTGATTACCGAAGTTATTAAAGGACATTGCTTTCCTTATCTACCTATCTGATCTTCCTGTGTGATCTTCCTATTTGGAGCTACTTACGAAAGGTGTTCTGAAACTTTGAGAATTTACTGGTAGAACGCAATACATCGTTCTCATATTTCCGTTTGAATTTGGAGACCCAGACCGCATAGCCAAGCGCTCCGATTAGGCCAACCGCAGGGACGATCCACCAGATTAGCGCGGTGGCGGCAGGTGACATGGCCCTAGTTTATGGGCCTTGGGCTTAGAAATTGAAAACGGGAATATCGCTTTCGCGCAGGCCGTTACCCTTACTACACGCATCTGTAATAACCAACACAAGTAATAGGCAAGCAACTTAAAGAAAATGTGAGGAGGGTCAAAATGACACCATTTGGCTTTGGCCCACCTGATGAGAACGCCGAAAATAACTCCGAGCACAATCCAGAAAATTTCGACATCAACGAAATTATGCGTCGGATGCAATCTGAATTTCAAAAAATTTCTCCGCAATTTGGATTTATGAATCCCGCAAATTTATTTGGTGGAATGAATGGATTAAACACAGGTAGCGCACTGCCTAAAGAAGTAATTCGAGAAGTTGCTAAAAGTTTTATACAAGCTCAAGGTAGCCAACCAGTTGGCGCAAATGATGAGGCTAAATGTGAAGAAGCGCTTTCGATTGCAAACACTTGGTTAGATCAAGCAACTGTATTTCCAATTGTGACGCCAGATCATCCTGCAATTAGTCCATTGGATTGGTTAAACATCAGCATTGAAGGTTGGCACGGAACATTCGAACCGCTGGCAGTTGGATTAACTGATGCCGTCACTAAATTAGTCGAAGAAGCGTCGGCAACAATGCAAGGTCAAGTTCCGGCGCAACTTGGACCAATGGCGCAGATACTTCGCGGATTTATCGGCAGTATGTTGGCAACTCAAATGGGACAGACCATTGGCGCACTAGCTAGCGCATCAAAAGGTGCACATGATGCCGCGCTTCCAATTGTGAGCGCTGCAAAACCATCACTTTTACCGCAGACTTTGCGCAAATTTGGCCAAGATTTAGAGATTCCTGAAACTGAAATTGCCATCTATTTCGCTCTTCGCGAAGCAGCCACAGTTCGTTTATTTGAAAGTAATCCATGGTTAGTTTCATATATGCAATCAGCAATTGCAGAATACGGAAAAGGTATTCACATTGATTTAGATGCAATTCAACGACAGGCCGAAGAAACCATGCGAAATATGGAAGCTTCCGGTGAAAGTTTTGATCCGCAAAATCCTGAAAGTTTCACGATTGCATTAAATAATGGCTTATTTACGCCTGAAGAATCACCACAACAAGCTGCAGCGCTAGAAAAATTAGAAACTGCGTTGGCGCTTATCGATGGTTGGGTTGAAGAAGTAATTACTTTGGCAGCTGATAATCGATTGCCATCACTTGCAGGGCTCTCTGAATTGCTTCGCCGCGAGCGCGTATCAAATTCGCCCATCCAACAATTATTTAAAGCGCTCTTTAATTTGGAAGTTTCACCAAAGCGAATTCGCGAAGCCACTTTTTTCTGGCACGAACTTCGAAATAAACGCGATATCGAAACTAGAGATAAAGTTTGGGCCGGCCTATTACCAACTGAGAAAGAGCTTTTAGATCCATTAGCGTTCATCAGCTCAACTGAAGTACCTGATGACATTTCTAAATTGTTCGAAAGCTAATCGTTAGTACAAGTATCTACTGACTTTCGTACCTAAATGTGGAACCGATCGTTCAGTTCATGACTTCATGTGGCTCGGAAAGGCAAAATCCTCGGGCCCATTTTCTATAACTGCCTTCCCCTTGCAGCTATTGAAAAAGTTATCCGAGGATCTTGCTGGGGCAAAACTTAGACTTTCTTTCCATCGTAAGCAAACTTGACAAGGGAAATTTTTGATGGTGTTTCACCTTACAAATATCCCAATATTTCATAAATTGAGATGAAAGAATAAAGTCGTGGTTGATAGTTCGGTAGAAAATTCAGGATTTAGCCAGGTAAATAGTCCGGTAAGTAGTCAGATTAGTAGCGCAATAGATAATGTGATTGAGCAAACTCTGCCTGGAATCGATGAAGGCGAGATTGTGGTGATCCGCTCCAAAAAACGGAAACGAAATATCGCCGCATTTAGACAAGGCGGCAAAATCATCATCTCAATCCCCGCCAGACTTTCAAAAGCTGAAGAGCGCCAAGTAGTTCCGGAGATGATCGCCAAAATTCGAGCCAAAGAGATTGCGCCAACTGATTCTGAACTAATGGCGGCAACAGATCGACTACTAAGCCAATACGCGCCAGAGATAACTTTGCGCCCAGTGAGTGTGGCTTGGCGGACCATGACCGAACGTTGGGGTTCATGTACCTCGGTAGATCGAACTATTCGCTTAGCCAGCAAATTACAACGAGCGCCCGAATATGTCTTGGAGTTTGTGCTCTATCACGAAGCTATTCATCTGCAACATGCAGATCACGGGCCAGAGTTTTACCAATTCTTGCATCGCTATCCCCGCCATTTAGAGGCAGAAGCATTTTTAGCTGGATATGAATTGGCTGAAAATCAGTAATTAAAAAACGAAAAGTTAATATTTAAAAACGCGCGTTGGTAC
>CAXBPX010000037.1:0-11195 GCA_963977625.1 uncultured bacterium
AAAGCTTTCTTTGCAGCTTCATATCCACCGTGACGCTTATATCCTTCGATGGTAAAAGAATCTTGCTCATCCCAATTAGCTGATAAGACTGGCTTTAACATTATTTGCCTTCCTTGCTCAACTTCAAACCTAATAATGTTGCTGCTCCAGCAGAGACACCTTCATTTGCCAAACCATCATCAAGCCCTGCAAGCACACGTGAATTCTCTTTAAATGTTGGCAACTTTTTTGGTCCACGAGTCGGTGCTGGTGGATTTCCATTGCGCGCACCGTCCACTAAATCTTTAGTTTTCTGTGGTGTCATGTTGTCGTAGAACTCCCAGTTAGCCATAACCACCGGTGCATAATCGCAAGCTGCGTTACATTCAATGCGTTCGAGTGAAACTTTTCCATCTGCAGTAACTTCGTGGTTACCAATTCCTAAATGTTCGGTAACGCTATCCCAAATTGCATCGCCACCCATAACTGCACATAAAGTATTGATGCAAACGCCAACGTGATATTCGCCTGCTGGGTGCGTTAAATACTGGGTATAAAAAGTCGAAACCGCAGTAACTTCTGCGCTTTCAATCTCTAACTTCTGCGCAATAAGTTCGATGCCTTCATTGGTTACATATCCAGCTTTTGATTGCACATAATGAAGTAATGGCATGATTGCCGAACGTTTACGTGGATATCGAGAAATAATCGCATCCATAACTGCTAAATCTTCAGCGTTAAACATTAACGATCAACCCCTCCCATAACTGGATCGATTGATGCCACAGCGCCGATTATGTCTGCGACCATTGAGCCTTCACACATTGCAGCAGTTGATTGCAAATTGTTAAATGATGGTTCGCGGAAATGAACGCGATATGGACGGGTGCCACCATCAGAAACCACATATGCACCAAGTTCACCGCGTGGTGATTCCACTGCAGCATATGCCTGTCCTGCCGGAACTCGGAAACCTTCAGTGACTAACTTAAAGTGATGAATTAATGATTCCATTGAGGTGCCCATAATTTCGCGAATATGGTTAAGTGAATTACCCATACCATCGGCACCAACTGCTAGTTGTGCTGGCCAAGCAATTTTCTTATCTGCAACCATTACTGGTGCGCCATCAAGTTTGTCTAACTTGTCGCAAGCTTGTTCGATTATTCGAAGTGATTGTTCTAATTCGTTAACGCGAACTAAGAATCGACCGTAAACATCTGCAGTATCTGCAGTTACTACATCAAAATCATAATTTTCATAACCGCAATAAGGTTGGGCTTTACGCAAATCCCAAGGAAGTCCGGCAGAACGAAGCACTGGGCCGGTAACTCCAAGTGTGGTGCAACCTGCTAAATCTAAATATCCAATACCTTCGGTGCGCTTCATCCAAATTGTGTTGCCAACTAACAAATCTGAATTATCTTTTAGATGAATGCGTAAATCTTTAACTAAATCACGTACATACTGCACAGTGCCCGCTGGCAAATCTTGCTGTACTCCACCTGGACGTACATAAGCCATATTCATGCGAAGGCCAGTGATACGTTCGAAAGTCGAAAGTACTTTTTCGCGTTCGCGGAATGCATTAAACATAGGGGCCATCGCGCCAAGTTCGAGCGCACCGGTGCCAAGTGCGACCATGTGAGATGAGATGCGATTTAGTTCCATCATTAGCACGCGAATTACAGATGCGCGCTCTGGAACTTGATCCGTAATGTTCAGCAGTTTTTCTACACCTAAGCAATACGCAGTTTCATTAAAGAGCGGTGACAAATAATCCATACGAGTTACGAATGTGGTGGCTTGAGTCCAAGTGCGATATTCGGTGTTCTTTTCGATACCAGTATGTAAATATCCAATGCCACAACGAACTTCGGAAACGGTTTCGCCTTCGAGTTCAAGAACTAAGCGAAGCACACCATGAGTTGATGGATGTTGCGGCCCCATATTAACGACAATTTTTTCGTCATTCTGTGAACCAATTTCAGAGACTAAATCGTTCCAATCTCCACCGGTTACTGAATAGACGGTACCTTCAGTGGTTTCACGCGATGATGCGTATGGATCAAAAGTTGTCACTGGTATGACCTCCGGTTATCCGGAGCCGGAGTTGATGCACCTTTATATTCAACATTGATTCCGTTAAGTGCATAATCTTTTCGTTGTGGATGACCTTGCCAATCATCTGGCATCAAAATTCTGGTTAGCGCAGGATGACCGTCAAAAATTATTCCAAACATGTCAAAAGTTTCGCGCTCGTGCCAATTATTTCCGGCCCAAACTTGCACAAGTGAAGGAATGTGTGGATCTGAATCTGGGCATGCAACTTCTAACCGAATTCGACGATTATTTGTAATTGATAACAAAGGATAAATTGCATGAAGTTCGCGTCCAGTCTCATTTGGATAATGCACACCATTTACACCCATGCACATTTCAAATAACAATTTATCGCGCAGAACAACGGCAACTTCTACTAGCTTTTCCCGCTTTACATAAAGTGTTAATTCGCCACGATCTACTACTACTTTTTCGATGGCATCAGCAAACTCTGGATAAGCACGTTCTAGATCATCAGCTACTTCATCGAAGTAACTTCCGTAAGGGCGTTCGGTTGATCCAGGACTTAATTGGATGCGCTCTAAACCGCTATATCCAGAGGTATCGCCAGTGCCGGAAACGCCAAACATTCCTTTACTCAAGCTAGTAACCCCTTCTGGGCATGAGTTGGAATCGCAGCCATCGCCGCCGCTTCAACTTCTCTGATTACTTGTTCGCGATTTACGCCCAGCTTAGATTCGCCAATTTTTTCGTGTAATTTCAAAATTGCATCAAGCAACATTTCAGGGCGTGGTGGACAGCCGGGCAAATAAATATCGACTGGCACAACGTGATCTACGCCTTGCACGATTGCATAGTTATTAAACATGCCGCCTGATGAAGCACATGCTCCCATTGCAATAACCCATTTTGGATTTGGCATTTGATCGTAAATTTGACGAAGCACTGGCGCCATTTTGTTTGAAAGTCGACCAGCAACAATCATTAAATCTGCTTGGCGCGGAGTTGCTGAGAAACGTTCCATGCCGAAACGTGAAATGTCATATTTTGCAGCAGAGCCAACTGCCATCATTTCAATTGCACAACATGCCAAGCCGAAAGTCGCAGGCCAAACTGAAGACTTGCGCATGTAGTCCGCAAGATTTTCAACGGTTGTTAATAAAAAACCTGAGGGTAATTTCTCTTCTAGACCCATTGCTTAATCCCACTCAAGTCCACCGCGGCGCCACACATATGCATATGCAACGAACACGGTTCCGATAAAAAGAATCATTTCTACGAGACCAAATAAACCTAATTGATCAAAAGTAACTGCCCATGGATATAAGAAAACAATTTCGATATCAAAGATGATAAAGAGCATCGCAGTTAAAAAGTATTTAACTGGAAAGCGCCCACCTTCGGCAGCTTGCGGCGAAGGTTCGATTCCGCACTCATAGGGATCTAACTTTGCGCGGTTATATCTCTTAGGCCCGGTGATGGCAGCGATACCAACTGAGAACACTGCGAAACCGAGTCCAATGGCACCGATCACCAAAATTGGCACATATGGATTCACCCTGTAATCCTAAGCGTGAGCGCGAAATACGAGAAACTAAAGCGGGGCGTTGGCGGTGTGAACTGAAACAATCCCAAAGGTCAGGTTGCGCCAAGCCGCCTGATTCCAGCCCGCGGCCTCGATTCGGGCTGCGAGCGCGCTCTGATTAGGCCAGGCTCGGATGGATTCGGCTAAATAGATATATGCATCTGGGTTTGAGCTGCTCCACTTGGCGATCATCGGCAGCGCCTTCATCAAATAATTCAAATAAAGGCTACGAAATGGCTTCCAGGTCGGTTGGCTAAATTCACAGACCACCAATCTGCCGCCAGGTTTGGTTACCCGAAGCATCTCTTTTAACGCTTTATCAAAATCAACCGTATTTCGAAGTCCGAAAGAAATTGTTACGACATCAAATCGCTTCGCTTCAAATGGAAGATTTAAAGCATCGGCTTTTGTAAATGGAAGATGGGGATGGCGTTTGCGTCCTGCTTCAAGCATGCCCTCTGAAAAATCTGCCGGAATGACTTTAGCGCCAGCTTGTGCAAGTGGCACAGATGAAGAGCCAGTGCCTGCAGCTAAATCCAAAATTTCCATTCCCGATTTCGGTGCAATAATCGCAGTGGTTTTCTTGCGCCAAAATTTTGTTTGACCCAAACTCAGCAAATCATTAACTAAGTCATAGCGCTTTGCGACACCATCAAACATCGCGGCGACTTCATCAGGATTTTTATCCATATTTGCGCGTGACATGGGGCCCATTCTGCCTTATTCAGCACTATTTAGCACTCCTTGGAAACCGCATATACACTTTGGTTAATCTGTAATACATCGAAAGTTTGGAACTTTATTGGCCGTACAAGTTAATACTTCCCGATTAGGTGCACATTTACCATTGCTGGATTTGTTACCTGATCCAAATCCGCTTGCCTGGGTTAGAAATGGTGAAGGTTTAGTTGGATGGGGTGTTTATGCGACCACTAAAGTTAAAGGGCCAAATCGATTCGAAGATGCGCGCAAATGGTGGCATCAACAATTAGATACTTTTAATATTAATAACGAAGTACATGGACCAGGAACTGGCCCAGTGCTCTTTACCTCATTTTCTTTCGATGAAAATGAGGAGAGTGAATTGGTAATCCCCCAAGTGATTGTGGGTAAAAGAAACCAATCAACTTGGATAACTTGGATTGGCAATCAAACCCAACCGAAGTTACTTGAACGCGTCAGTGTTAATTTATTGCCAAAAATTAATTGGCGCGAAAGTGATATTGAAGCTTGGAAAGAAAAAGTGCGCACTGCAGTCACTGAGATTCAAGAAGATTTGCTAGATAAAGTCGTGCTAGCTCGCGAAATCATCGCAGATGCCGAAACTCAAGTAGATCCAAGAGCAGTCATTCGAAATTTAGCTAAGGAATACCCGGGCACCTGGGTTTATTCAAATAATGGACTAGTTGGTGCAACTCCAGAACTTCTCATTAGATTAAGTAATTCAATGGTGGTCTCCCGAGTATTAGCCGGAACTATTAGTAAAACTGGAGATGATCAAAAAGATTTGGCTCTTGCCGCCTCCCTTGCGCGCTCTTCCAAAGATCTCGAAGAACACGAATACGCAGTCCGCTCAGTTGCAGATGCTTTGTCGCCATTTTGCTCATCTACCAACGTTCCAGATGCACCATTCGTATTACATTTATCAAACGTTATGCATCTGGCAACTGATGTAACTGGTGCAATCAAAGAAGGACATAAAGTTTTTGACATCTTTGCCATTCTTTCCAAACTTCATCCATCAGCAGCTGTGTGCGGAACACCAACTGCAATTGCATCTCAACTGATTAAGCGAATAGAAGGCATAAATCGCCGTCGGTATGCCGGGCCAATCGGATGGGTAGATGCCAAAGGTGAAGGCGAACAAGGAATTGCACTTAGATGTGGTTTTATTCAAGGTAATCAAGTACACGCATATGCTGGTTGCGGCATTGTCGCTGGATCAGATGCGGCACGTGAAGTTGCCGAAAGTCAGGCTAAATTCTTACCGATAATTAACGCGCTTAGCTAAATCTTTTATTAGCTTGGCATTTGCATCGCGATTTGGCATTTGCAATATGGCAATTTCAAATTTACTTGGTGGATTCATAAATTGTTTTAGAGACTTTAAATTATCTATTTCGGTTACTGAGATTTTAAAAGCGTTAGCGATTTCAAATAGATCTCGGCCATGTGGAGTACCAAAGATTTTCTCGAAGCCATTTACGCCTGCCTGTGGCAGAGTTGAAAAAATGCCACCCCCATCATTATTTATTACTAACAATTTCAATTTAATGTCTTCTTGATTTACCAGTGCAGTTAAATCATGTAAAAATGCCAGGTCACCTACCACGGCATAGGTGCATTCGCGTTTGGACGCGATACCAAGCGCAGTCGATAAATTGCCATCAATTCCAGCTAAACCGCGGTTAGCAAATACTTCTACTCCATCGCGTGGTGCTGCAAAACTTTCAAAATCCCTAATCGGACGTGATGATGAAATATAAAGCGTCGAACCAGTCGGTAAATTAGCTGCAATAGTTTGTGCGACTGCTGGTTCGTTCCAACCATCTAATTCAATTAGTTGACTTTCAATTTTCCAATTTTCAGCTACTCCTACAATTGTTGGAATATCTGAGAAAATTTTGGTGGCACTTCGCTTGGCATCTATTTTTGATGCCCGTGGGTCAATTACAAATACTTCCTTGGCTTTTGCAATCAATGCATTGGTATTTCTAGAAAGCGTAGTCCGTCCTACAACAACTGCCCAATCAATTTCTAACTGCGCACTAAAAAGTGGTGCATGTGCAAGTGCAGCCGGATATGCAAGTGGATTCTCGGCAATTACCGGTACTCCTAGCGCTTCCGCAAATTCAGTGACATCTACGCCATCGTGTCCCACAATTACGATTCCTTTGCCAGCAGGCACTTCAAAGAGTTCGGTGCTGAGATCCGTTGCAATTAGCTCTTTTTCGGTCAAACCACTTAACCAATTACTTGTATCTTCAGAAAGCAATGGTTCATCAAACTCCAAATTGATATGTGTTGGGCCTTGCGCATGCAGCTGGTAGCTATCACCATTAAAAAATCTTCCGCAATTAAAGATATTTATTTGATTGGTAGTTTGGTTTGCGCCAGTTCCACGCAAACGTGCTGGCCTATCTGCACTCAAAACTATCAGCGGCAGATCCGAGTGATAAGCCTCTAGAAAAGCGGGATAGTAATTTGCAACCGCAGTGCCACTGGTGCAAACCACAACCGCTGGATGACCAGTAGCTTTTGTGATTCCGAGTGCAAAGAAAGCAGCGGTGCGTTCATCAATTCGAATATGCAAATCAATCAAACCACGGGATTCTGCTTCATAAAGTGCAATCGATAATGGTGCATTTCTAGAGCCAGGGCTTAAGACAAAATCAGTAATGCCATGCTCAATAAAGTCACGGACTACTTTGCGCGCTAATTCCGTGCTTGCCATACTTCAAAACTATCGCGAATTCTATTTTTCCACCAAGTGATGCGCTCAGGGGACGCTTGGAAATTGAGCATTCCGCTAGGTATTACCGTTTCGACTTTCATACGCCCATCATTAATCGGCAATTCGGCTACATCGTTTGCAAGTAACTTTCCAGTTGCAAGTCCGCAGGCAAAATTTAATTGAGGTACCGATGCGGCAAGTTTTATTCCATGCGAAATTCCAACGGCAGATTCCAAGGCACTTGAAACCACTACTGGCAATTTGTGATGAGCTGCAATGCTTAATGCGCGATTGATGCCACCAAGTGGAGCTACTTTTAACATCAAAATATCAATTGCGCCATTTAAATCAATGTCAAACGGATCTTTAGCTTTGCGAATTACTTCATCTCCAACTACCGGAACTGGAAGTTGCAGTTGGCGCAATTCTTCTAGTGTGGAAACAGGCTGTTCGATATATTCCAATTTCTCAATCCCAATTCGACTGATAATTTGATCGACTGCCGTTTCTGCTTGTTTCACACTCCAGCCACCATTTACATCAAGTCTGATTTTGAGATTTGGGTTTACTGCAAGTGTATTTTCAATTCTATTAATATCGGCAGTTAAATCTTCGCCAATCTTGATCTTTACTACGGTGGCACCTGGATACCAACTTAAAATTTTCTCAATATCCAATTTAGAATCTACTGCAGGTAATGTGGCATTAATTTGAATTTCACTTCGCAATGGCTTTGGTAGCTCGCCAAATGCAGCTTCAATACCTGATGCCAGCCAATATGCTGACTCTTCCTTTTCGTACTCTAGAAAAGGCGAGAACTCTCCCCAACCATTTGGCCCTTTAAAAAGCGCGATTTCGCGTTTAGTTATCGAACGAAAATTAGTTCGCGTTGGCAAAGAGAGAACTTGCAGAGTTGCAAGTATTTCTTTAAGCATTAGGGACGCTTTGGATACTTTCCAAAATCAGGTTTGCGCTTCTCTTTGTAAGCATCGCGACCTTCCTGACCCTCTTCAGTCATATAAAAAAGCAAGGTGGCATCTCCTGCTAATTGTTGTACTCCCGCTAATCCATCGTCTGCTGCATTTAAACCAGCTTTTAGTAAGCGAAGTGCCAGTGGTGAATTCAGCAGCATTTCACGAGCCCATTGCACGGTTTCGGCTTCAAGTTCTTTTAACGGCACCACGGTATTTACCAATCCCATATCAAGCGCTTCTTTTGCATCATAAGATCTAGTTAGAAACCAAATTTCGCGCGCTTTCTTTTGACCGACATGTCTTGCTAATAATCCTGCGCCGTATCCACCATCAAAGGAACCAACCATTGGCCCGGTTTGGCCGAATTTTGCATTGTCAGCTGCGATTGTTAAATCACAGACCACATGTAATACATGACCACCGCCAATTGCCCAACCGGCCACCATTGCAATAACTGGTTTTGGCATTCTTCGAATTTGTATCTGTAAATCTAAAACATTTAGGCGACCAATTCCTTTTGCGCCAACAGAATCATCACCGATATATCCATCGTCACCACGAACACTTATATCTCCGCCGGAACAGAATGCTTCATCACCTGCGCCAGTAAATATAACTACGCCAACTTTTTCATCATCTCGAGCTAAATCAAATGCCTCTTTTAATTCAATGATGGTTTGTGGTCGAAATGCATTCCTAACTTGAGGGCGATTAATAGTGATTTTTGCAATGCCTTCAGCAGTTTCATAGCGAATATCTTCAAATTCGGCGCTCGCTACCCAATTAGGGATCTCGCGGCTCGGCACCTCACGCTTGATTGGCTTGCTCATGCGCCTTAGCCTACGGGGGTCATGGAAAACAAAGCAAAGTCGGGCGTATTTAAATACCAGCATTCGTGGTCTATTACACAGACTTTGGAAAATTTAATCGAAGCACTGCGCGAAGGTTGGGATATTTCTATTTCAACGAGCGGATCTTCTGGCGTCCCTAAAGAAATCTTAATTCCAGCTAGCGCCATGATTTTTAATGCGAGAAATACTAATAATTACTTAAATGCAAAATCTGGCAATCGTTGGTCACTTCTTTTATCACCGGAACATACTGCCGGGTTGAATGTATTAGTCAGATCAATTGAGCTGGGTACCACTCCAGTTACCCAAAATGAAAGTGCAGAATTCACGGCAATTGTTCCGACACAATTATTCAGAGCGCTAAATGGAGATTCTCAATTACTAAAACATCTGCAGGGATGTCAGGCAGTTTTGGTCGGTGGTGCGGCTGCAGATGAAAAACTTTTAGCAGCTGCTAATGAAAAGCAAATTAATTGTGTAACTACTTACGGCATGACAGAAACATCTGGCGGTTGTGTATACAACGGGGTACCCCTACCAGGAGTTGAAATCAGAGTTAATGAAACCATTGAAATTAAAGGCCCGATGTTAGCCAGAGTGCCCCTTAAAGATGGATTCTTTGTAACCAGCGATTTAGGTAAATTAGAAGCGGGAAAATTAATCGTACTTGGTCGTGCAGATGATGTTATTAATAGTGGTGGTAAAAAAGTTTCGTTAAGCAAAGTTGAAAATGCATTAGGTGAAACTTTTGCGGCCTTTGGAACTGAAAATAGTGAATGGGGTGCTGCTTTAAATATTGCTACTACTGGCAATATGAGCGATGAAGAAATTCAATTGGTGCTATCCGTTAAATTTGGCGTCAAAGCGCTGCAGATCTACCGCGTAAATGAAATACCAAGAACTGCACTCGAAAAAATCGACCGACAAGCGTTAATCAATAAATTGGTAAGTTATCCAAGTGAATAAATGGGTTCTAGGTGCGCGCCCGCGGACTTTACCGGCTGCAATTACACCGGTGATAGTTGCAGTTGCTATTGCTTATCCAACTCTTGATTTATTAAATGCGCTACTGGCACTCATCGTTGGCCTTTCATTACAGATAGCAGTTAATTACGCAAATGATTATTCAGATGGCATTAAAGGAAGTGATGCCAATCGAATAGGCCCAATTCGTTTAGTGGCAAGTGGCATAGCTGGCGCTGCGCAAGTTAAACGTGCCGCTTTTATTGCGTTTGGTTTTGCTGCATTTGCCGGGCTTTATTTATCTTTTAGAACTTCATACTGGCTAATTGCAATTGGTGCTGCTGCGATTATTGCAGCTTGGCGCTACACCGGTGGTGAAAATCCATATGGCTACAGAGGCTTGGGCGAAATTTATGTCTTTATATTTTTCGGGTTAGTTGCAACTTTAGGAACTTACTTTGGTCAAACTGGTGAAATTACTATTGAAGCAACTATGGCCGCAATCTCTAATGGCGCAATTGCCTGCGCGCTCCTTGCGGTAAATAACATCCGAGATATTGAGGGCGATTCCCAAGTTAATAAAAGAACATTGGCGGTTCGTCTTGGGGATACTCGCGCTCGTCGCTTTTATATGTTTCTTATTTTTATCGCAATTTTCTCCTCATTTACGGTAACCATTTTGGCCGTGTTGGGAATATTTCCAGCCCTAAAGTTGCTTAATGAGATAAAGTTTAGAAAAGGTAAGGAGTTAATTGCGGTGCTTGGTGCAACTGGCAAATTCCAATTAATTCTCGGTACCCTGATTTCAATCGGAACGTTGGTGAATATCTAATGCTTAGAGTATTAATGTACATACTTCCAATTGCGCTTGCTATTTATGCAATTGCAGATATCTCACGAACTGATGATTCCAACGTAAAGTTAATGCCAAAATGGGCATGGTTTTTGATCGTGATATTAATTGGAATTGTCGGACCGATTTCTTGGATCATTGCCGGCAAAAATAGATATCGCCGGCCACCTAAGCGCCAAGGTCCTAAAGGTCCAGATGATGATCCGGATTTCTTAAAAGGTTTATAAGCCGCTATTTATAATCCGCTATAAGTGTGTTTGCCGGTTCCCCAAACGTTTACGTAAACGTAATTAAAAATAAAGGTTGACCCCGCAAACAAACAAAGCCAGGCAGCTCGTCTACCTTTCCAACCCACAGTTACACGTGCATGTAAATAAGCAGCATAAGCCACCCAAGTAATAAATGCCCAAGTCTCTTTTGGATCCCAACCCCAGTAACGACCCCAAGCATGTTCTGCCCAAATTGCACCTGC
>CAXBPX010000038.1:0-10994 GCA_963977625.1 uncultured bacterium
TATTTTTGAGGGAAATCAATGTCAAGGCAGCGCCGATGGTTGGAACCAGCGCTGGCCATCCTGGGAAAGGCGTTTGTGAGTCAAAAAGAAGAGATCCGGTAAGAATCATGATTAAACCTGGCCATATAAGCTTGGCACGTATTGGATGAAGTGCAATTAACGCACCGATTCCCAGTTCAAATGCTCTGGTGGGTAGCGCATAAAAGGCAAAAATTGGGGAACTCTTAATTGAATACACCGAAAATATGAAACTTACCAAAGTAATCCAAACCACCATTTTCTTGCGTTTAGATCTAAATAAAATTAATACCAAAGGCCAAATGAGATAGAACTGTTCTTCAACCGCCAAAGACCAGTAATGAATTAAAGGCGACGGGGTAGCGCCCAAATTTTGATAATCATTCTGCCAATGTGCGTAAAGGTAGTTGGATACATACCAAGTGCTGGCGATTAGATCTTTGGAAAATTGAAGTCTTGAGGTGCTGGGAGCAAATATCCAAAATGAAATAGCTGTGATTAATAGAACCACAAAGGCCATCGGTAAGAGCCTTTTAGCGCGTCTGGCATAGAAATTTCGAAAAGTGAAATTTTGTTCCTGCACTATTAATGAGGTAATCAAATAACCGCTAATGACGTAGAAAACATCTACACCAATATATCCACCAGGTAGCCAGCCAGCGTGAAAAAGGAGAACTAAAGAAACTGCTAACGCACGTAGCCCTTGAATTTCTTTAGAACGTTTCAAGAAAGTGCCAAACTTGTTGCGGTAGATTAATTAAACGCTGAAAATTGAGTGAACTTGCAAATCAGGGAACTCTGCGCGGAGTTTTTCCCGCCCTCCCAAAGCAGAAATCTCAAGTAGAACTCCGATGCTTGTCACTTTGGCACCGGTAGCATGAATCAATTTTATTGCCGCTGCTAATGTGCCACCGGTAGCAAGTACATCATCAACTAACAAAACAGTCTCACCAGGTTTTGCGGCATCTTTATGAATTTCAATCACATCGGAACCGTATTCAAGTCCATATTCTTGTTGATGGACATCATGCGGCAACTTACCCTTTTTTCGAATTGGAATTACACCGCGACGACTTTGCACGCCGATTGCTGCGGCAAAGAAGAAACCACGAGCTTCAATTCCGGCAATTAATTTTGCTGATGGATCTTCGGCACTCATTAATTCGGCTACTGCATTTAACGCATCTCCATCCCTAAGTAATGGAGTAATGTCGCGAAAAAGAATTCCAGGACTTGGATAATCGGGAATATCACGAATTAATGCACGAAGTTGGTCCTTATTCATGGGGCCTACCGTATCCGTTCTTTTCGTGGGGACCATTCAAATTTTGGGAAAATTGTAAAAGTGTCCGAAAGGGGACTTGAACCCCTAAGGCCTTGCGGCCACAAGCACCTCAAGCTTGCGCGTCTACCAATTTCGCCACCCGGACTCTAGCCTTCGAATTTTATAGGACTTAGAAAGTGAAAGGCAAAAGCGCATTAATTCCTAAATTGTTAGATAATCGTCCTTATGAGCAATCAAATCACCGAAGATGCAATCAAAATTTGCCAAGATTTAATTCGAATTCCAAGCGTTAACTATGGTGACAATAAAGGTGATGAAAAAGCGGTTGCCGAATATGTCGTAGCTTCTCTTGCCGAAGTTGGTATCGCAGCAGAAATATTTGAGGCCGCACCTAATCGTTGTAATGTGATTGCAAAAATTAAAGGATCGGATTCTGCACGTCCTGGTTTAGTGCTGCATGGTCATATAGATGTAGTTCCCGCTGCCGCAGAAGAGTGGCAGGTAGACCCATTTAGTGGAGTAATAAAGGATGGCGCTATTTGGGGACGCGGCGCAGTTGACATGAAAAATATGGACGCCATGATTTTAGCGATAGTTAGACATTGGGCTCGCAATGGCATAAAACCACCTCGCGATATCGTTTTGGCATTTTTCGCAGATGAAGAAGCGGGATCAATTTATGGATCTCGTTGGATGGTAAAAGAACATCCTGAAGTTTTTGCAGGTTGTAGCGAAGCAGTGTCAGAAGTTGGTGGATTCTCCGTAACGCTTTCAAATGGCAAACGTCTATATATGATTGAAGCGGCCCAAAAAGGTATTCATTGGGTGAAGTTAACTGCTACCGGTCAAGCTGGTCACGGATCTTTTATCAATAACCAGAATCCGGTTACTGCATTATCTGAAGCCGTAGCAAAAATTGGAAATTATGAATGGCCCCAAACATATACCAGCGCGGTCAAGGAGCTATTTGCTGCAATTGCAAAGACTTTAGGCAAGCCACTTGCTGATGATTACCGCGAATTGCTCGTGGAAATTCCATCTGTTGCAAGAATGATTGCTGCAACTTTACAAAATACCGCAAACCCAACCATGCTAAGCGCAGGTTATAAATCCAATGTAATTCCTAAAGAAGCCAGTGCGGTCGTAGATGGCAGATTCTTGCCAGGACACGAAGCAGCCTTAAATGAAACTTTGGCGCAAATTGTTGGACCTGAAATAAAAATAGAAACAATTACTCGCGACATTGCGTTAGAGGTACCGTTTGAAGGTCCGATGGTCGAAGCGATGAAATCAGCAATTACCAAATTAGACCCAGATGGCATTCCGGTTCCATATTTAATGAGTGGTGGAACCGATAATAAAGCTTTAAGTGATTTAGGAATCGTTGGATATGGCTTCTCTCCATTACGACTTCCTGCTGATTTAGATTTTATGGCGTTATTTCACGGGGTAGATGAACGTATTCCTTTGGAATCTTTAGATTTTGGTGTTAAAGCTTTAGAGGATTTTCTGCTTAATAGCTAACTTCGTCCAACGCTTGCCGAACTACTGCAGGAAGTGAGATCTCTTCGCTTCTTAAAATACCTCTTAGTTGCGCTCCGGTGCGTGCTCCTACAATTGCGCTGGTCACTCCGATTGCATCGCGCACCCACGCAAGTGCCACTTCTAAAGGCGAATATCCAAGTCCATCTGCTGCAACATATACGGCATCAACGATACGTTGCGCCCGTTCATCTAAATATGGTTCAACAAAACCAGCAAAATGCGGACTAGCGCCACGAGAATCGGATGGCACGCCATTTCGATACTTTCCAGTCAAAACGCCTCTGCCTAACGGTGACCATGCCAGAACTCCAACATTTAATTCAATGGCACAGGGAAGTACCTCGTTTTCAATTTCTCGATTTAATAGTGAATACTCATTCTGTAAAGTAGCAATTGGTGCTTTAAGTTCTTGTTTGGTGATAGCTCTAGAACTTTGCCAGCCGGAAAAATTACTGATGCCGACGTACCTAGCTCGTCCAGATTGATACGCGGTTTCTAATGCCGCAAGAGTGTCATCCAAGGGAGTTTGTTCATCCCAAGTATGAATCTGCCAAAGATCAACATAATCAGTTCCTAATCTTTTTAGTGAAAAATCCAATTCCGAAAGTAATGCGCCTCGAGAAGTGTTAACAGTGCGGACTCCATCGACAAAAGTGATACCGCCTTTTGTTGCAATAACTACTTCTTCGCGCTTAAAGAGCGATCCCACAAGACCGCCAATTACTTTTTCAGAATCGCCAGCTCCGTAAACGGCAGCGGTATCAAAAAAGTTTCCACCTGCATCTAAAAACGCACGGGCCTGATCTGCGGCTTCGTGTTCATCCGTGTCACGACCCCAAGTCATTGTGCCAAGTCCCAAGCGAGATAACGTCAATCCAGTTGACCCAGCTTTGCGCATCTCCATGGTGTGAACTTAGACGAATCTCAAGCTATTGCATTAATCTTTAGGCCTAATGTCTCGAATTTTCTTGTTGCGTCACGCACATTCAACCGCAAATGCCAAAGGCGTTTTGGCGGGCAGGATGGAGAATATTGCGTTGTCAAAAGATGGGCTTCGACAGCGCGATGCATTGGATATTCGCTTAGCAGATGCCAAATTTTCTCAAGTTATCTCAAGCCCTATGCAAAGATGTCTTGAAACTTTAGTCAATTTCGATGCCAGTCCATTAATTGTTCATGATTTTCAAGAAGTTGATTACGGCAACTGGACCGGCAAGAAGATGAGCTCATTAATGCGCAACTCCGCTTGGCGGGAGATACACAAGCATCCTGCTTCAGTTAGATTTCCAAATGGAGAAACTCTGCCCGAAGTCCAAACCAGAGCGCTACTTGGTTTAGATTTCCACGTCCAAACTAAAGCTAAAAACATCTTAATTTCTACACATGCTGATGTGATTAAAGTTTTGATACTGCATGCTTTAGGCACCCATTTAAACAATATCGATAAATTGCAGATTGATAATGCAAGCGTTTCCATCATTGATCGAGATAAGAATGGATTTAGAGTAATTCGAGTTAACGATACCAATACAAAAGTAATGGAATTGCTAGCGTGAGTAGAGCGCGAATCTTAGATCCCGTAGAAAGTTTCATGGTAGGCACAATTGGCCAACCAGGCGAACGAGAATTCTATTTGCAAGTAAAATTTAAAGCCGCCATCCATAGTTTTGCGATAGATAAACTTCAAGTTTCTGCGTTGGCAGATCGCATGGCACTTTTAATTGGTGAGTTAAAGGCGGCAGATTATCGATTTGAAAATGTAATACCAAGTAATTTTGAAGTTCCTTTAATTCCAGAGTTTCAGATTGGCGTGATCGGAATAGTGTGGTTGGGCACAACCGAACAGGTTTCACTTGACGTGCAAGAGATAGTCGAAGGTGATAACGACTTAGTTCCAATTGAAGATTCAGAAGGGCCTGCGATATTCAGGCTCTTAATGTCACCAGATATTGCTAATTCATTCATCAGCCAAGCCCGGAAAGTAGTATCGGCTGGACGAGCGCCCTGTCCTTTCTGCTCGTTACCTATTAATAAGGATGGACATTTATGTCCCAGGGCAAATGGCTATCGAAGATAAATTAGACGAATTAACCAATGGCGAAATAGATGTTGTTGGTCGTTTAGTTAATGCTTCTAACGCTTCGCTTTACTGCCGCGTTGGAGAAGTTTTTGCAATTTACAAACCAATCGCCGGAGAACGACCACTTTGGGACTTTCCAGATGGTCACTTAGCTTGGAGAGAGGTAGCCACTTATAAAGTCAGTGAGGCGCTTGGACTTAATTGCGTGCCAACCACAATTTTAAGAGAAGGACCATTCGGAACAGGATCATTGCAACTTTGGATTGACGAGGTCGAGGATGTCGAAGAACGTTACTTGGAAAAATCCGATGGGTTACGAAAAATTGCCCTGTTAGATGCAGTTGTAAATAATACGGATAGAAAAGTTGGACATTTGCTCTACAAAAATGGAGAAATTTTTGGATGTGATCATGGTGTCACATTTCATGAAGACTTCAAATTAAGAACCGTGCTTTGGCAGTTTGCGGATATGGCACTTAATCAAAATGAAATTCAAGCGCTATCTAGTTTCAATTTAGATTTAGCGCCTTTGTTGACTGAGCGCGAACAGCAGGCCCTACAAGAACGTATTGCAAATCTTTTGCAAATCAATCGGTTTCCATTACCACCAACTGATTGGCCAGCGATTCCTTGGCCACCTTTCTAATAGACTACATCTTATGAAGAGCTGGAATCCTGTCGATCGACCACAGATACCAATAGCACAGAGCCCGCTCTCAATACATTGCACTAAAGCCAATGGTCTATTGAAATTACCGGTAAAATCTAATTATCAAATGTATGTGTGCGGAATTACGCCATACGATGCAACTCATCTCGGTCATGCCGCCACATACCTAACTTTTGATTTAGTTCATAGATACTGGCTGGCCCAAGGAGCACAAGTAAATTACATTCAAAATATTACCGATATTGATGACCCGCTTTTAGAGAGAGCAAAACGTGACGGTGTAGATTGGCAAGAACTCGCACATTCTCAAATCGATCTTTTTAGATCAGATATGCAGAATTTACGAGTATTACCACCAAAACACTACGAAGGCGCGGTAGCTGCAATCCCTGAAGTCATACAATCAATTTCCCAGCTTGCTCAGAAAGATTGCGTTTACGATATAGATACTGATAAATATTTTGAAGTGCATAAAGATGCAAGTTTTGGTAGCGAATCGCATTTAACCGAGCACGAAATGCTCAAGATTTTCGCAGAACGTGGGGGAGACCCAAATCGTTCTGGCAAGAAAAACCCGCTAGATGCATTACTTTGGCTGTCACAGCGCGAAGGTGAACCTGCTTGGCAATCACAGTTCGGAGCGGGCAGACCAGGATGGCATATTGAGTGCGCAGCAATTGCGCTTAAATATGCGCAGGCAGAATCTGATTATATTTTGGACATCCAAGGTGGCGGGCAAGATCTAATTTTCCCTCACCATGAAATGTCAGCATCTCAAGTAAGAATCCTCACCGGAACTGAATTTGCAAAGGCTTATGTGCATGCTGCCTTAATCGGTTTAGACGGTGAAAAGATGAGTAAATCAAAAGGTAATTTAGTTTTTGTCTCTAAATTGGTTGCTCAAGGTGTGAATCCAATGGCGATTCGTTGGGCATTATTAAAGCGACATTATCGTCAGGAATATATGTGGTTACGAAATGAAACTGATTTCGCTCAACAAGAGCTCAACGGTTTAACTCAAAAATTGTCAGGTTCACAAATCCCGCCGACTTCGGACTTGATTAGTAAAATTTACGCTTTTCTAGCAAATGATTTAGATAGCGCCTCCGCAATTTTGGCAATTAATGAATGGGTAGCTAGCGAAGGTAGCGGCGGAGATGCAAAATTACTTAAAAATGTTTTGGATGGTTTACTCGGCATCACCTTGACGGCGTAAAAAGCGCTCAAATTCTTTAGCAATTTCATCGCCAGTTGTCTCTTCAAAATCAGAATCATCTTTATCAGCTTCTAATTGTTTGACGTATTCACTGATTTCCGAATCTTCTTCAGCTAATTGAGTCACTGCAATTTCCCAAGCTTTGGCAGCATCTGGTAAATCGCCAACTGGAAGGGAAATTTCGAAGAAATCACTTAATTCTTCAATTAAGGCCAAAGTGGCTTTAGGAGAAGGAGATCCAGATGCATAATGCGGAAGCGCTGCCCAAAGGGAGAAGGCATCAATATCTCTTCTTTGGCAGAAATCTTGAATCACTCCCAAGATGCCAGTTGGTCCCTCATATCGACTTACTTCAAAACCTAGTCGTGATGCTACTTCTGGGTTTGAACTGGTGCCGGTAATAGTTATCGGCCTGCTATGTGGAGTATCTGCAAGTAAAGCACCCAAAGAGATCACCAGATCAATTTCAAGATCATCAAAAAGATCTAGCAATTCAGTTGCAAATGTCTGCCATTTAAATGAGGGTTCTGGACCTATTACTAAGACTAAATCGAAATCTAAATGTGGAGTAGCAATGGCATAAACATTGGTGTTGGGCCATTTTAATTGGCGGATTTGAGAATTATTGATAAAGACCATTGGACGAATCTGTTGATAATCGTAAAAATCTTCAGAGATGCTCTCTGCAATTAAAGCCTCTTGATTACCAAAAGCATTCATTAAATGTGTGATCGCACCTGTAGCAGCTTCACCTGCATCACTCCATCCATTAAAAGCTAAAATCGCAATAGGATTTCGAAGCTCTGGTATTTGGTGGATCTTCATAATCACACCTTACGGTAACCTTTCGCGTGTGGCGAGCAGATTCTTCGATGCGGTGCTCTTTGATATGGATGGTTTGACCATAAATTCCGAACCACAGTGGTTGGAGTCCGAAATTGAGCTCACCAAGCCATTTGGATATCAGTGGACTAAAGAGGATCAAGCGCTTTGTTTAGGTGGACCCTTAACTAAAGTTGGCCAATATATGTCCGACGTTACTGGCGGGACTTTAGATGGTGAAAGTTTTCGCATTTCCATCATTGATTTAATGATTCAGAAGGTGAGCATCAAGGCTGAATTCATGCCTGGTGCTAAAGAGTTAATTTCCGAACTTCATGCCGCAGGAATTCCCATGGCATTAGTCTCTGCAAGTCCACGAGGGATTGTGGATGCCGCGCTAAAACATCTACAGCCAATTCCTTTTCAAGTAACTATTTCGGAAGATGATGTTTTGTTAACCAAACCTGATCCAGAAGGGTATTTAAAAGCGGCGAACTTATTGGGTGCCAAAATTGAGAATTGCTTAATCCTTGAAGATTCCGCCACCGGAGTAAGCGCAGCAAGGGCTAGCGGTGCAAAGGTAATCGCGGTGCCTCATTTAGTTAAGATCGAACCAGATTCGCAAACCAAAGTTATTAAGTCATTAGAAGCTTTGAATCTGCGCGTTTTGCAGGAGTTATTCGTCAGCTGGTAAACGCTGGGCAGATATTTTTGAAGGCACACCAATCGCACAATTTACTTCTTTGAGTCGGCCAATAATCCTTTTCGATCGAAATTTTGATCTCAGCACCAACTTGCAGCGCTTTCTTTTCAGTGAGCAATAGTTCACTTTCGGTTGGTGAACTCTTAAGAATTTGTTGATTGCCCAGATAAAGAAGTTGGATAAGTTTGGGAATCTGCCCATGTAGTCGATACCAAAGCAGGGCATAGAAACGAAGTTGGAAGAGTGCCTTTTCTTCATAGCCAGGTTTTGGGGATTTACCTGTTTTGTAATCTACGATTCGCACCTCTCCTGTTGGTGCAATATCAATTCGATCTACATATCCGTGAAGTAGCACCGCATCTGTCTCGGTCAATTCTAAATGCTCTTCCATATGTGTGGGTTGGAAGGATTGCGGATTCTCCAGAGCAAAATATGATTCCAAAAGAGCGTTAACTCGATCTAACCATTCCTTATCATCGGTAACAAGATTTGCCAGTTCAGGGGATTGCGCCTTTTGTTGCTGCCAATGATGCTCCGAACGCGATTTAGCTTGCGCTAATGTTCGTTTGGCAACCGGCAGGGCGAGCAACTCTTCAAGAATGGTATGAACCAAGGTTCCGCGAGCCGCATCTAAACTAATTGGTTCTGGTAATTTTTGGATAACACGATAGTTGTATAACTGTGGACATTGTTGATAGTCGCTGATGCGGCTGGGCGAGAGACGAACAACTTCCATAATTCGTAAACCTAGCCTAAGCAGCGATTCACCTAAGATAGGCGCGTGGGCGCTAACAATGGATTTTTCGAAAGCGGAGATCGGATTCAACTAACCGACAATAAAGGTAGACAGTATTCGTTCAATATCTCACCCGGAAAAGAATTTCATACTCATCAAGGTTTTATAAAGCATGACGAACTGATTGGATTACCGGAAGGTAGCGTCGTTAGTATCAATTCAACTACTGGTGTAGTGCAGAAATTTATGGCTTTCAAACCATTGCTAACAGATTATGTTTTAACGATGCCCCGAAGCGCCACCATCGTTTATCCGAAAGATGCCGCATTAATTGTAGGTTTTGCCGATATTTTTCCTGGTGCCAGAGTTTTAGAAGCTGGGGTGGGGTCTGGTGCGCTAACACTTTCATTGTTAAGAGCGGTGGGTCCGACTGGTTGGGTGCACTCAATCGAACGACGAGATGAATTTGCAATAAATGCAAAATCAAACATCGAACACTATTTCAATGGCATTCCGGAAAATTGGAAACTTAGTATTGGCAGCTTGGAAGAACAGACTTTGACGCAAAAATATGATCGCGTGATTTTGGATATGTTGGCGCCTTGGGAATGCATCGAACAAGCGGCCAAGGTTTTAGTGCCAGGAGGCGTATACATGGCCTATGTTGCGACCACCACTCAACTTTCAAATGTCGCAGAAGCGTTAAAGAAAGATGGACGCTTCACTGAACCTGAAAGTTTCGAATCTTTAGTGCGACCTTGGCACCACGATGGTCTAGCAGTAAGGCCCGAACACCGCATGATTGCACACACTGGATTTCTGATTTTTGCAAGACGAATCGCACCAGGAACCGAATTACTACCGCGCAGGCGCCGCCCATCGAAAGGTGCTTATGGCATCGGAGAAGAATGAGCGATTAGTTAACCTAACGATTGCGTTACTTGCCACCAAGAAGTTTCTTACTAAATCTCAAATTTTTACGGCGGTGGCAGGATATGAGGGAAGTAGCGAAGCTACTGATCGCATGTTCGAACGCGACAAGGAAGAATTGCGTGCGCTTGGCATCGAAATAGAAATGAAGAACATCGATCCACTCTTTGATGATGAGATTGGCTACCGGATCTCACCGGAGCGATACCGCTTCAATTTAGGAGAATTGAATACCGAAGAAGTTTCGTTGCTGGCACTAGCCGCAGAAGCTTGGAAAGAGAGCGCCCTTTCCGATATCGCCAGATCAACATCTGTGAGGTTGCAATCTTTAGGCATAAATTCCGATTTTTCGGATTTACCGCTTGCGCCAACCATTGCCAATGTTCCTCCAAATATCTCCGATATTCTCGAAGCTGTAGATTCCTCAAGAGTTATTCAAATCAAATATCTTAATATCGAAGATGAACTTGAAGAGAAAAAGGTTGCCCCACTAGGTATTTACTCCCAAAATGGTAATTGGTATTTATATGCAATAGATCAACAAAAGAGCGCAAATCGCAGCTATAGATTAGATCGAATTGACGGAACTATCACTAAAACTAGACAGAGTTTTCAGAAAACAGAATTTGAATTCCCTAAAAATCATTTCCCAAACATAGAGGTTTTATACAAGGTCCGACGCGATCATGCGCTGGAGTTACTGAGCGCCGCTGAAATAATCGCAGAGGATGAAGATTGGATCACTTGCAAACGAAATTTTCCATCTGAATCTTCAGCAATCAGTATCATATTAAAATTTTCACCAAATATTTTGGTGTTGCAACCAATTCAGATAGTCAGTCAAGTTACCAAATCTTTAAACGAAATGGCCCAACTTTATGGCTAGCAATCAACGCCTAACCAGATTGATTGACTTGGTGCCATTTATCTCTAAACATCAAGGAATATCTGTGGCGGAACTTGCCAAAATATTTGGAGTTTCAGTATCC
>CAXBPX010000039.1:0-10985 GCA_963977625.1 uncultured bacterium
AGAATGGTGTTAAATCCTTCTTAGCCGCACGCTTTTGATAGTTGCAATCGAAATTCTTATTCTCTTTCCAGAAATCAAGTTTCCATTGACGATCTGGGATACGGCCTGCTAATTCACCAGGTAGATCTATCCCCGTCTTTTTATCTAGCTGAAATTCATGCGCCACTTTGAAGAAGAAGTCATTTGGGCTCTTTGGGTTTAAACCACCATCTTTTAACCACTCGGAATAGGAAATTTTGTACCAGAGAGTGTCACAGGAAACGGCAATACCGGTTTTTAAAGAGATGCGACCCATCGCTTTTGACTCGTAATTCGTAAAATCTCGATTTCCAACTGTGTATTTTCCAGGGCAGTCATAAGTAGCATCTAAGTTATATCCGGCTTTAGCAGCGGCAAAAATTGAGAAAGCTTTGAAAGTTGATGCCGGGGCAAACAAACCTTGTAATGGTCTAGAGAGCGCAGGTACATATGTACTCTCTGAATACATATCTTTTGCCTGTGCAATTGTTAATCCCTTTTCCCAAATGTTTGGGTCATAAGTTGGATAAGAAGCAAGTGCAAGTATCCGTCCGGTTTTTACATCCATCACCACTGCCGCGCCACCATCAGCTTTAAAACCTTGCGCGCGGGATGAATTAACTGCGGTGGCCAAACCCGCTTCTGCTGCACCTTGAATTCGTACATCTAAACTGGTTACTAAGTGTGCACCTGGAACCGGTGAAGTATCTCGAGATTTTTCGGTAACCGATTCTTTTCGATCAACAATTACCGTTTTTATGCCTGGTCGTCCACGCAGATAATCATCATAAATATATTCCAATCCGTCTTTACCAATAGATTCACTTCGGTAATAACGTGTTCCATTATCTTTTGCTAAATCTTCATCTGTTAGCGCACCGACATAACCAAGTACATGTGCTCCGGTTGCACCTTTAGTGCCTGGGTAATAACGGACCGATGTTGGTTTGGCATCAACGCCCGGAAAATCACTACTGCGTTCCACAATTTGCATCGCAATTTCTGGATCTGCATCTTTAGTAATAGGAATTGGTTGGAATCGATTTCCAACCCAACAACCTGATTTATCACCATTTGTGATTTCACCGCAAAGCCTGGTTTTGCGCCAAACATCTGCTGGGCTTAATTTAAGTATTTTGGAAACTTTAGCAAGTACTGAATAACCTTTATCGGGTTGCTTATCAATAATGCTGCGATCGACAGTAACTGCAAGTCCAACTCGATTCATGGCAAGTGGTACTCCGTTAGCATCCACAATCAAGCCACGCGTTGCTGGCACCACAATATCTCGACTCTGAATATCAAGTGCGGCCGCTTTATATTTTCCCGTAGCTGCAACTTGCAGGTAAAAAAGTCGACCCATTAAGGCAAGCATCAAACTAATAATTAAAGCCTGCACCACAAAGATGCTTAAGCGAGTTCTTTGATTCATCGACTACTCGCATAAACAATGGCATGGGCTCTGGAAATCAAAGGAACCACAATGGGTGCAACTAATGCGCTCCAAATACCAAAGCCAATTAAAGCCTTTAATAAATTAGTTACATTCCCAAAAGTTAATCCGAAAATTAGTCCAACAACAACATAAAAGGTTAAGGTTGCTAAAACTGCTGTAGCGGTCATCAAAATTAATCCGACTGGATTTGAATTTACAGCGTCATCTCCATAACCCAAATATGAAATTACAAAACAAGATACGACCATCACTAAAGTCCAATGACCAAGAGGTCCATCAGTAGATGGTGATAGGTCCATAAACAATCCCGCGATAAAACCAGTCACCGCTGCAATCTCTGGCTCACTTATAGATGACCAAATCAATGCTGCCAATAGAATAAGTGAAAAACCACCAAGCGGTAATCTAATCTGGTTAACAACCGCTTCTTGTGCAATAAATAAAAGAGCGAAAGTTAAAGTGGATAGTAAAACTTCGCGGCGCCACATGTTTAACTCTTAGAAGGTGAAGGCGTAGCACTTGGAGTTGCATACACGGTCACGGTAGGAATTGGAGTTGGTTCAGGTGCTTTTGGAATTAAAGCATTACCTGGATCTGCATCCGATGCTTTCAAAATTACCGACACCACTCCTAACGCATTCAAATTCGCATAATAAGTTACATCAGCTACTTGGCTGACATTGTTAGTGCTATCTGAAGCTTTAGTAACGCGACCCACCGGCACACCTGGCACAAAAGGCGAATTATTGTTGCTACCTCTTGAAAGCAACACATCATTTTTCTTAAGTCTTGCAGTGTTATCTAATAATTCTAAAATTCCCGAATTGCTTCCTTGCCCAGAGAGAATTCCAATTGATTGATTTCTCGCAACCCGAACTCCGATTTTGAAAGCGGGATCTGATGCTAAAAGCACGACTGAACTATTCGGAAATACAGTTTTTACTACGCCTACCAAACCAGAGCCATTAACTACCGTTAAATTTGGCTTAATACCGGCACGGGAGCCTTGGTCGATGGTGATGGTGTTGGTAAAAGAAATTGTGGAACCTTGAGCAAGTACCCGTGCATTAACAACTTTCCAACTGGCCCGACCAGCTAAATCCAAAGCTGCTTTTAATTGTTTGGCTTCTCCAAATGAATTTTGTTGCTTAGTTAATTCTGCACGTAGCTTGGCATTTTCTTCTTTTAAGTTATTTATGGTGTTTCGAGTTCTGCCTAAATGAATTAAATCTGAAAATAGATTTTTGATTGGGGTCATAACCCAATTTCCAACTTTTTCTACAGGTGTCAACGCAGTGCCTACACCTGAGCGCACACTGCTAACTACTGCTACGCCACGAAGATCTAAAGTTATTAGCAGAAGTGAAGAAACTATTAGCATGACCAATAACAACCGACCGCGATTGCTACCTGTAGGACGTGCCATTTATTTCACTTCTTATAGATCAAATACTGCTAGCGACGTGGCTCGGAGATCAGCACCTTTTCAAGTGATTCAAACTCTTCAATGCATTTTCCAGATCCATCTACAACGCAGTTAAGTGGTTGTTCTGCAAGATGAATCGGCATTCCGGTTTCGCGGCGTAAACGCTCATCGAGTCCTTTAAGTAATGCACCGCCACCAGTTAAAACAATTCCGCGATCCATTAAATCTGATGCTAACTCTGGTGGACATTTATCTAGAGTTGCCTTAACAGCATTAACAATTGCATTTACTGGCTCTTCTAGGGCTTTACGAATTTCTGCAGCTGAAACCACAATGGTCTTAGGCAAACCAGTTGCTAAATCGCGACCACGAATTTCTGCATCTGGTTCGTTTGGTGTCGGATAAGCCGAACCAATTGCCATCTTAATTTCTTCGGCAGTTCTTTCACCCAAAAGTAATGAGAATTCGCGTTTTACCCAATTAATAATTGATTGATCGAGCTCATCTCCGCCAACGCGAATAGATAGAGATGAAACGATGCCGCCTAATGAAATAACCGCAACTTCAGTGGTTCCGCCTCCGATATCAACCACCATGTTTCCGGTTGGTTCGTGAATTGGTAAACCCGCACCAATCGCAGCAGCCATTGGCTCTTCAATTATGTAAACCTTACGCGCACCTGCTGCATAACCAGCATCTTTAACGGCACGTTGTTCTACTCCGGTAATTCCAGATGGCACGCAAACAACAATGCGTGGTTTTGCTAAATAACGACGCTTATGTACTTTTTGAATAAAGTAACGAAGCATTCTTTCGGTGGTATCAAAATCTGCAATCACACCATCTTTTAGTGGACGAATAGCCACAATATTTCCTGGGGTTCGTCCAATCATTTTCTTGGCTTCTGCGCCAACCGCAAGAATTCCACCGGTATCTTGATTAACTGCAACTACCGAAGGTTCGTTTAGCACAATTCCGCGGCCGCGCACATAAACAAGGGTGTTAGCTGTTCCAAGGTCCACCGCCATATCGCGGCCAATGAAAGATAACCTTGTATTTGGATTGCGATTACTCATTTACTTCCCTCCGAAGAAAATCGAAATTTCACGCTCTGCTGATTCCACAGAATCTGATCCGTGAACAATATTCTGTACAACTTTCGTTGATTGTTGACGAGCAAGATCACCACGAATAGTTCCTGGCGCAGCAACAGTTGGATCGGTAACTCCAGCAAGTGAACGGAAACCTTCGATAACTCTTTCACCTTCTGCAATTAGTGCAACGATTGGTCCACTCATCATGAACTCAAGTAGCGGTTCATAAAATGGTTTTCCTTCATGCTCTGCATAGTGGCGTTCAAGAATTGCACGATCAGCTTGCAACATTCGAAGCGCAGTTATTTCATAACCTTTACTTTCGATGCGCGCGATTACCGCTCCGACTAAACCACGACGAACTCCGTCAGGTTTAACCAAAACTAAGGTGCGTTCTTTGCTCACCCGCGCATTCTATTAGGCGTCGCGCTTAGCGACTAATTCTCGCCTGATGGCCTCACCCTTGCGGCCGAAGTAGATGGCACATCCCCATAAAACAATGAAAATCAATGCAATTATCGCAAAAGCTGGCACTACGAATGAAAAACCAGCCATCGCCACCTGCAGTACCGAAGCGATGATCCATCCCGAGCGACGTTTTAGTAGCCCTGCTGAAATAAATAATAAAAAGGAAATTACTGATCCAATAATTAATGCAGTTGCACTTTGATCTTTCATAGCTAGTAATAATGCAAAGCCAACACAAATTGATTCCATTACTAAAACTGATGCGCCTAAAACTCTCATGGCAACTCCTTCAAAGTTTTCAAAATTGCTCTGGCTTCTCCAACAGTAATGACTGAACCGGTAATTAGCACTCCGACGCTCTCATCTTCCATTGGATGATTGGCATCTGCGATTGCTTTTTCAATTGCAGTCCGTAAATCTGGTTCAATAAAAATCCGATCACTATCGATGAATGCTCGTGCGACTTTAGCTAATTGATCTGCGGGTAGAGCCCTAGGAGAAGAACTCTGGGTAACAATCACTCCATCAATAACATCTTTAATCTCGTTAAATATGCCCGCTGCATCCTTATCCGCAAAGACACCAACTACCGCAATAACTCGTCCAAAGGAGAACTCTTCTTGCATCGTGTTGGCAAGTGTTTTCGCACCGTGTGGATTGTGCGCAGCATCCAAAATCACCGTTGGTTCCCGACGCACAATTTCGAATCGGCCAGGTGAAGTCGCCGCAGCAAAACCCGCCTTTACTGCTTCTAAATCTAAATGTTGATCCCCGAAAAATGCTTCTGCGGCCACCAGCGCCGCTGCTGCATTAGCTGCTTGATGTTTGCCGTGTAAAGGTAAAAATAAATCAGAATAGACATCTTTAATACCGCGAATTGTTAAAAGCTGGCCACCAACTGCCATCTGTCTAGACATAACTTCATATTCGATTCCTTCACGCGCCACTTCAATTCCTAAATCTGCTGCCCGAGTAAGCAAAATTTTGGCGACTTCTGGCTCCTGGTTTGCTAAAACTGCAAATGAATTCTCTTTTAAAATCCCAGCTTTAGTTTGGGCAATTTCTGCCAAAGTGTTACCCAAATACTCCATATGATCCATGCCAATTGGCGTTATTACCGCCACGCTCGGTTGAATCACATTTGTGGCATCCCACTGGCCACCCATACCTACTTCGAAAATTCCTACATCAACCGGATGTTCAGCGAATGCTGCCATTGCAAGTCCAGTAACTGCTTCAAAAAAAGAAATTGGATTTGGCAGTTTGGCGTCTACAAAATCAAAATAAGCAGAGATATCGTTGAAGTTAAAAATAATTTCTTGCGCATCAATAAGTTCGCCATTTATGCAGATGCGTTCGCGAAAATCTTCTAAATGTGGACTTGTAAATCGACCGGTACGTAATCCATGTGCATATAAAAGTGAATCAATAAATCTGGTAGTTGATGTTTTTCCGTTGGTGCCACCGATATGAATTGTCGGATAAGAAAGTTGTGGCGATCCAAGTGCGTCACAAAGTAAAGAGATTCGATCTAGTGAAGGTTGAATTCGAGTTTCTGGCCAACGAGCAAGCAGCGCTTTTTCGATTGCAGCTAACCGCTCTTTATCTTCTACAGAAGTCATGCCGGAAGTGTGGCTAATTGCGCTTTGATGCGTTCGATATCTTGATCGCACTTAGCTAAACGCTCGCGAATTTCGGCAACCACATTTTCTGGAGCTTTCGCCATAAAACCTTCGTTACCTAGTTTTGCTGTCGCAGTAGTGCGATCTTTTTCGGCCGCCGCTAAATCTTTAGTTAAACGTGCGCGTTCGGCAGCTACGTCAATAGATCCAGTTAAATCAAACTCAGCTTTGATTGCACCGACTTCTAGCTTGGCAGATGGAGTGAAATCGCCGGTTTCCAATTTAAGTAGGAACTCAGCGCCTGCTGCATAAGGTGCAAGTTCTGCAGGTACCACTAAACGACCTGGAATTTTCTGACTAGTTTTAATTCCTTGATCATTGCGAAAACGTCGTACTTCAGTGATTACCTCTTGTAACTGCGCCACAATCTTTTCAGACGATTTATCAATTACTGATTTATCTGCTGCCGGCCAGGATGCAATTACCAATGATTCTTGGCCAGTTAAAGTGGTCCAAAGTTCTTCGGTAATAAAAGGCATAATTGGATGCATCAGGCGTAGCAACTGATCCAAAACATGTCCAAGTACTCGCTTGGTTGCGGCAGCATCACCTTTTTGGAAAGCTTCTTTAGAGAGTTCTAGATACCAATCACATAAATCATCCCACGCAAAGTGATAAATCAATTCTGAAGCTTTTGCAAATTCGTAAGATTCTAATAATTGATCTGCTTCGGCAATGGTTTCATTTAGACGGCTTAAAATCCATTTATCAATTGCATTTAGTGATTTGTGATCTGGGAGTGGGCCTTCGACAGTTGCACCATTCATTAATGCAAAACGAGTGGCATTCCAAAGTTTGGTAGCAAAATTACGCGCGCCGCCAATCCATTCTTCCGCTAAAGCTTGATCAGCACCGGGATTTGAACCGCGAGCTAATGAGAAACGAAGTGCATCAGATCCATATTTATCCATGAACTCAAGTGGATCAACCACATTGCCTTTTGATTTCGACATTTTCTTGCCAAATTTATCTCGCACCAATCCATGCAAAACAATGGTGTCAAATGGTTGTTTTCCATCCATTGCAAACAAACCAAAAATCATCATGCGCGCTACCCAGAAGAATAAAATGTCATATCCGGTAACTAAAACTGAATTTGGATAGAACTTCTTTAAATCATCAGTGTTATCAGGCCAACCAAGAGTTGAAAATGGCCAGAGCGCAGATGAGAACCAGGTATCTAAAACATCTTCATCTTGGGTCCAACCAGCGGGTGCGCTTTCATCAGGACCAACAACTTTTACTTCACCATCTGGTCCATACCAAACAGGAATGCGATGACCCCACCAAAGTTGGCGAGAGATGCACCAATCATGCATGCCATCTACCCATTCAAAGTAACGTGCTTCCATATCAGTTGGCGAAATTTTTACTTTGCCATTTCTAACTGCATCTCCGGCAGCTTTTGCAAGCGGTGCAACTTTTACGAACCATTGCAATGAAAGACGTGGTTCAACGATTGTTTGGCAACGTGAACAATGTCCGACGCTATGTGAGTATGGACGCTTCTCCCAACCGAGTAAGCCATCTTTACGAAGCTCATCTACTACTGCACGACGCGCATCAAAACGATCCATTCCATCAAATTTGGTGCCGGTACCTTCCATGACACCATGTTCGTTCATGATGATAATCATCGGTACGCCATGGCGCATACCCATTTCAAAGTCATTTGGATCATGCGCTGCGGTTACCTTTACGGCGCCAGTGCCAAATTCGGGATCTACTAATTCATCAGCGATGATCGGAATCATGCGATCGACATAAGGTAGTCGAACAGTTTTACCAATCATGTGCTTATAGCGATCATCGTTTGGATTTACCGCAACTGCACCATCACCAAGCATGGTTTCAGGTCGCGTAGTTGCAATAAAAATCTGATTCTCATCATCATCGCGACCGTATCTAATTTGTACGAATTCACCATCAATATCATGATGATCTACTTCAATATCTGAAAGCGCCGTCAAGCATCGTGGGCACCAATTAATAATGCGTTCCGCGCGATAAATTAATTCTTGGTCGTAAAGACGCTTAAAAATTGTTAAGACTGCGCGCGATAAATTGGCATCCATAGTGAATGCTTCGCGAGTCCAGTCAACTGAATCACCAAGACGTTTCATTTGGCCCAGAATTGCGCCACCAGATTCGGCTTTCCATTCCCAAACTTTTTTAACAAATTCTTCACGCCCAAAATCATGACGAGATTTACCTTGCGCAGCTAACTGTCGCTCCACCACGTTTTGGGTTGCAATGCCTGCGTGATCCATTCCTGGTAGCCAAAGCGTTTCGAAACCTTTCATTCGTTTCATACGAATTAAAGTGTCTTGCAAAGTGTGATCAAGCGCGTGGCCAATATGCAGTGAACCTGTCACATTTGGTGGTGGAATCACAATCGCAAATGCAGGTTTGTCAGATTTTGCATTGGCAGTGAAATAACCAGCATCAAGCCACTTCTGGTAAAGAGGAGCTTCGATGTCAGCAGGTACAAAACCTGTTGGCAATTCACGCGTCATAGCGAGGAATTCTAGTTTATAAAATTTACGAAACTACGCGCTTTTCTCTTCAGAACGCTTGGATTTACCGCTTCTTAGAACAATCTTTGGCTGCGCATCCTCATTAATGCAATCTGCAGTCACAATAACCTTTTCTACATCTTCGCGACCTGGGATGTCATACATCACGCCAAGCAGTACATGTTCCATGATCGCACGTAGGCCACGTGCACCAGTACCGCGCTTTAGCGCAAGTTCTGCGATTGCATCGAGCGCTGCTTCATCAAATTCAAGCAAAACTTCATCTAAATCAAAAAGCTTTTGATATTGGCGAACTAATGCATTCTTTGGCTCAGTAAGAATTTGAATCAGCGCTTTCTTATCTAAGTTAGATACTGATGTAATAACTGGCAAACGACCAATAAATTCAGGGATTAAGCCAAACTTAAGTAGATCTTCAGGCATCACATCAGCAAAGACATCTGCTGCTTCGCGATCTTCGGCAGTGCGAAGTGGTGCGTTAAAACCAACGCCTGACTTTCCGGCACGTCCTTCGACAATTTTTTCTAAACCAGCAAACGCGCCGCCCACAATGAATAACACATTAGTGGTGTCAATCTGAATAAATTCTTGATGCGGATGCTTGCGACCACCTTGTGGTGGAACTGATGCCACCGTTCCTTCTAAAATCTTAAGTAACGCTTGTTGAACGCCTTCTCCAGATACGTCGCGAGTAATTGAAGGGTTCTCTGCTTTACGAGCAACTTTATCGATTTCATCAATGTAGATAATGCCAGTTTCGGCTTTTTTAACATCATAATCTGCTGCTTGCAGAAGTTTTAGCAGAATGTTTTCGACATCTTCACCGACATATCCAGCTTCAGTTAGCGCTGTGGCATCTGCAATTGCAAATGGCACATTCAACATGCGCGCCAAAGATTGCGCCAATAGAGTTTTGCCGCAACCAGTTGGACCAAGTAACAAAATGTTTGATTTGGCTAGCTCTACTTGGCTATCGCGTTTGGTTTCACCTGATTGAACTCGTTTGTAGTGATTGTAAACCGCTACCGCTAAAGATTTCTTAGCACGTTGCTGACCGATTACATAGCTATCTAAAAATTCATAAATTTCATGTGGTTTTGGAAGTTCTTCAAACCCCGCATTTGCAGCTTCGGAGAGTTCTTCGACAATGATTTCATTACAAAGTTCGATACATTCATCACAAATGTAAACACCAGGACCTGCGATTAATTTCTTTACCTGCTTCTGGGTCTTGCCACAGAACGAACATTTAAGAAGTTCGTTGGCCTCGCCGATTCGGGTCATTCTGGTCTCCTTGTGGGGGAAGTTATGAAGCAAATTTTAATATTTATATTTACTTCGCGCCTGGAAAGTAATGCTTAATCTTGTTCGCTCTTAGAGGAATTCGCTGGAGTTCCCATCTCTTTTACGCCGGGAACTCTGTAAACCACGATATTTACCAAGATATGAAAAAGAGCTGCAAAGATTAAAAAGTTTCGCTCGCCCATTAATTGCGTTACTGGGCCAACTAATGCCATACCAAGTGGAATCATTCCTGCAGATCCAGCATGATCTAGTGCAAATACTCTGCCAAGTTTCTCTTTTGGAACTTCACGTTGCAGCGCTAATGGCCAATACGCTTCCCAAGGTCCTACGGAAACTCCAGCAATCAAATAGGTAACCACAATAAAAATTGGTGAAAATGGAAAAGCTAGTGCAATTGGCATAAGTGCAAACAACGACCAAACTACTAGCGCAACTAATCCAGGATATTTAGGTTTTAATTTTAAAGACCATAACGATGAAACTGTGGCTCCGATAGCGAAAGCGGCTGCCGATGCTGCAAATACCGTATTTGTCTGGAATTCTCGTTTTGTAATGATCGGAAGCAAAATCGTTTCTGCAGACATCACCACCATTAATTGGAACGTTGCCATCAAAATCATGGCACCAACCCATGGCAATTCACGCACTGTTTTCAAACCTTCTTTAAATTCGTGAATAAATCGCTCGCGATTTTCTGGATTTACAACTGCATCTTCTTTTATTCCATAAAGTAAAGCTGCACCTATTAAAAATGTAGTTGCAGTCAGCGCAAAAGTTAATCTTGCGCCAACTAGCGCAATTACAACTCCACCGATAGCTGGTCCAATAATTTGTCCCAATCTGCTGGTGATTCCACGAATTACATTTGCTTGCTGTAAGACATGTTCGGGAACAATTACATTCATGATTGCCGCGGCAGCTGGTGCGCCAAAGGCATCGCCAATTCCCACCAAGAAAACAAGTAGCGCCATGTAGTAGCGTGGAATATCTGGCGCAGAG
>CAXBPX010000040.1:0-10769 GCA_963977625.1 uncultured bacterium
GTAAACGACCACGAGTGCCACCAAATGTATTTGTAGTAATTAAATTTGCACCAGCCGCTGCATACTCTTCGAGCACTTCTTCGATGGCATTTGGGTTTTCTACATTCCAAAGTTCGGGCGCTCCACCATCAGTCAGACCTTTTCCTTGCAACATCGTGCCCATTGCACCATCGGAAATCAAAATTCCCTTTTCAAGCGCTTCGTAAATTGCTGACATTTAAAACTCCCGTAAGACTCCTATAAGACTGCAAATTCTACTAACCTTGCATTAAGGAGACCAACTAATGACTTTGAAGACTGGCTACATTTATCACGAATTATTCGGCTGGCACGATACCGGCACCAATGCCGGCTTTTTCCCGAGTGATCCTGCAAAGGGTTTGCAGCCATTTTTAAATTACGAAAATGCAGAGACCAAAAAGCGAATTCATGAATTAATAGTGGTCTCAGGATTGATTGAGCATCTGCATCGAATTCCTGCAAGACATGCCACAAATGAAGAATTGTTATTAGTGCATCCGCAAAGCTATTTAACTGACTTGAAAAAAGTTAGCGAACAAAGGCTTGGCGGAGATGCTGGCGATGGTGAAACCCCACTTGCAAAAGGCGGATATGAAATTGGCACCATGGCAGTTGGTGCAGTAACCGCGCTTGCACAAGCAGTAGTTTCGGGAGAAGTTGATAATGGATATGCGCTAGTGCGTCCTCCTGGACATCATGCAATTCGAAGTGGCGGAATGGGCTATTGTCTTTTTTCAAATTTAGGAATCGCACTATCTGTTATAAAAAGAGATCACCCCGGAATTCGAATAGCTACCGTGGATTGGGATGTGCATCATGGCAACGGTACTCAAGATGTTTTCTATGATGATCCGAATGTCTTAACCATTTCTTTACATCAAGATCGTTTGTATCCGCGAAATTCTGGCATGCGCGAAGAACGTGGCACCGGAGCTGGTTTAAATACCAATATAAATATCCCTCTTCCTGCAGGTACCGGAAATGGCGGATATCAATATGCATTTGAAGAAGTTGTGGCACCAGCAATCAAGAAATTTAATCCTGATTTGATTGCAGTAGCTTCTGGTTTTGATTCTTGTGTTTATGACCCACTTGGTCGAATGATGTTAACTGCAAGTGGCTATGCAAAATTAACTGAAATCATTATGGGCGCTTCTAAGAATAATAAAATTATGATTGCCCATGAAGGTGGCTATAACGCGGTTTACTCACCATTTTGTGGATTATTTGTCTTACAACAACTTTCAGGAATTAAAAAGCTAAACGATCCCTTTGATCACACGGAGAATTATCCAGGTCAAGCTTTATTTGATCATCAGAGATTTGAAGTTGATGAAGCTGCAAAATTCTTAAGTGCGCTGCCTGATAATCGATAAACCGTCCACTCATCCATAGCTTCTGCCCCTATAGATTTGTAGAAATTAATCGACGGTTCATTCCAATCAAGTACCCACCATTGAAATCGCTCATATCCACGTTCTACGCATAATTTGGCTAAGGTTTTCATCAAATCCATACCTAATCCTTGACCACGAAATTCAGGGCGCACGAAGAGATCTTCTAAATACAATCCCGCTTTACCCAGCCAAGTTGAATAATTTAAAAACCAGATTGCAATTCCGACAATTTCACCTTGTACTTCGGCTACATGACAATACGCCACTGGATCTGGGCCAAAGAGATTTGTTTCGATGTCAGTAATAGAAGCTACTACCGCATCCGGTTCTCTTTCATAAATTGCTAACTCCACAATTAATTTATGTATTGCGGGTACATCACTTATCTGCGCTGCTCGAATTAGGTTAGTCAAGAAAGTAGCTCCTGAACCATTGGAATCACTTTTGTGCCATAAAGTTCTAGCGATTTCATTAATTTTGAATGAGGTTGAGGTCCATTTGCATATTTAAAATCAAAACGTTGTGCGCCTACTGATTTAATAGCGTAAGCAATTTTCTTGGCCACAGTTTCGGGTGATCCCACATAAAGCGAACCATGTTGCACTTCATGTAGATAATTCTCTTTAGTCATTGGAGCCCAGCCACGTTCGCGGCCGATACGACCAAACATTGCATAATGCGCTGGCCAATGTTCTTCAATTGCTTGTTCATCAGTATCTGCAATGTGCCCTGGTGAATGTATTGAAATATCTTTTAATGGATGGCCAAATTCTTGCATTGACTGGCGATATAGATTTGAAAATGCGGCAAAGCGCGCTGGATCTCCACCAATAATTGCTAAAGCTAATTGCAAATTCAAACGAGCTGCTCTAACTACTGAAGCTGGCGTACCGCCCACTCCGACTCGAAGTGGGATCTCCCCATTTTCCGTCTTTGGATACACCTGTTGATTATTAAGAGGTAACCGAGTTGATCCGCTCCAAGTAACTGGTTTCTCTTTCAACAATTCAACTAATAGTTCGAGCTTCTCCTCAAAAAGCAATTCATATTGCGATAAATCAAATCCAAAGAGCGGAAACGATTCGATGAAAGAACCACGACCAGCGGTGATCTCAGCGCGACCATTTGAGAGCGCATCAATTGTGGCAAACCTTTGATAAACACGAACTGAATCATCACTTGATAAAACTGTGACTCCGGTTCCTAATTTAATTTTGGCAGTTCTGGTAGCGATGCCTGCCAAAATCGTATCTGGCGCTGAAATGGCAAAATCATCTCTGTGGTGTTCACCTAAATTGATGCCATAAATTCCTAATGAATCTGCAAAGACTGCCTGTTCGACAACATTACGAATAGTTTGTGCAGCGGTGATTGGACTTCCGGAGTCATCAACTTGCATATCCCCGAACGTATCGAGACCAAATTTAATTTCCATTACTTAAGAGAAAAACTTGGGTATTCATCAGTTACAAGTACAAATGCGTAACCATAAACTCTATTCCAAAAACGCAAAGTGTTTAACGTTATTTCACCTGCCCACGCTGGATAAGTACCTGTTAGTGATGTTAATGCCCAAGCCAAAATCGTAGCCACAAAAGTCATCAATAAGTAAATGCATCCCACAATATAAAGTGGAATGGCTAGGAACCATTTAACTAAAGGCATCCAACGATTTAATCGCTTTCCACCTTCAACATCCGGCAATAGCACTGCAACTTTTGGGTTACGTTCAAAAGTTGGATAGTCATCTGTTAAGAGAAGTACGTAAGCTGCAACTCTTGCACTAAATTCCAAAACTGCGTGATTGAAATTCAATAACCAACTTGGATAAACATTGCGAACTACAAGCGCTGCAACCACCGGTAAAGCCAGCACCAAACTGCTCCAACCATTGGTATTGAACTGTTGAAATAAATATAGAAATGCAAAAATTGGGAGGCTGGTAAATAGCCTCAAAAATACAGTGAGTCGATCGCGATTTTCGGATTGCACTTCAATATTGGTCACAATTTGATTTGACATGCCTTGAGTTTAACGCTTTTTAAGAATTACTACCATTTGCAAAAAGTTCGCGTTTAGTCTTTTTGAACACATTTCTTTAAAATTCGCTCCACATTGATTTTAGGAGATTTAATATGAAGGTTCATTCCGATATCACCAAGATTGTTGGCAATACTCCTCTGGTAAAGTTAAACAGAATCACTGATGGTGCAACTGCAGAAGTTTATGCAAAATTAGAATTTTATAATCCTACAAGCACCGTTAAAGATCGAATTGGTATCGCAATGGTTGATGCCGCTGAAGCATCTGGTGCATTAAAACCTGGTGGCACAATTGTGGAAGCGACATCGGGAAATACCGGAATCGCACTAGCAATGGTCGGTGCAGCTCGTGGCTATAAAACAATTCTTACGATGCCAGATTCAATGTCCAAAGAGCGACGTGCATTGTTGCGCGCATTTGGCGCAGAATTAGTACTCACTCCTGCTGCCGAAGGTATGAAAGGCGCTGTGGCAAAAGCTGAAGAGCTAGGTGCAAAAGATGGCGCAGTATTGGTTCGCCAATTTGAGAATGCAGCCAACCCAGAAATTCATCGCAAAACTACGGCACAAGAAATTTGGAATGACACTGATGGAAAAGTTGCGGCATTAGTAGCAGGTATTGGTACTGGCGGAACTATCACTGGTATTGGTCAGGTTCTAAAAGAGAAGAATCCAGAAATTAAAGTTTTTGCAGTAGAGCCTGCCGCTTCTCCAATTCTTAATGGTGGTTCGCCATCAGGACACCCAATTCAAGGTATTGGTCCTAACTTTGTACCACCAATTCTTGATACCAAAATTTACGATGAAGTTTTAGATGCGCCAAATGATGAAGCACTTGGGTATGCGCGCCGTGCCGCTAAAGAAGAAGGTCTTCTGGTTGGAATTTCATCTGGAGCTGCGCTCTGGGGTGCAACTCAAATTGCAAAGCGTCCAGAATTTGCTGGAAAAATCATTGTGGTAATTATTCCTTCTTTTGGAGAGCGCTATCTTTCTACTGTGCTTTATCAAGATTTGATGGATTAAAAATTGTCTGTAATTTCTACGATAAAAGAAGATTTAGAGACGGCGTTAAGGCGCGATCCTGCGGCTCGAAATAAATTAGAGGTATTTCTAACTTATCCAGGTGTACATGCAGTCTGGAATTATCGAATTTCGCATTGGCTTTGGCAGCGCAATATCAAATTATTAGCACGAATGTTTTCAAACCGAGCACGTCGCCGAACTGGAATTGAAATACATCCAGGGGCAACTATTGGTCGCCGTTTCTTTATTGACCACGGAATTGGTGTCGTGATTGGTGAGACTGCAAACATTGGTGATGATGTAATGCTCTATCACAATGTCACTTTAGGAGCGCGTCGATTTGCAACTGGCAAACGCCACCCCACCATTGGAAATCGCGTGATCATTGGTGCCGGCGCCAAAATACTTGGTCCAGTAAACATTGCAGATGACGCTCGAGTCTCATATAACAGTGTGGTTATTGAAGATGTGAAGAAGACTAACGACTCAGATATTTTCTATATTTAACTCTTTTGAACAATTAATCACGCTAAACTCATCGGATGTCCACAGAGCTTGCGTTTAAGCGACTTTGGACTGCAAATATATTTACCAATTTAGCCGATGGTTTAGGAAAAACTGCTTTTCCGTTATTGGCAATTACCTTAACTCGAGATCCTCTTTTAATTTCCATCATTGGTGCTTTAGCGATGTTGCCCTGGTTGCTATTTGCCATTCCAATTGGAGCCATTGTTGATAATGTAGATAAAAGAAAAGCGCTGGCAACCACAAATTCAATCCGGATGTTAATAGCCGCAATTTTGGCGTTACTTATTACCACAGAGCAGGTCACAATTTTTTGGCTTTATTTAGTTACTTTCGTGGTTGGAATTTGCGAAGTGTTTGCCGATACCACCTCGCAAAGCTTGATTCCAGCAATTGTTAAAAATAAAGAACTGGAAAAAGCTAATTCTCGTATGGAAATGACTTTCACCATTTTTCAAGATTTTATTGGTGCACCAATTGGAGGTTTGCTTTATGCAGTAGCGATTGCCGCTCCTTTCATCGCAAATAGCCTTGGATTCTTGATAGCGGCACTGCTCTGTTTATCTATGCCCTTACCCTTTTTAATCAATAAAAAAGAATTTACCGAAAATCCTGGATTTATTAAAGACATCAAATTTGGAATTAATTATTTATTTACCCATAAGCAATTGCTTCGCATAGTCTTAATTACTACAACTATTGGTTTTTGCTGGGCATTTGCAAGTTCCACCATGATTCTCTATCTGGTTGAAGATCTTAATTTGAACCCAAAGAAATACGGATTCTTGTTAACTTTTAATGGTTTGATTGTGCTTTTAGGTGCTTTAGCCGCGCCAAAAACGGCAAAACTTATTGGTCGTGGATTAGCGCTGGCATTGGCTATCTCTATTTCTTCTATCACCATACTTGCGCAAGGTTTGGTGACAAATATTTGGTTATTTTTAATTCCAAATGCGATTAATGCATTCTGGTTACCCCATTGGAATATTCTGCTGATGTCTACTTATCAAAGATTGATTCCGCAAGAACTTTACGGACGCATACACGGCACCAGAAGAACTTTAGTTTGGGGAATGATGCCAATTGCCTCCTTTTTAGGTGGCCTCATGGCAAAGTCAGATTTAAGAACTCCGTGGTTAATTGGTGGTACTTTGGCAACTGTGGTTTCAATTTATAGTTGGAAATTCATCATTAATTTAGGAGATAGCGCGGTTTCAAACGATGAGTAATTTGGGAAAGCTTGGTGCAAAATATTGGCGACTCTGGTCGGCATCTGCAATTTCCAATTTAGGTGACGGAATCACCAGCGTTGCATACCCATGGCTAGCATCTGCCGTAACTAGATCACCACTACTAATTGCCATTGTGGGATTTGCATCTAGATTACCTTGGTTGGTCTTTACTTTATTTGCTGGAGTTATTTCTGATCGATTTGATCGTAGAAAAATTATCTTACGTATGGATTTAGTGCGTGGCTTCTTAACAGTAATAGTCGCAATAGTTGTGATGTGGAAGCAAGATTCACTACCTAAACTAAATGATTTAGCTGGCGGGTTAACTGTTGAAACTAATTATTTTCTTTATTTTGTGCTGGTTACTACTGCGCTACTTTTTGGCCTTGCAGAAGTGCTAAGAGATAACACGGCCCAAACAATTTTGCCCTCAATCGTGGACAAAGAAAATCTAGAGAAAGCCAATGGTCGGCTTTGGACGGCAGAGTCACTGACCAATACCTTTATTGGTCCACCACTTGGCAGCTTTATTATTGGTATCGCTATCTTTTTACCGTTCTGGTTTGATGCGGCAAGTTTCTTTATATCAGTAGCTTTAATTGCATCAATCGCAGGCTCATTTAAAGCGGTAACTGAAACACCTACCACCAAAATTAATTTCCGAGCCGATATCAAAGAAGGCTTTACCTGGCTTTGGAACCATAAGTTTTTCCGAAATTTAGCGATTATTTTAGGTCTACTAAATTTTACTGGAACTTTGGTTGGCGCCACTTATATTCTCTTTGCCCAAGAAGTCTTGAAAGTTGATGTAAGAATTTTCGCAATTCTAGGAATTGCAGGTGCCGTGGGTGGATTAATAGGAAGTTCATTCGGTGAGAAAATTTCCAAACGTCTGGGTAGCGGCCCTACTCTGAGATTTGCATTAATTGCGGGTCCAGTTGGTGCGATTATTATTGGTTTAACTCATTCATGGATCGTGGTTTTTATTGTCACTGCATTTGAATCACTCAGCGCGGTGCTCTGGAATTTAATTACCGTTTCACTTCGTCAAAGTGTGATTCCATCGCATCTAATCGGTCGAGTAAATTCTGTATATAGATTTTTTGGTTGGGGCACAATTCCACTTGGCATGATTTTTGGTGGTGCAATTGTTTCGCTGTTGCAAAACTTTGTAATTAGAGAGTACGCACTTAGAGCGCCATATTTAATTTCAGCCCTTATTGGTACGGTGCTATTTATTTTTGCCGCACCATTTTTAACAACTGCCCGTATTGATGCCGTCAAGGGTGAAGCCACCGAAAAATAATCCAGATAAGCCAGATAAGTAAGAAAATTTAAATTGTTATCAGAGCGTTATCGAATGGCCCATTAACACCGCAAAACTCGTTGATTTATTGCACTTATTAGGCGAGGATTACCCAACTGCAGTTTGCGAGGGAGTCGACTCTTCACAAGCTGCTAACAACCCACACCCTCGGTGGTGAAAAAAGGAGAATAAATGAAGGTAACACGCGTAAAGATCGCGGTTGCTGCTGTAGCTGCACTTGCATTGGGAACCACAATGCTTTCACCAGCACAATCAGCAACACGTTCTACCGTGATTCTGCATGAGACCAACCCAATTACTGGTCTTAACTGCGGTATGTCAGCAACAAACTCAACTACTTGCGCAGCTGTAAGTTATTTACAAGGTGCAGGTTTCTACTACTACAACAACAAGAAGGAAGTTGTTCCAAATACAGTCTTCGGTTCATACAAGATTGTTAAGAACACTAAGACTGACTTCCGTGTTCAGTACACCGTAAACCCAGGCCGCGTTTGGTCTGATGGTGTGCCAATCACTGGTGTTGATCTACTTCTATCACACGTTCTATCTAGCAGCGCATACTCAGTTGCAGCTGGTCTAGGTGATCCACAAAGCAAGACTGCAAAGCCTGCTTTCGAATCACTTGGTTATGGTGGAACTTATGACGATAACGTAGTTGGAGAGCCAGAACTTTCTGCAGACCAAATGAAGGTCACTATTCGTTACAAGATGCCAATCGCTAACTGGGATCTACAAGGCCCTGGCCCAAGCCCAGTTCACACCATGATTCAAATCAATGATGGTGATACCAAGCTTGGCACAGTTGCAGAAGGAAATGCCGCAAAGGCGAAGTTCCTTGCAGCTTTCAATGCTAAAGATTCAACAGTGCTTAAGGCACTTGGCAAAATCTGGACCAATTCATACACCATCACAACTGTTAACTCATCAACCAACCCACTACTTCTTGTAGGTAACGGTGGATACATTATTGATAGCGCAGTTGCAAAGACTTCAGTAACACTTAAGAAGAATGCAAAGTACAACTCAGGTCCAGCGCTACAAGGCGACATTGATACCGTTGTATTCAAGTTCATCGGTGACGGTACTGCGGCAGCACAAGCACTTGCTAACGGCGAGCTTGATGTTTATGCAGGACAAGCAACTGCTGACGGTGTAGCAAAGCTAAAGGCAATCAAGGGCGTAAACGTCGTTGGTAAAGAAGAAGTTGCTTACGAGCACTGGGATCTTCACTATGACACCGTTCCTGGAGAAGACCCATACACAGGTCTCTTCTCTGTTAAGGATGGCGCTAAGTCATTAGCACTTCGTCGAGCATTCCTACTTGGAATTCCTCGCGGAGAAATCATGAGCAAGTTAATTGCACCTATCAACGGTGTAACAAAGCCAATTCAATCAACTTGGTTAGCACCAGGATCTGCTGCTTACGATAAGTTGGTTGCATCAAATGGATCTTCTTACTACTCACAAGGTACTCAAGAAGAACGCAACAAGCGCGCACTTGGTTTGGTACAGAAGTACTATCCAGACGTGCTTAAGAATCCACTAAAAGTTAACGTTCTTGTTCCAGGTAACAACCCACGCCGTGCAGCAGAATTCGCACTTGCAAAGGCAAACTTGGCAAAGATCGGTTTTGATCTAGTTGGCGATGTACGTACCGACTGGCCATCACTGCTTGGAAATTCAAAGTATGACGTTTACTTCTTCGCATGGGTTGCATCAGCTGTAACTCAGAAGCAGTCATCTGAAAACTTCATCACCAACGGTGGAAATAACATTCTTGGTTACTCAAATTCAACAGTTGACTCAATCATCGGAACACTAGATGTTCCAATGTCAACCAATGCATTAGTAAACAAGTACATCCAGATTGAGCGTCTAACAAATGCTGACGCAGTTACAATCGGTGTATTCATCCACCCAGGTATCCTTGCGGTTAACGAAAACCTAAAGGGCATCAAGCCAAGCCCACTATCACCACAGATGGTGTGGAACTACTGGGAGTGGAAGTACTAAGAGCTTAAACACTCTTAGTGACTAACTTTTAGTTAGTTAAAACAGGGGTGGCACATAGGAATTTACTTTCTATGTGCCACTTTCCTGTATAGTCACCTTGATATTCATCGCGGAATAAGTAAAGGAATCACGTGTTCGCTTACATCATGCGCCGCCTGGGCGTTTTGGCTGTAATTCTCTTTGGCTCAAGCTTTATTCTCTACAACTTATCTGCTATTTCGGCTGATCCATTAGCTGAGCTCAAAACCAGCACCGATCCAAATCGCGACTACTTAATTGCAGATCTAACTCGCGAACTTCAATTAGATGTGCCCCCACCAGCAAGATATTTTCTTTGGTTAAAAGGTGTGTTGGGGCTATTTATCGGTAAACCTAATTTTGGCATGACCCGCGAACATGCAACTGTAGCTTCAGAATTATCACGAGCAATTCCAATCACAATCCGTTTGGTGCTTGCCGCAACCATCATTGCCATCGTGCTTGGCATCATGATCGGAATCATCACCGCGCTTCGTCAATATAGTCGCTTTGATTATTCTGCAACATTTTTCAGTTTCTTAATGCTCTCGCTTCCAGTTTTCTGGGTGGCAGTGCTATTAAAAGAGTATCTTGCAATCTCATTCAATAACTTTTTAGCAAATCCCACCGTTCCGGTCTCTTGGCTACTTGGATTTGGTCTAGTGGGAGCACTTTTCTGGTCCTCACTATTTGGGGGCACCCGCAAGAGATTCTGGAGCATTTTCGCTTCAGTATTAATCGGAACCATGGTTTTAATTAAAGTTTTAGACTTACTAAATTGGTTCTTAGAACCGCGCTTGGGTCCAATTGTGGTGACTTTGATTTCAGTTGGCATCGCTTACGGAATCACTCAATTGTCTGTTGGTATTTCAAATAAGCAAGCATTGAAAGCTTCGCTAACCATGTCTGCCCTAACTTTAGTCTTCTACTATCCGGTTAATTTTATATTCAAACAAAAAATGAATATCTGGATTTTGTTAGCTTTATTAATTGTGACAATTGCAATTGCCACTGTGGTTGCGATTTCATACTCAAAAATTGATCGTGGCCCAATAATTCGCACCACCATTTTAACTTCGGTGTTATCAGCATTTTTTGTGTTGGTCGATAAATTTATGTATACCTGGTCGCCATATATGCAGACTGACGCTATTAATTATCGTCCGGTTCC
>CAXBPX010000041.1:0-10358 GCA_963977625.1 uncultured bacterium
GCAAAATTTACTCAATTGTGAAGCGGATCTTTTTCCGGCCCAAATTTCTAAAACACTTTTAGCAAAATTTGCCACAAAATTCTCAATTTCTGGAAGTTCGCTTGCTGAAGTGGGTTCCGGTTCAAAGCCAGGAACATAATCCTCTTTATAAAGGGAAGATAATTTGTATAAATATGGTTCTTGCTTAAATTCAGTTTCCATATGCCAAACATCCGACAATTACTTAGCAGAACCATCTGTCCTAAATTCCATCTTTACTAGTACTTAAGTAGGACTGTTCAAAGACTTAAGCGAAGATATACACAACTTTTTAGCCTGTCGTCATGAAAAATCGAATCGAATTAAAGAATGTAATCGCAATAATCGTAATTATCGCCTCTTTTATAGTTGCGTTTGGTTTAGCAATTGTGGCAAACAATCGGGCCAGCTATTGGGTGGCTGCCAAAGACTTAACGCCAGGTCACATGGTTGATGCCACTGATTTCGTAGAATCCAAAGGAGCTTTCGGTAGCGAAGTCAGTGGATATATAACCAGCAATCAGAACCCAGTTGGGTATTCAATTTCTAAATTTGTGGCTAGAGGAGAGTACTTAAATCAAAGTTCTTTAATAGAAAATCCTGGTGAAAGTGAAGTCAAACTACTTTCCTTTGCAGCCAGCGCTGCCGATCTACCTTCAAGAGTGCAAATTGGAGATTTAGTAAATCTATATCAAGTCGTAAATGACATCGGTGATGGCAAAGAGATTCCCAGCCAATTAATTATTGAAAGCGTTTATATTGTGGATCTAAACCGGAAAAGCGAAAATCTGGGTGGCAATTCCATCGTAACTGTGGCCATACCAAATTTATTTGTAGAAAAAGCCCTGAATGCCACACGCAAAGGTCGCATGGTAGTTGTGGTAAATCATGGCTAAGTTCGTCACTTTTATCGCAGATCCAGAGCTGGAATCCGTGGTAATTAAAGCCATCTCATCTATTAATGGAGAGCTCACCATCAGAGGTGTTTCACTAGAACAAGTGCGACAAGCGGAAAAGTCAAAAGACATTACATTGGTCTGCACACGCCAAATAGATTTTGCTTATAAGAAAGTAATAGTTGATAAGTCAATGAGTTCGGAAGAGATTTCTCAACTGCTTTCTCCACAATCAAATGTAGAGAGATTTAAATTTGATCCTGGAAATGCGGAAGTAATTTGTTTTGTAGGACTTTCCGGTGGCGTAGGCACTACTACCATTGCCATCAATTATGCTTTTGAGCAATCACAAGCATCCCAAGTAGTAATTTCCGATTTAGATAATCGAAATCCAGATGTGGCGCGCGCTTTAGGACTTCATCGCATTGAGGGCCGAAATGAGAGAATCACAAAGAATTTAGCAGCTTCGCAAGGTATTCCAGTCCCATCATCTTGCGATAAATATATTTTTGATTTAGGTAGCAACCTGCACCATCCGTTATTGCATGAGGCAAATAAAATTTATTTGGTAAGTAGAGCAGGATTTAATACCAACTCTAGACTTCAAGAATTGGACATATCTCCGACAGCGGTAGTGCTTAATTTTGCAGAACGCACCAAAGCGCAACAACGTTGGCGTACGCAAATCGAAGAATCATTTCCCAGAATGCAATTTATAAATGTGCCATTAGATCTTAAATCTTTCGAAAGCGCAGCAGAGAGCAAGAGCGCTTTACTGGAGGTAGCAGCTAATTCGCTTGCTAGAAAATCAATCGCTACTCTTGCCTAATGCGCGTATATGTAGCTGCCACACCTAAAGACGTAAAGGCGCTGCTTTCTGCCGAAGTGACATTCGAAGATTATCTAGCTCCAGATCAATTTGAGTTTGAACAAAGTGTTGACGATGAAGAGCGTGAACATTTAGTAAGCCTTTTAGCTGCAGATGACGCGCTGGAATTAAATGGTGGAAAAATAGGTCTGGTTCTGGCCGCCGATTTGGTAGATGGACAATTAAATGGTGCAGCGATTACTTTAAAATTTAATCAGGTGGCTTCACTTTTAGTCTCAGAAGATGGCGAAGAACTATCTTGGTTTGCACCTGAAGAAATCGCCCACCAGATTGATGGATGGCTTTAATGTTACAAATTGACGAGCTACTCAAAAGCAAAAGTAATTTGAACTCAGAGGAAATAGCACATATCAAGCATGTGGCGAGTGACTGGCAATTAATTGCAGATTTAAGTTTTGCAGATTTAGCAATTTGGGTTAAAAGTAAGTCAGGTAAAGAGTTAGCCGTCGCGCAAGTACGTGCCGCAACAGCTGCAACCGTTTTTCCCCAAGATTTTGTGGGTGATGAAGTTACAGAACTTTTCAATGGTCCTGGTGTTGAATATTTTCCAATTCGATTAAATAAGCAAGTGATTGCAACTATTGCACGACATAGAAATTCGGATGCCACAAGAAGTTCAGGTCGATTAGAAGGTGAATATCAAGCGATAGCTCAATTACTTTTAGATATGGTTGGTGAAAGTACTTTTCCATTAATAACATCAATTAGCTCTTTGAATCCTTCACCACGCGTTGGTGATGGGTTTATTCATTTAGATAAAGACGGATTAGTTTTATATGCCAGCCCAAATGGTAGATCAGCTTTTTCAAGATTAGGTTGGGAGAGTGAACTAGAAGGAATTGCGCTAGTAAATGTAGTTAGTGAAATTTCTAAAGAACCCATAAATCAATATCAAAGTAGCATTAATAGTTCAGATGTCACTCAAATTGAATTGGAATCTCGCGGGGGAGCAATTGAATTAACTCTGTTGCCTTTAATAAAAAGTGGAGTCAGGTTAGGTAGCGTGGTTTTGCTTCATAATGTGACCGAAATTCGTCGACGCGAACGAGAATTATTGCTAAAAGATGCCACCATAAAAGAAATTCATCACCGAGTAAAAAATAATTTGCAGACCGTGTCTGCCCTTTTACGCTTGCAATCACGCAGAGTGGAAGATTTAAAGGCCCGTGGAGCGCTAGATGAGGCGGTACGCCGAATCTCATCAATTGCACTGGTCCATGAAACGCTCTCGGCCAGCGGTAAAGATGAAGTTGATTTTGATTCTGTTGTTGATTCACTGATTACTCATGCGGTCGATTTAGCGCCCAGAGCCTCACAACATGTGACTGATATTTCCGTGAAGCGCTTAGGGGCGCTTGGATCAGTCAATCCAAAGGTCGCAACACCGCTTTCACTGATTATTACCGAATTAGTTGCAAATGCAATTGAACACGGATTAACTACCAAAGGCAGCAGAGTAGATGTGGTTTTTAGTCGCACTGGGAATAGCTGTGTAGTCAAAATTGAAGATGATGGCGTGGGATTACCAGAAGGATTTAATTTAAAAGATTCTTCAAATTTAGGACTACAAATTGTGCGTACATTAACTGAGAGTGAATTAAGCGGTACGTTAGAAATTTCCGCCAACGAAAAAGGAACTACTGCGCAACTGCGCTTTGAGATTCGTTAATTATCTTCTTGACGATTTAATTCGGCCATGCGCGCGCGATTTCTTGCAGCGCGACGTTTCATGGCGCGACGTTCATCTTCGGATAATCCGCCCCAAACACCAGCATCCTGACCTGATTCAAGCGCCCATGCCAAGCACTGTTCTCTTACGCTACAGCGCATGCAGACTTTTTTAGCTTCTTCGATTTGGGTGATAGCAGGTCCAGTATTTCCGACTGGGAAGAAAAGCTCTGGATCCTCGTCACGGCATGCACTTTGATGGCGCCAATCCATGCGTGACTCTCCTTAAATGTTTTCTTTATTAATTTGCAACAACTCGACCTGAGTTAAGGCAAGGTCGTATTCTCCAATAGTTATTAATTCGTTACAAGAGCATTTAGCTTTTAATCTGCTAATAATCGTCAATAAATTGCAAAAAAGGAGTGATTTAGAGCGCCCTCGACAGGATTCGAACCTGTGCACCGGCCTCCGGAGGGCCGTGCTCTATCCCCTGAGCTACGAGGGCATTATGGATTTCGCGACTAATCGTATTGGATGAAAGAATTAATCGCATATGGAGAGCGCATATTTTGCAACTGGATGCTTCTGGGGAGCAGAACGTCGATTCTGGAATCTGCCTGGAGTAATTAAAACTTCTGTTGGATACATGGGTGGGCACACACAAAATCCAACTTATGAAGAGGTGTGCAGTAAAAGTACTAATCATGCCGAAACTGTTGAAGTTATTTTTGATCCGCAAAAAATCTCATATCAAAGATTGCTAGAAGAATTTTTTGTAATGCATGATCCCACTTCGCTAAATCGGCAAGGTGGCGACATCGGTACGCAATATCGAAGCGCAATTTTCTTTACTAATCCAGCGCAAGAGGCACTTGCATTTAATGCAGCCAAAATTTATGGAAAAGAGCTGGCTAAAGAGGGAATCGGGGCAATCGTCACTGAAATTGTTGATGCTAAACCTCACCAATATTGGTTAGCTGAGGAATATCACCAACGTTATCTTGAAAAAAATCCAAATGGATATGACTGCCATTCATCAACAGGTGTGAAATATCCTTCAATTGATGAAGCAGAATTAAAAGCAAAACTCGATCCACTTTCATACGAAGTTCTACGTCATGGTGCGACCGAGCGCCCATTTACCGGTGAATACACAGATACCGACAAAGTAGGCGTTTATAAGTGCAAAGCTTGCAACTCAGAATTATTTAGAAGTGAAACCAAATTTCATTCAGGTTGTGGTTGGCCATCATTTTATGCACCAACGCAAGCCGATGCGGTTTTGCTTTTAGAAGATCGCTCATTAGCGCCGCGGGTTCGTACTGAAGTGCGATGCGCAAACTGTAATTCACATCTTGGCCATGTATTTGAAGGCGAAGGTTTTGATACCCCAACAGATCAACGTTGGTGCATTAATTCGGTCTCGCTAATTTTGGAAGATATTTAAAGATCTAAAGCGCGCCAGCAATACCAAGCAACGATGCTGCGATGTGGCCGGAATTTTTCACCTTTTTTATAAAGTGCTTCCGGAGTAATTTCCGCTTTCAATTTATGAGTTTTTTCCCAACCTCTGCGGACACCTAAATCTCCAGTTGGCCAAATATCTAACCGACCCAATTGAAACATCATGAACATATCTACGGTCCAAGGTCCGATTCCCCATAATTGAGTTAAATCTTGATATACCTCTTCGTCCGGCTGCTCATGTAAATTTTTGAAATCAACTCTTTTTTCAAGCGCTGCATTCGCTAATCCTTGAATGGTTTTTGCCTTAGCGCCAGAGAGACCAGCTGCGCGTAATTGATCAAGTTCCATCTTGTTTACATTCTTGGGTGTGATTTTTCCGCACTCTAAGGCAAAACGACTTTTAATGGTTTGCGCAGCCGCAGTTGCTAATTGTTGGGAAATTACCGATGAAACCAAAGATTCAAAGTGGCTACGCTCTGGATTTGCAGTTCCGATATCGCAGAGTTCGGATTTCTCAATCACATCAGCAAAACGTTTATCCGTCGTGGCGATCTCTCGAACAATTTTGCGCATCTTCGCCTGCGTAATCAAAAGATTCTGCCCCCTGGCTCTTATGAAAAATTTCATAACCATGTAACGTTTGCATCAGGTTTACATGTAGGCGTGAAAGTTTACATAGTTTCGTGGGAGAGGCAATGGCTGGAATCAAGGATGTAGCAAAGGAAGCTGGGGTTTCCACCGCCACAGTTTCGCGCGCGCTTCGTGCGATGCAACATGTAAATCCTGAGACCCGCGCCAAAATTGAAGCTGCGGCCGCCAAATTAAATTACACCTTAAACACCATTAAAAATCAGGAGCCAAAGCGCGCAAATAGCGTTGGCATTATTGCTCCATATATAAGTCGTTGGTATTTCGCCAAAGTAATCCAAGGTGCAGAGCAAGTTTTGCAAGAGGCCGGACTTGATCTATTGGTCTACAACATTAATAAGAACGAAGATCGAAATCGCATTTTTAAAGATGAATATTTACGAGGTCGAATTGATGCGCTAATTTCAATTAGCGTTCCTTTAAATGAAGAAGAGTTCCAATCTATTTTGAATTTGAATATTCCCACCGCATTAGTTGGGACTTCAGATAAACGAGTTTCAAGTATCAGAATCGATGATGTGGCCGGGGCCAGAGTTGCAACTCAACATCTAGTAAATCAAGGGCATAGACGCATTGGACTAATTGGGGGATTGCATAACGATCAATACAAATTTCCAGTGCCTCGAGATCGAAGAATTGGTTTCATACAAGTTTTAAAAGAGAGTGGCATTGAATTTGATCCGATGCATGAAGTTATTGGCGATTTCCAAGCAGGTACCGCAATGCAAGCCATGGATGAATTGCTAGCTCGCAGAAATCGCCCCACCGCAATATTTTGTGAATCTGATGAGATGGCATTTGGTGCAATCCAAGCCGCTAAGAAGCATGGATTGAAAATTCCAGATGATATTTCAATTATTGGTTTTGATAATCATGAAATGGCAGAGTACTTTGATTTAACAACCATCGAACAACCAGTTCAGATGTTAGGAGAAATGGCAGCTTGGTCGATTATGGAGAAATTAAAGAAGCCAGATTCAGATTTGCCAGATTTAACCTTGCCAACTTCGCTAATAGTGCGAAATTCGACCCGAAAAATTACTGCGAATTAACTTACCCTGTATTACTCTGCCAGTATGAAAATTGAGGCCTTATCGCTGGCAGAGATGCGCACCCATCGCTCCGAAAAATGGCGTGGTTTCCCTTCCGATGTACTGCCACTTTTTGTAGCAGAAATGGATTTTCCGGTCGCAAAACCGATTCAAGATATTTTGATTGAGATGGTTTCTCATTCAGATATGGGTTATTTAAGTTCGATACCAGAGCTAGGGAATGCTTTTGCCGGATTTGCAAAGCGTCGCTGGAATTGGGATGTAATCCCAGAGCAAGTGCGACTTTGCACTGATGTGGGTGTTGGAATGGTAGAAGTACTTAGAGTTACTACCCAACCTGGCGACAAAGTATTAATCAATTCACCGATCTATCAAAATTTTTATAATTGGATAAAAGAGACCAAAGTTGAACTTATTGATGTGCCTTTCAAACAAGAAGGTTTGAATTGGTCTTTGGATTTTGATGCAATTGAGAAAGTTTATGCAGCCGGATTAAAGGTACATGCAATTTGTCATCCACATAATCCACTAGGCCGAATTTTCTCTCGAGAAGAATTGACCAGAATTGCAGACTTAGCCAAGCAATATGGTGTGACGGTAATTAGCGATGAAATTCATGCACCACTTACATTTCCTGGCAAAGAATTTCTACCATTTTTAGCAGTAAGCCAACATGCAGCAGAAGTTGGTATTTGTGTGACCAGCGCCAGCAAAGCTTTTAATATTGCAGGTTTAAAATCGGCGTTAATAGTTTCACAATCCAAAGAGCAGCACGAGTTACTTGCCACCATGCCGATTTCAGTGCATTTTCGATCATCTATTCTGGGAGCTTTCGCGGCAGTAGAAGCATTTAATAAGTGTGATGATTGGTTGGATGGCGCACTTGTCACAATTGAATCCAATGCTCATTACTTAAAAACGCTGCTAGATACGCAAATTCCTGCCGCCAAATATAAAATTCCTGAATGTTCATATCTTGCCTGGGTTGACGTCAGCGCACTTTCACTAGGAGATGACCCTTTCCAAGTTTTCTTGGATAAAGGTCGCGTAGCTTTTAATGCTGGAAAGATCTATGGCCCATCTGCAAATCAATTTATTCGCATCAATTTAGCGACCAGCGAATCCGTTTTGGCAGAAGCGGTTAATCGGATGGTTAAATCTCTATGAATAAATACGACGTAGTCATTGCTGGCGCAGGCCACAATGGCTTAGTCGCAGCTAATTATTTAGCTAAAGCTGGTAAAAAAGTTCTAATTCTAGAAGCACAAGAACAAATCGGTGGTGCCACCCAAAGCGTAAAAGCTTTTGATGATTACGATGCTCGACTTTCAAGATATTCGTATTTAATTGCGTTACTGCCAGATAAAATCGTGAAAGATTTAGGTTTAAACTTCAAAAATATTTCTAGAAATATTTCTTCTTTTTCACCTTACAACGACGGTGGATTATTGGTTTCACGACAATGGGATCAGCGCACCGCAGAGTCCTTTAAAGCTCTGACTGGTGATGAAAAGGAAGCCAATAGTTGGCAAGAGTTTTATGGTGAAATTGAAAAATTTGCCGCTCGAATCGCCCCAACATTGCTCGAACCTCTTAAATCTAGAGCCGAGTTAAATACCCAAATTGCTATGCCACAGGTTTGGGATCAACTCATAGAAAATCCAATCGGGCATGTGATTACCGATAAATTCAAAAATGATCTTGTAAGAGGCGTAGTGCTTACAGATGCTTTGATTGGCACGCTCACCTCTGCATATGGAATGCAAGCCAATAATTGCTTTTTGTATCATCTAATCGGCAACGGAACCGGTGAATGGAAAGTTCCCCAAGGAGGAATGGGTGCATTTGTATCTGAGCTACATCGCGCGGCAATCTCAAATGGAGTAGAAATCGAGTGTTCTGCAAAAGTAGTAGATATTGAGGCAGATGGCTCTGGGGTACAGGTTTTAGATATCAATAACCGAAAGTTTCAAGCAGATTATTTCTTAAGTAATGCGGCTCCTGAATTTGTCACCGATAAAATTGAAAATCGTAGCAGCCTTGAAGGTTCGCAGATAAAAATCAATATGTTGCTAAAACGTTTACCTAAATTAAAATCTGGCATCGATCCCAAACTTGCATTTGCTGGAACTTTGCATCTGAATGAAAGTTTTACTGAGTTAGAACGAGCCTATGATCAAGCGGTAATTGGAAATATCCCATCGGTGATTCCGGCTGAAATGTATTGCCATACGCTTACCGATCCTTCAATATTAAGTCCTGAACTGCAAGCAGCAGGATTCCAAACTTTAACTCTTTTTGGATTACATACTCCAGCGACCGCTTATGAAGAGAACAATAAAGCCACCACCAAATTAGTTTTGCAAAAGGCAATTGATGGTTTAAATGCTTATCTTGCTGAACCTCTCGAAGATGTATTAGCGGTTACCAAAGATGGCAAACCATGCATTGAAGCTAAATCACCACTTGATCTAGAAGCAGATCTCTTCTTACCCCGCGGCAATATCTTTCACAAAGATCTATCGTTACCGTTTGCGGAAAATGCGGAAGAAGTTGGCAAATGGGGTGTGGAGAGCAATTTACCAAATGTATTTATCTGTGGCGCGAGCGCAAAACGTGGTGGTGGCGTAAGTGGTATTCCAGGCCACAATGCTGCAATGGCGGTATTAGAAAACTCTAGATAATCTCTTCCAATGAAGAGAATTGAGACCCTTGCAGTTACATCAGGTAGACCAGACCATCAACCAGATGCTCCGCTAAATCCAAATGTGCAACTTACTTCAACCTTTCGCGCTGGCGGACCACTTGGTTACGGAAGATATGGAAATGAAACTTGGTTGGCTGTCGAAGAAGCCATTAGCAATTTAGAAGGCGGAAAATCTTTAATTTTCTCATCCGGAATGGCGGCAATTAATGCGGTCTTTAATATTTTGCCAATCGGGGCGGTGGTAACTGCATCAAATCAAGGTTACAGCGGCACCATGACCGTTTTAAAAATGTTAAATGAAAGTGGCAGATTAGAAGTTCGTTTCGTTGATGTGGCAAATACCGACGAAGTTTTAAACGCAATTCCAGGCACTCAATTGCTTTGGTTGGAATCACCAACTAATCCTTGTCTTGAAGTGGTGGAATTACCCAAAGTTATAAAAGCTGCAAAAGATGCTGGCATCGGAGTTGCAGTTGATAATACTTTTGCCACACCGTTAAATCAGAATCCATTAGCCATGGGCGCAGATATTGTGATGAATTCGGTAACCAAATTTATTTCAGGCCATAGCGATGTTTTAATGGGTTCCATTTCCACAAATGATGAGGCGCTTTACGCTCGAATCGAGACCCAACGTAAGTTAGGTGGGGCAATTGCTGGTCCATTTGAGGCATGGCTAGCGCTACGTGGTATCCGAACTTTTGCAATTCGCGTGCAGCGAAGTTCGGAAAGCGCTCTGGAATTAGCAAAACGCTTATCTCAACATCCCAAAGTATCTAGAGTTAGATATCCAGGCTTGCCAACAGATCCTCAACATCAGAAGGCAAAGAGCTTCATGAGAGGTTTCGGCGCAGTCTTAGCGTTTGAAGTTAAGGGCAGCGGCGAAGAAACTGAAAAAGTTTGTGCTGCGGCAAAGTTAATTACCAATGCCACCAGTTTGGGCGGGGTGGAATCACTTTGGGAGCGCAGACGCCGTTGGCCTATTGAGAGCGAAGTAGTGCCAGAGAATTTAA
>CAXBPX010000042.1:0-10107 GCA_963977625.1 uncultured bacterium
TAGCGGCTGCGCCATACATTGGATGAAGTAATCCAAGGGCCGCAACTGGAATTCCAATCACATTATAAAAAAGCGCCCAAACTAAATTGCCGCGGATGGTTCCTAAAGTCTTATTTGCAAGATCTAACGCATCATTAATGGACTTTAGCGCCGGATTGGTCAAAGTAATATCGGCAGTTGCAATTGCAGTATCAGTACCTGTGCCCATTGCCATCGATAAATCTGCTGCGGCAAGTGCGGCGGCATCATTAACGCCATCGCCAATCATTAGCACTTGTTTACCTTCTGATTGCAACTTCTTAATGTGATTGATTTTTGCTTCTGGTGAAGCCTCTGAAATTACATGATTTTCATGAATACCAACTGCATGCGCTGTATTCATAGCCACATCCGCATGATCACCAGTTAACAACCAAACATTAATATCACGAGTATTTAGTACCGAAATTGCGCTTTGTGCATCTGACTTTATGGAATCACCAACTGCAAATACTGCTAGCGCCACGCCTTCCCAAGCCAACACCGAAACTGATAGGCCCTGCGCTTCACCTTCAGCAATTGCTTTTGCGATCTTTGGATGAAAAGCCATCGCTGAATGTGCAACTGCAGCCGGGGAGCCAATAATTACGATCGCGGCTTGTGAATTATTTTCAGTAACAATATTTACTCGACCAGCGGCACCAGCACCAGGAGTTATTTGAAAATCAGTAACTTTAAATGGCTTTTCTATTTTTGCGTATCTAACAATTGCTTCGGCAATTGGATGATTATTTTGAGATTCAATTGCTGCAGCTGATTCCAAAATTGATTTCTCGCTAGCCATCTTTATCCAGGATTCACCAAGTGCGGCGGCTGCTTCTGGCGCTAAAGTCGCATGAATAACTTTCATTTGACCAGTAGTTAATGTTCCGGTCTTATCTAAAACAACATCGGTGATGCGTTTGGCAGTCTCAAGTGCAGAAGGTTTGCGGATCACGATGCCGCGTTGTGCGCCACGACCAGATGCCACTAATAACGCAACTGGCGTTGCTAATCCGAGCGCACAAGGGCAGGCAATCACCAAAACTGCAACTGCAATTTCAATCGAACGAGCGATACTTTCACCGTTAGTAAAGCGCCAAAAAATAAATGTGGCGATTGATAAAGTGGTTACAACTGGTACGAAAATTGCAGAGATTCGATCTGCCATTCTTTGAATCGGAGCTTTCTCGCCTTGCGCACTAATTACCATGGCGGTAATGCGAGCAAATTCAGTCTCTTTACCAACGCGAGTTGCGCGCACTTCTAAGCGTCCATTTTGATTAACCGTTGCACCAATTACTCGATCTCCAGGTGCAACTTCAATTGGCACAGATTCGCCCGTAATTAATGAGTTATCAATACTTGAAGTTCCAGAAACCACCACACCATCAGTAGCTACGCGTTGTCCTGGCATTACTACAAATACATCACCAATTTCTAATTGCTCGACGGGAATTACCATTGGTAAACCGCCGCGTTTGACGGTGACTTCTTTGGTAGAAATTTTTAATAGTTCTTGCAAAGCATTACTTGCACTGCGCTTTGCACGCGATTCAAGATATCTTCCCAGTACTACCAGCGTGACGATAGATGCCGATACTTCCGTGTATACCGTTTCCAAATCATTAATGACCGCATAAATTGACCAACCAAATGCAGTGAGTGAACCAAGCGAAATTAAATTATCCATAGTTGGATGGAAGAAGTTTCGAATCGCCGCCCTATGAATTGGGAAAGCCACAATCAGAACTACTGGTGCGCTGAGAATCAGTAACGCAAAATGCACTAATTGATGGAAACTTTCAGTTGGCATCTCAAGATTAAAATAATCAAAAACACTAACCAACCAAGTTCCAAATTGCATTTGCAAATCCATGCTCATTGAAAAAAGCGCTACTGGAATGGTAAAGATAAGTCCAAAAATCAATGCCAAAGCAGATTTTTTACTATGCAAAGTGATAGTTTCGTTATCGCCAATTTCTTTCGCTTTATATCCAGCAGCTTCAATTTTCTTGATGATCTCTTTGCCACTTACTTCAGCAGGTGCCAATACATGCGCAGTTTCTGCCGCAAAATTAACGGTTGCAGATACACCAGGCATGGAATTTAAGGAACGTTCGACTGAATTAACACAGGCATTGCAGGTCATGCCAGTGACTTTAAAAGTTTTTGGCTCAAGTGCTACGTTGCTAGCCTCTTTACTAGTTTCTTTGATTGCCTCTTTTACCTCAGCCATTTAAGCGTTTTAACACCACATCTTTCAGCGCTGCATTTGTGGAGATTCCGCTTTTTCCAAATGGCCCATCGTTTCCATCCATATCAAAAAAGTGTCCACCAGCTTCGCGAACTACGATATCTAGCGGCGCCATATCCCAAAGCGCCAGTGATGGTTCGATGGCTAGATCCATTACGCCTTCTGCCACCAACATATGCGACCAGAAATCGCCGACTGCACGAGTGCGCCAAGCTTCGTTAAACATAGATTGGAATCCTGCTAAGCGATTGCCAAAACCAATGAAATCTGAATAACCAAGATGTGCATTTTTTAATTCATTTACTTTGGAAACCGAAATTTTTCTAGGTGTACCACTATTTGGTGCATTAACGCCATCAAAAGTTGTGAAAGCGCCGCCACCTTTAGTAGCAAACCAGGTGCGTGCAAGTGCCGGAGAAGAAACTAATCCCACAACTACTTCATGTTTTTCAACTCCAGCATTATTTGTGACTTCGATAAGTGCAATTAGTGTTGACCAAACAGGTAGGCCACGCAAAAAAGATTTGGTTCCGTCAATTGGATCAATAACCCAATAACGGCTCTTGCCCGTGATATCTGAACCAAATTCTTCACCAAGAATCCCATCATCAGGGCGCTCAGATTCTAAAATTTCGCGGATACATTTTTCAGTTGCTTTATCAGCATCTGTAACCGGAGTGGCATCTGGTTTTGTTTCAATTATTAAATCTTGTGCTAAAAAACGCGCCATCGAAACTGCATCTGCAGCTTTGCCAATTTTTCGAATTAATTGCAGGTCTGCTGCATATTTTTCAGTAGCAAGCTCGGCCATTTACTTATTCTAACCCTGCAGCCAGCAAGTTACGAAGGCTTGTAACGCGCGCTACACGTTCCGGCATTTCCACTCCATCAGGCGCCATATATGCATTTAATTTGCAGTCAGCTTCGTTATGCGAGCAATTAGTCATACAAGAATTTGTGACTTCCAATAAATCATCAAAAGCGGCGATGATTGCATTTGGATCTAAGTGGGAAAGCCCAAATGCGCGAACTCCGGGAGTATCAATTACCCAGCTATTTGCGCCAGCTTTTTGGTTTGGAAAATCTTTTAGCGCCACTGCATATGCAGATGATGAGGTATGTCTACCGCGACCAGTAACATCATTAACATCGCCAGTTTCGCGATTTGCTTCAGTTAACTTATTTAAAAGCGTTGATTTACCAACTCCTGAATGGCCCACCAAAACAGAGACTTTGCCATTTAGTAAATCATGTAATTCCGTTAGATCACTTTCTAGATCTGTAGTTATACATTTAACGCCGATTGATTGATATTCAGAGAGAAAATCAGGGGCAATTGCTAAATCGGTTTTAGTTACTACAAGTACTGGTTCGATTTTTTCAGTAAAGGCGCTGACTAAAAAGCGATCAATTAGACCGCGACGTGGTTCTGGATTAGCTGCCGCAGCCACAATTACCAATTGATCAATATTTGCCGCAATATTTCTTTCGAATTGCGCAGCATCGTCAACGGTTCGCACCAGCACGCTTTTACGTTCTTCTATCGCCACAATTCTGGCAAGTGATCCTTCGGAACCAGAGATGTCACCTACTAAACGAACATAATCACCAACCACCACCGATTTTGGTCCCAATTCACGTGCTTTCATCGCGGTAACTATGGTGCCATTAGGTAAATAACAAGTTGTGCGACCGCGATCAACAGTAATTACAAATCCAGTGATTGCATCTTCATGCGTAGGACGATCTTTGGTGCGTGGCTTAGTTCTCCTACTTGGTCGAATCTTTACATCGGATTCGTCGTAATCGCGCCTAGCCATTTATTTTGAGTGCCTTAACAATTTATATTTACGCTACTTAAGTAGCGAACTCCATAGCCCTGGAAAATCAGTAATAGTTTTTCGGGTGGTTGCAATGTTCTCTACTTCAATTCCTTCCACAACTAAACCAATAGTGGCACCAGATGTGGCCAAACGATGATCTTCGTAAGTGTGAAAAATACCTGCATGAAGTGGTTTTGGATTGATGCGCAGCGCAGTCGGCTCTTCAGTGAAGTCTCCGCCAAGTGCGTTAAATTCTGTGCGCAGCGCAGCTAACCGATCAGTTTCGTGCATACGTAAATGACCGATTCCTTGTAAATAAGATGGTGAATCAGCCAGCGCACAGAGCGCGGCGATAGCCGGAGTTAATTCGCCGACATCGTGTAAATCCACATCAATACCGTGTATCGCACCACCTGTGATTTTTAGGTCCCAATTCGAAACTGCTCCAGAATTTTTTTGGTTAGCGACGAATTCGATTTTTGCACCCATTTTGGAAAAAATTTCGCGGAGTTGATCACCTGGTTGTGTGGTTTGCTTAGGCCAATCTGCAATTGTTACTGAACCGCCACAGACCATTGCGATAGACATAAATGGAGCTGCATTAGATAAATCTGGTTCAATAACTAAATCTTGCGCAGTTAATTTTCCAGGCGCGACGTGCCAAGTGTTTTTTGCTTTATCAACCGTAACTTCCGCGCCAAAGTCGCGCAGCATTTGTACTGTCATGTCGATATGTGGCATTGATGGAAGCGCGCCACCAACATGTTTTGCTTTGATGCCTAATTGAGTACTTGGCGCAATTAAAAGTAACGCGGATAAAAATTGTGAAGAGGCGCTGGCATCAATTTCAATTTCACCACCGCGAATTTTGCCACCTGATTTATTCTCCATTTTAAATGGCAGCGCATATCTACCATCGTGATCAATTGAAATTCCCAACTCTTCGAGCGCTTTAATTACCGGTCCTAATGGCCGCTCATGCGAACGTGGATCACCATCAAAACTAATTTGGCCGGTTGCAAGTGCGGCAAGCGGCGGTAAGAATCGCATTACGGTTCCGGCATTTCCAACATCAATTTTCGCTGGCCCTGCCAACGCACCACCGGTCACATTAAAAACTAATTCTTTTTCGCCGTTATTTTCTTCATGGGTTTCGGTAATTGTTAAACCAAGTGCTTTTAAGCCGCCCATCATTAATTCAGAATCACGCGAAACCAGTGGGCGGCGCAATTTTGATGTGCCTACTGCTTGTGCAGCTAAAATCAAAGCGCGATTAGTTACGGATTTTGAACCAGGAATTACTACCCGAACATCGACTGGTTTTTTGCCACGAAAAGGCGCAGGCCAATTTGCAACTGCACTTTTTTCGTTTGAAGTCATATGGGCAATTCTATCTCGTCTAAGAGCCTGCAAATTTCTAATAAATTCGCGGCAACTATTAAATTTAGGCGGAATATCTTCATTAGAATTCGCTACATGTGTGGCCGCTATGCGCAAACCCAAGAGATGCGCGACTTAGTTGAAGAATTTGCGGTCACTGGAAAATTTCCAGAAAATGCACTTCCTGCAAGTTGGAATATTGCACCCACAAATGAAATTTATATTGTGCGTAATGATGAAAATAATAATCGCGAACTTTCAACCGCTTCCTGGGGAATGATTGGGCCTTGGCTTACTGATGAAGCAGAAGCGCGTGCATCTCAATCCCGCGCGATTAATGCCCGATCCGAATCAATTCATGAAAAACCTACCTTTAGAGATTCATTTAAATCTCGTCGTTGTTTGGTTCCTGCAGATGGTTATTATGAATGGGCCACCGAATTAGGTCGTTACAAAACTAAACAACCATTTTTTATTTCAAGTGATACTGGTAAGTCTTTATCAATTGCCGGAATTTGGAATACTTGGCGTTCACCATCCGGAGTATTTATGCAGAGCGCATCAATCATTACTCGCGAAGCCGTCGGGGAGTTAGCAACTATTCATCATCGGATGCCAGTAATGATGCCGAAAGATCGTTGGGCTGCTTGGCTAGATAATAAGAATACAAATGTTCATGAACTTATTAATTTAATGTCCAATCAACATCCGGATGCACATCTACATCCAGTTCCGGTTAGCGATGCGGTTAATAAAGTTGCTAACAATGGGCCACAGCTTGCAGTGCCCATCTCAATTACCGAACCCGAGACGCTCTTTTAATCTGGTCTAATCAGGAATTTCAAATAGGGAATAGCTCCCCTTAGATTCTTGTTGTAATGACCAATGGTCACGGATAAAGGCAGCACCGGTAACGAAATCGCACGCTCTCGCAAAAAGGTCGCAAGAAGCGTGCTGGAAGCGCTGCCTGTAGTCTTGGGGCAAATGGCATCCAAAGAATTGGTCAAAGAGACTCCTGCAGATCGTAATTCGCGTTTTGAACGCGATGCGATGCAATTTGCCGACCAACTTTATGCAGCTGCAATGCGCTACACAAAGAATCCCGAAGATGCCAAAGATTTAGTACAGGATACTTATTTAAAGGCTTTCGCTTCTTTTCATCAATTTGAAGAAGGCACCAATTTAAAAGCTTGGTTATACCGAGTACTACAAACAACATTTATTAATAATTATCGTAAGGCACAGCGCCAACCACAATTAACTGCGGATGCGGAAGTGGAAGATTGGCAGTTACACAAAGCTGCATCACATACTCCTGACCAAGGAAAATCTGCAGAGATTTCAGCGTTAGAAAATTTGCCGGATTCTGACATCAAACGTGCGTTGCAAGAAATTCCTGAAGAATTTCGAATGGCAGTCTATTTAGCTGATGTTGAAGGATTTTCATATAAAGAAATTTCAGAGATTGTGGGCGTACCTGCCGGCACGGTTATGTCTCGCTTGCACCGCGGCCGCAAACAACTTCGCGAAAAGTTGACGGACTACGCCAAAGAATTGGGATATGTAAAAGATGCTGCTGATGATGAAGGCGGTGATCAGTGATGTCTCCAAATAATTTTAGTGGTCCAAATAATTTAAGCGGGCTAGAGATGCCATGCGATCAAGTTAAGCATGCGCTTTTATTACTTGTTGATGGCCCAGAATTCTTCGAAGCAAACCAGATTGATCCAGTTTCAGTTGATCGCCATTTAGCGGTATGCGCTCCATGTAAATTGGAAGTGGAAGCCGAAAGAGTGGTTCATGAATTGATGCGCTCACTTTTGAAGCGCTCCTGTAATGAGAAAGCTCCGGATTCCCTAATCGATTCAATTCATCAGCAGTTACAAGCTGCGATGTTCCCGCCATCAACGCCACAAATCGTCACTGAATTTAGAATGAGCCAAGTCTCAATTGAGATTGATGAATTTGGCCAAGTTACACAACACGAAATTCATATTGAATCTACCCAAGAATTCCACGATCCAGACAATATTTAAGTTATAAATAGGGCGTGAGCACCGCCCCGATCAATGAAATGCCGGAAGGCATTGTTGGCGCGCTCGGATTTGCCACCATGGTGGTGCGGCCAGGAGATACGGCTGCAGCAAATGGAATTGGTGATTTAACCGTTGTAAATAATGCAGTTTTAGTTTCATTAATGGAATCGGCAGCGATTGCCGCGATTAATGAATTTTTTGAAACAGGAATATCTACCATTGCAACTTCAATGAATTGTATTTTTGTTACCAGCGCAGCAATTGGCGCAGAACTTCAAGCTAGCGCTCAGTGCATCGCACAAAATGGTTATGACCTAGATTTTGAAATAGAAATTTACGAAGGCGAACGCTTAGTCGCGCAATCGACTCAACGCCGACAAATAGTCGATCGCGTTACATTCCTAGCGCGCACTGCCGCGCAATCTCTTTTCGAAGCCAAGTAATTTAGTAAATAAAAAAGCCTCACCTTTCGGTGAGGCTTTTTTGTGAAACTTTACTTCTTGGTTGCCCAGAAAATTTCTGCGATTTCGTCAATCTTTGCAATTAACTTATCGGCAACTGCTACATCTTGTGTGCCCTTAGTTCCGGCAGCACCAGCCAGCTTTGTTGCTTCATTAAATAATGAATGTAGTTGTGGGTAAGCTTCAAAGTGATTTGGCTTGAAGTAATCAGTCCAAAGCACCCAAAGGTGTTCTTTAACTTGATGTGAACGCTCTTCTTTAATTGCAACTGAACGTGACTTGAAATCTGCATCACTTGAAGCTGCATACTTTTCCATGCAAGCCTTTACTGAAAGCGCTTCAATACGTGCTTGCGCTGGGTCATAAACACCGCAAGGTAGATCGCAGTGAGCCTTAACAATCTTCATATTCTCTCCAGTCATATAGATTTAATGCGACAAACTCTTAAAGCTTTAAACGCTAAGCGATTGGCAGATATTTCCTGGCCTACGCGCTTAGGCTTAGGCTGGAAAGGTTACTCGGGGAGGCAAAAATGCGCATCTTTGGCTTTGAAATAGTCCAAGTTGAGGGCAATTCAATGCTCCCTGCCTTTGCACCGGGTGATCGAATTCTGATTAAACATCGCAGTTCAGATTTGCAACCGATTCATCAAGGCGAAGTTGTTTTAATCGAACGCGAAGGTGAATTAATGCTAAAGCGAATCGTCCGTTATGAAATCGGTGGTCACACTGGTCAAGGGATGGTTAGCGTTGAAGGCGATAACAAAGAGGAATCCATTGACTCAAGACATTGGGGCGCAATCCCAAGTAGATTTGTTAAAGCGCGAGTTTTACGCAAGTTAAATAATTAGTTTTAAAACTCTAATACCGAATTAAAAATTAGCCGACGAGAACGACTTATCTAGTAAAGGCTTCCTGCATCAGAGCTTTCTGCTCATCTTCATGCAGGTGATGATTTCCGGTTGCAGGGGATGCAGTTGCGCGGCGAGAAACGCGACGTAAAGCGCGACCACCAAATCCAATGCCACCAAATTGTTCTGAAGTACGAAGCGCAATGAATGACCAAGGACCTTGATTCGCTGGTTCATCTTGTACCCAAAGTAGATTTGCATTTGGATGCTTTGCTGCAATCTCTGCCATTTCTTTTGCCGGCAGCGGATAAAGCAATTCAACTCGGACAATTGCAGTTGAAGTTTCTTGTAACTTTTCGCGCTCTGCAATTAAATCGTAGTAGACACGACCAGAGCAGAAGATAACGCGCGATGCATTTACCACAGTTGGATCATCAATTACTTTCTGGAATGTGCCATTAGTAAAATCTTCAATCTTTGAAGCGGCAGCTTTTGCGCGTAGTAAAGATTTAGGTGAGAAATAAACCATTGGGCGTTTTGCGGGATTCTTAATGTGCCAACGCATTAAATGGAAGAACTGTGCAGGCGTAGTTGGCTGAACTACCGTCATGTTCTGCTCTGCACAAAGCTGTAAGTAGCGTTCAATGCGCGCAGATGAGTGATCAGGGCCTTGGCCTTCATAACCATGTGGCAGCGCTAAAACTACAGATGAACGCTCGCCCCATTTCTGCAGCGCTGAAGAGATAAATTCATCCACGATAGTTTGCGCGCCATTGGCGAAATCACCGAACTGACCTTCCCATATAACTAGCGCTTCTGGGCGAATCGTTGAATATCCATATTCAAAACCCATCGCTGCATATTCAGATAGCAATGAATCCACCACAAAGAATTGTGATTCATAATTTGTTAACGCACGAAGCGGTGTCCACTCATTTCCATTTTCTTTATCAATTACAACTGCATGGCGATGGCTAAATGTGCCGCGACGCGCATCTTGTCCGGCGATGCGAACTGGATGTCCTTCAGCAAGTAGCGAACCGTAAGTAAGGATTTCGCCCATTCCCCAATCAATGGTGCCATCTTTAATCATTTCAACGCGCTTTTGTAATTGCGGAAGCAATTTCTGATGAACGGTAAATCCTTCTGGAATTGCTACTTGCGTAGCAGCAATCTTTTGAATTACATCTGCATTAACTGCAGTTGGGTTATCTTGTGGTTCGGCAGTTTTTGGAATCTGCCAATTTGGAGATTCTGGTTCGACGTTATGCACCGCAGCATA
>CAXBPX010000043.1:0-10090 GCA_963977625.1 uncultured bacterium
CGTTATTCACTAGGCGAATTTCAATATCCATGGCGCGAGTGGAATGACTACTACCGAGATGCGGTGCGTCAATTCTGGTTGGGTGATATCGCTCGTGGTTACGGCGAAGGTGTGAGCGCGCTAGCGTCATCAATCTCTGGCTCTAGCAATATTTTCTATTTCCGTGGTCCAACTTCTTCAATTAATTTCTTAACAGCACACGATGGTTTCACAATGAACGACTTGGTTACATTTCACGAAAAGAATAATTTAGCTAATGGTGAAGATAATCGCGATGGTGCAAATACTAATCGGTCATGGAATGTGGGAACTGAAGGACCGACTCAGGATCAAAAAATAAATCAAATCCGTCAATCACTTCAGAAATCGATGATGGCAACTTTGCTGCTTTCATCTGGAGTCCCTATGGTGACCATGGGTGATGAAGTTGGTCGCACTCAGCATGGTTCGAATAATGCTTTTACGCTTCCCATCGAACTAAATCAAAATAATTGGAATCAAGAAAGCGATTGGTTTGGTGGATGGACTCTTGATTGGAATCCAAAGGGAGATAAAAAAGATCTACAAGATGCGTTCATAGAATTAATCAGAATTAGAAAGACTTACCTATCAGATATAACTTCCGAATTCTTTACCGGCAGAGTTGATTTTGGCACTGAAAGAAAAGATATTGCCTGGTTTAGTCTTTCTGGAAATGAAATGAACTATAAGCATTGGTCAGATGGAGATAAACGCTCGTTAACGGTTTTCTTTGAAGCTGGACCAAAAAATGGCTTAGTGCTACTTATGAATTCATTTGGTGAAGAAACAACTTTCACATTGCCTGGCAATGCTTGGGGTCAAAGTATGCGATGCATTTTTGATTCCTTCGAAGAAACTTCTACATATAACCCGGCTTTGGCAGCACCCGGTGAGAAAGTGCAAGTTTCCCCACATTCTTTACAAGTTTGGCTGGTAAATCGCTAATTACTTCTAAGTACTTCCAGGCCGCTTTAAACTAAACACATGCTGGCACTGCTATTTCCTGGACAAGGTTCACAAACACCAGGGATGCTCAATCCTTGGTTAAATGATCAAACCCAGAAATTGCTTGCGTCTTGGTCCAAGCAAATTGATTTAGATTTGATTGCACTTGGCACTACCGCGACCGCTGATGAGATTAAAGATACGGCCAACGCGCAACCACTAATAGTCGCAGCTGGTTTATTAGGAATGCATTCGTTACAACTTTCAAAATTCGCAGTTGTTGCCGGACATTCGGTGGGTGAAATTACCGCAGCTGGTGTTTCCGGAGTTTTATCTCCAACTCATTCGATGGAATTAGTTAGACAGCGTGGAATCGCGATGGCAAAAGCAGCTAGCCAAGTGGAAACCGGAATGGCGGCGGTACTTGGCGGGGATCGAAGCGAAGTATTAAGTTCCATTTCAAAATTAGATTTAGTACCTGCAAATGACAATGGTGCTGGGCAAATTGTGGCAGCCGGTGCTTTGGATAAAATCGAGATGTTAATTGAAAATCCACCAGCAGGTGCACGGGTGCGAGCTCTTGCAGTAGCTGGTGCGTTCCATACCCATTACATGCAAAATGCAGTTTCACATGTATCCCAATTTGTAAGTAGCATTCAGATAAATGAACCACTTGCGCAATTACTTTCAAATAAGGATGGTTTGGCCGTTGAAAATGGCGCAGATGCAATCAACCGCATCGTAAATCAAATCGCTAATCCGGTTAGATGGGATCTTTGCATGGAATCTTTGGTAAAACTTGGAATCACTGGTGCGATTGAATTTCCTCCAGCTGGCACCTTGGTTGGGCTTTTAAAACGGGCTACGCCTGTAATCGAAACTTTTGCTCTTAAATCTCCCGATGATTTGATAGCAGCCAAAGAATTTGCGATTAAGCATGGTGGTGCATGATTAAAGATAGCTCCGGAAGTAACTCTTCAATTCTTGCAATTGGGGTGTATCGCGCTACCAATTTAATTCCAAACTCTGCAATAGTTGAAAAAATTGATTCAACGGATGAATGGATTCAACAGCGAACTGGTATCGAAACCAGGCGTTTTGCTGACAAGGAAGTTTCAGTGGTTTCGATGGGCACGCAAGCAGCTAAACAAGCACTTGATCGAGCCAAAGTAAGTGCCGACCTGGTCGATGTAATCATCATGGCTTCTATTTCTTACCCACACCAAACTCCAAGCGGCGCTTCTGGAATCGCCGCAAATATCGGTGCCAATAAAGCTGCGGCATTTGATTTATCAGCTGCCTGTGCAGGTTTTGCATACGGCGTTGGTTTAGCTAAAGATTTAATTAAAGGTGGCACCGCAAAATATGTATTGGTAATTGGTGCTGAAAAATTAAGTGATTTCACGAATCCAAATGATCGCGCTACAGCTTTCATTTTTGCAGATGGCGCTGGCGCAGTATTAATCGGACCAAGTGATGAAGTAGGAATTGGTCCAACTGCATGGGGTTCAGATTCAGATCAACGTGATGCCATCACTATGTCATCTTGGTTAGATTTTAAAAATAATTCTGCTCCTGCTAACACAATTGCTTGGCCAGATATTGCACAGGAAGGTCAGAAAGTTTTTCGTTGGGCAGTATTTTCAGTTAGCAAAGTCGGAAGTGAAGCGATTAATTTAGCTGGACTTAAGCCAAATGATTTGAAAGCTTTCGTGCCACATCAAGCAAATTTGAGAATTATCGAATCTATGGCCAAAGATATGAAACTTTCACCTGATATTTTGATTGCAGATGATATTCGTACCAATGGAAATACTTCTGCAGCTTCAATTCCACTTGCGATGGATGCGCTTTTAAATAAACATCCTGAATTACATGGGCAGCTGGCGCTTTTAATTGGATATGGCGCAGGTCTCGCATATGCGGCCCAAGTGGTGAAATTACCTTAGAAAATCGGTTAAAAAGCCGGAATACTCGAAAGTAATCCCCTTTACCCTGCACAATATCTACCTGATCCACCTGACGCTAAGCAGTGTTGCGATGCGTTAAATGAACTATACGAAAAGAGAAATATCAATGGCACTAAACGAAGCGGATGTACTTGCTGGTCTAAAAGAGATCGTTGAAGAAGTTGCGGGCGTTCCTGCTGCATCTATCGAATTGGGCAAGAGCTTCACTGAAGACCTAGATGTTGATTCATTATCAATGGTTGAAGTTGTAGTTGCAGCAGAAGAACGTTTCGGCGTGAAAATTCCTGATGATCAGGTAGCTGAACTTGCAACTGTTGGCGATGCAGTTAATTTCATCGTAAAAGCTTCTGCTTAATTAAATACACGGAAGAGAATTTCCCCCAAATGACAAGACGCGTTGTTGTAACTGGTTTAGGTGCCACTACTCCGCTCGGCGGAGATGTTGCCACCACTTGGGCTAATGCCGTCGCCGGAAAGTCTGGCGCACGTACCATGAAGCATGAGTGGGCCAGCACCTTGCCAGTGCACTTCGCTGCAGAGGTAACTACCGAACCATCTGAAGTAATGAAACCGGTAGAACTTCGAAGATTAGATAGATCCGAACAATTTGCGTTAATTGCAGCTCGTGAAGCATTTGCGGATGCCGGCTTATCAGCATTAGATAATTTAGATCTCGAACGCTTAGGTGTAGTAATTGCTTCCGGAATTGGTGGCGTTACTTCATTATTAGAGCAATATCGAATTTTGATGGAAAAAGGTGCGCGACTTGTTTCGCCACATACCGTTCCAATGATTATGCCAAATGGCCCTGCTGCAAATGTGGGACTTGAATTTAAAGCAAAAGCTGGAGTGCATACTCCGGTCTCTGCTTGCGCATCTGGCGCAGAAGCAATTGGTTATGCCTTTGACATGATCCGAAACAATCGCGCAGATGTTGTAATTTCTGGTGGAGTTGAAGCTTCAGTTGATGCGCTACCAATGGCGGGATTTGCGGCAATGAAAGCGCTTTCAACTCGAAACGATGCGCCCGAGAAAGCATCAAGACCATACGATTCTGATCGCGATGGCTTTGTACTTGGCGAAGGTGGTGGCGTACTTATTCTTGAAGAGTACGAACATGCCAAAGCACGTGGCGCCAAAATTTACTGCGAAATTGCAGGTCAAGGTTTAACTTCAGATGGTTATCACATTGCAGCGCCAGATCCCGAAGGTCGCGGAGTTATCCGCGCAATGCAACTTGCACTTAAAGACGCTGGACTTTCTACTAAAGATATTTATCATCTAAATGCACACGCCACTTCAACTCCTGCAGGAGATGTTGCCGAAGCGAACGCACTTCGCGGTGCGCTTGGTTTGGATGCAGATCATGTTGCAGTATCTGCAACTAAATCAATGACCGGCCACTTACTTGGTGGAGCTGGCGCAGTTGAATCTGTTTTTATTGTGAAAGCACTTCAAGAGCGATTGGCTCCGCCTACTATTAATATTGAAAATCTCGATCCAGCAGTAACTGTGGATGTAGTTCGCGATAAAGCACGTGAATTACCAAAAGGTGACATTGCTGCGCTTAATGATTCTTTTGGTTTTGGTGGTCACGACGTGGTGTTGGTGTTCAAAAGCATCTAAATGACAGATCCCAAAGATCCAGAGCTTCGAATTGCGAAGTTGCTTGACCCTGGTACCAATCATTTAATCACTGATCGCAATCAAAGTGGCATGCTTGCCGCGCGCGGAAAAATTAAAGGTAATGAAGTTGTAGTTTTTGCATCTGATCCAACGGTTCAAGGTGGCGCTCTTGGCCCAGAAGGTGCCAAAGTGATTGTAGAAGCTTACAAAGTAGCGATGGCAGAACAACTTCCAGTGATTGGAATCTGGCATTCTGGTGGTGCCCGACTTCGTGACGGTGTCTTATCGCTGCATGCATTCGGTGAAGTTTTTCAATCGTTTATCACTGCATCCGGAAAAATCCCACAACTTTCTTTAGTGCTTGGTCCAACTGCAGGTGGTGGTGCATATGGCCCGGCACTTACTGATGTGGTGGTGCTGGCACCAGAAGGTCGCATCTTCGTAACTGGTCCCGATGTGGTTAAAAGTGTTACTGGTGAAAATGTAGATATGGCAAAACTTGGTGGTCCAGAAGCACATAAAAAGAATTCAGGATTAGCGCACATCATTGCATCCAGCGAAACTGAAGCTTTTGAAGATATTCGAAAACTTGCATCATTATTTGCAAATCAAGGACATTTAAATGTAAAACTTGAAGATGTAGATCTCTCTAAGTTTGTGCCAGATTCTCGTAAGCGCGCCTACGAAGTTCATCCTTTGGTCGAAGAATTACTTGATCATGATGAATCCATGGAATTACATGCAGATTGGGCGCCAAATATGTTGACTGCAATTGGTCGATTGGGTGGTCGCACTGTCGGAGTAATTGCAAATAATCCAAAACATTTAGGCGGAGTACTTGATGCGGCAGCCGGTGAAAAAGCAGCTCGATTTGTTCGAATGTGCGATGCTTTCGGAATTCCGTTAGTTGTCATCGCTGATGTTTCCGGATTCTTACCAGGTGCTGGACAAGAATGGGAAGGCGCAGTCAGACGCGGCGCCAAATTACTTCATGCATTTGGAGAGGCAGTGGTTCCCCGCGTAACTTTGATAACTCGCCATGCCTATGGTGGTGCTTACGTTGCTATGAATTCTCGCGCGCTAGGTGCAACTAAAGTTTTTGCTTGGCCAAATGCAGATGTTGCAGTTATGGGAAGTGTGGCCGCAGTTCGGGTTTTACATCGCAGGTTATTAGCGGATGTTGCCGCAGATTTACGTGAAAATATGGAGTTAGAGCTAGCCGCACAACACGAACAAGAATCTGGTGGTGTGCAGCGAGCCATTGAAATTGGCGTAGTTGATGAAGTTATCGAGCCAAATAAAACTAGATCTGAAATTGCACGCGCAATCGCAGCCGCGCCGTATCGCCGCGGTGCTCATAGCAATATTCCGCTATAAATTAACTATAAATTAACTTAAATTAATTAGTTTTAAAAGAAACCGTGACCGTCGCAGTTACAGTCTTCTTGATACTTGTGGTGTCGTACATTCCGTAATCAGAGGTCATCGTTGAATCTGGTGTCGTGACTTGAATTGGGCCAGCTTTAACCGAAGTAATAGATCCAACTGTGCCACCTACTGCTTTAGTCATTGCCTCTGCGCGATCTTTGGCATCTTTGGTGGCTTGGCTAAGTAACTCTGGACGAATTTTATTTAGAGTTGAAACATAATATTGAGGGCCGTAGTTACTTACATTTACGCCTTGTTCGAGTATTGAACCAATATTCTGACTTAATTTAGAGACCAATTGGACATCTTTGGTGCGCACTGTAATTTCGCGATTAGCGCGGTAATTTAAAATTCTGCCGGTTGGATTTCCATTTATATATTCTTCAGTTGGATATGAATTAATTGGTCCTAGCGTCAGTTGATCTTCAGCAATCCCACCATCAATTAAATACTTTTGTAATGCAGAAATTCCTGAACCAATTCCACTTACGGCACTTGCTGGAGTTTTTCCGGTATTGGCGATTGATAATGTCCAAACTACGTTGTCGGCAGTTGCTTCTACTTTTGCAGAACCAGTAACCAAAATTCCATCGCTTGAACGAGATGCAAAACCACTTCCGACTTTAGCTAGTCCAGCGCCAAGCGAACTGGCAATAATCACCGCAGCTGCAATAATGGTAATCGCTTTACGTTTTTCAATCATCTCGTCCATTTTAATTTTCTTTCTATTTAATCTTTTTAAATTGCGCGTAGGTGGGCAATCTCCTGCAAATCTACTGCACGGAAGCGTTCCAATTCCACTTCCCACTCTGTTCCGAGTGCCACATCAAGCAACTCACGTAGTTCATCGTCGCTCTTACTCATCGCGAACCTCACTTGATTTTCAGTTAATTGAATATTGCCAATTTCATCGATTTGGGAACGATGCAAACCAAGATCTGGCGTAAATCTAAAAAACTGTGAGTTAGATGTGATTTCAAATCTTAAGTAATGCCAACTTTTTAAAGCGCTAGCAAGCGCTGCCGATACATCACTTGAGTTTCGCCACTCAATCTGCAATCGCTGCGTTCCGGCAACCAAAGGTTGATTACGCCATTCAATTTGAACTGGACCGAGGATTGATTCGATCGACCATTCAACATGACGTATCAATGCCAAAGGGCATGAGTGGATGGTTAATGTTCCACGAATAGTTTTTACGGCTTGACTCACTAAACAACTCCTAGCAAGGCGCTTAACTGCACCTTCCCCAGTCCAGTAAGCCATTTCGCTTGAAGTCGTAGGCTAATTTTCGCCTCTCTGAGCGCGCTTTGTCCACTCCGCAAGGGGCTCTAATTGGTCATTAAGCAGGTGACAGGTAGGCTTGCGCTTAGTCGGACACTCGAAGGTAAGTTTTAAAAATTTAGCTAGATAAGAAGACCAACGAAGCCAAATCCAAGCTTCGTTAAGTTTAAAGAAATAGGAAAAATATTTAATGGCAACAGGCACAGTTAAGTGGTTCAACTCTGAAAAGGGCTTCGGCTTTATTGCAGTAGATGGCGGTGGACAGGATGTATTCGTTCACTACTCAGCTATTCAAGGCAATGGTTACAAGTCTCTTAATGAGGGTCAGTCAGTATCGTTCGAGGTAGTCCAGGGTCCTAAGGGTCCTCAGGCTGATCAGGTAACAGCTAACTAAGTAACACTTTAAATTAAAACGCCCCGGTGAGATTCACCGGGGCGTTTTAATTTTAGTAATTAAGCGTTGACTAACTCTTTTTCACGCTTTGAGATTTTTAACCAATTTAAGAATCCCCAAATCACAAACGGTAGATAGATTGCATAAAGAATTCCAGTTGGATAGTAACCATTGCTTAGCGCGAATGGCACACCTACAAGGTCAACTGCAATCCAAGCTAACCAAAATTCAACATATCCACGACTCATACCGAAAGTCGCAAGCGCAGTTCCGGTAAATATCCAGGTATCAACAAATAGCCATTGACCGCTCTCTCCTAAGCTCTTGAAAATCTGCATAGAGATAAGGAAGAACACAATGATTGCAGGTACTAACCACATCTTCTCTTTAGTTGTGGTCCAACGAGGCACAACGGCAGGTACATCTTTGCCCTGACGTTTATGGTGTGACCAACGTACCCAACCGTAAATACTTACAATAATTAAAAGTAAATTACGACTTGCCTGTCCATAAAAATTAGCGTGTTGGGTGTCATCGCCAAATGAAAATACTGCGCCTAGAAAAACTGTAAATAAAAGCGCATCGGCGAAAATTCCAACTGGCCAAGCAGCAACCAAGCGACGCGCTCCCAGCACTGCACTGGTTAGTCCCAGTACACCACCGATGATTTCGCGAACCGCAATTGATTTACTGCCGAAGTGAATTGTGGCTTCAAAAAGCCATTGAAGAATAGACATTCTTTTCCCTTTCGGAACTAGTAGTTGCGGTTCCAAGGGCAAAGTAAACGTGCAGACAGCACATTAACTGTTAGTTCTTTTATCCAGACTTTACTGTCGGCCTAAGAGTTTCACTTAAGTCAACCGGTACCTGGCTGGCACCGGGTCGCGGGCTTTAACCGCCGGTTCGGAATTTCACCGACCCCCAGAACTTCTGCGAACTATACAGAATGTTCCTTACTTCTTTGGAATCGGCGGCACTTCGCCTATCTTGGCAAGCAGCGCGGCAATCTCTTTTGCTGGAGAACTATCGGTTCCGGCTTTCCACTTATCTAAATAGCGCCATGGATAAACCTCGCCGCGACGAACCCACCAAATATCGCGTTCGGTGGTTGGCCAACTAATTCCAAAATGAACATGTGGCGCAGTGCCACGAGCATCACCTGTGTCGCCAACAAAACCTAGAAGAGTGCCAACTTCTACATGTACGCCAACATCTATGCCGGGCGCAATTTTCTGTAAATGTGATCCGTAATAACGAACTCCATCGTCACCTATTAACGAAACGTAAATTCCACCTTTAGTAAGCGGCGTTGGCTTCTTGTAATTGTAAGTATCAATTTTGCGAACCTCATCAATTGTTCCGCTAGTAACTGCAACATACTTACAACCTTTCTTCGCCAAAATGTCGTTTGCTGGGTAATCATGGTGATATCTGGCGTAATGGGGTGAGCAGCCTGGCGAAGTCGGAATCGGGAATGCATAAAGTGGCGCTGCTTGAGCTTGCGGAAATGCAGATAAAAACAGGAACGTGGCCATTAATACCCGGTAACGCATGATCGAAACTCTAACATTAACCATGGCCAAAAAAGCGAAATTACTCTTCGGGATAAACATGGTGAGCGCGTGGATTGGATTTGGTGGCTCACTAATAGTTAATACTTTTGATTTAGTACCAGAAGGAAAAATCGATCCAAATTTATTTGGACCGCACAAGGCTGGCATAGCCGGTGCACTGACTCGCGTCATTGATCTATTTGGTTACTTTACGATTTGGAGCAATGCACTGGTGGTTTTCACTATAACCACTTTATTTCTAAATCCTAAGCGATCAGATAAGCGTTTCATCTTGCTTCGAAATACCTCTCTGTTGATGATATTGATGACTGGCGTTTTGTATCATCTTCTAATTGCACCGACTGCGCATCCTCAAAGTTGGAATATTTATACAAATGCCTTTCAGCATTACGTCACACCAATTTTGACAGTCTTAATCTGGTTATTAGTAGGTCCACGCCGTTGGTTTAACTTCAGGATGACAATTTCCGTATTCGCAATTCCTACTGCTTATCTTTTGTACACATTTATTCGTGGTGCGATTATTGATAGATACCCATATGGATTTTTCAATGTAATCAAATATGGGTATGCCTCAGTTGGCACGACGTTGATAATGATTTATATTGCTGGATACATCTTGGCTTTATTATTCTTAGCGCTGGATAAGCTTCTATCTAAAAAGATATAAGATTCGGTCGCACGAGGGGGTAGCTCAGTCGGTTAGAGCCCCGGACTCATAATCCGGTCGTCGTGGGTTCGAGCCCCACCCTCCTCACTCAATATGAAAAAACTATTGATTACCGATGACGATTGCGACTTCTGCCAACTTTCTGCCATTTGGCTTAGAAGACATTTTGATGGAGATT
>CAXBPX010000044.1:0-9683 GCA_963977625.1 uncultured bacterium
CATTGTTTGCTTGATCATTCTGCCAATAACCGCGCATCACGATTGGACCTTTTATTAAAACTTCACCATCGTCTGCAATACGAATTGAGTTTCCTGGAATTGGCTTTCCAACCGATCCCACTTTTTGTGCTTGCGTTAAATTAAGAGTGGCACCTGCGGTGGTTTCAGTTAATCCATAACCTTCTAAAACTCTAATGCCCGCACCGCGATAGAAATGTCCCAAGCGACTGCCAAGTGCGGCGCCACCGCTAATAGCCGCTTCGACATTGCCACCTAATATGTGGCGAATTTTCTTATAAACCAGGGCATCAAAGAGCGCATGTTGTGCGATCAAAACTGGCGATACCCGACCGCTATCTTTGGCTTGGCTGTATTTAATTGCGATGGCAGCTGCTTTACGGAAAATATTTCCTTTACCTGCGGCATCTGCCTTTGCTTCCGCACCATTAAATACTTTTTCAAATATGCGCGGAACCGCCAAGACGAAAGTTGGTTTAAAACTTGCTAGATCTTGCATTAAACGGCCTTGAACATCGGCGCAGTGAGCCATATGCAATCCAGCATAAACCGCGCCAATTTGCACCATGCGCCCAAATACGTGCGCGACCGGTAAAAAGAGCAGAGTAGAACCATTTGGTTTTAAAAATAGATCCGCAGCACCATTAACCACGTTTCCGCATTCTGATAGAAAGTTTCCATGTGTAAGTTGGACACCTTTTGGTTTTCCAGTTGTGCCAGAGGTGTAAATCAATGTTGCTAAAGATTGTGGCGTAATTGCATTACGACGATTTTCAATTTCATCGTTACTTATATGTGTTCCGGTACTTCGCAAAATTCCGATGGCATCTTCAGTGATGGTCCATACATGTTTGGTATGTCCAGGCAAGACACTCTGTGCTAATTCGCGATTAGTTGGAGTTTCGACAATTAAGCCAACTGCATGTGAGTCATTTAAAATCCAATCAATTTGTTCGGCAGAAGAGGTTTCATAAATTGGAACTGAAACTGCGCCTGCATACCAAATCGCAAAATCAAGAACTGTCCATTCATATCTTGTGCGCGCCATGATTCCAACGCGATCACCAATTTGTATTCCTGCTGCCACTAAACCTTTGGCAGTTTCACGAACTTCGGTTTCAAATTCGCGTGCGGTAACTGGCGCCCATCCATCTCCGAGTGGTTTAGAGAGAATTACACGAGCTGGTTCGAACCAAGCACGATCTGCAACTAACTTGGTCAAATTTCCTTCAGTAGGGAAAGGGACAATTGCGGGAATAGTGATTTCGTTCATGAAGCGAACGCTAGCGGTCTAATGCTCACAAAGGTAGCCTTTGCCGCATGAGTAGTTCAAAAATTCTGATAGAGGCCAGCGCTGATGAAGTCCGCAAGGTGCTCTTTGATATCGCTAATTACCCAACCTGGTCACGCACAATAAAGGCAGCCAAGACCGAAAGTAGCGATGACCAAGGTCGTCCGTTGAAAATTCAATTAACTATTGAGGCCGGAATGCTGCGCGATAAGCCCACCCTGGAATACGACTGGTCCAACGCGCCAGAACGGGTTTCCTTTTCGCTGGTTGATGCAGATTTACTTACACAGATGGATGGCACTTATATCGTCAAGTCGTTAGGTGATGACACCGAAGTAACTTACGAGTTGTCAACCGATGTATCCATGCCGGTTCCAAAGCCAATGTTAGAAGCAGCAGAGTTAGCAACTATTAAAGCTGCACTAGAAGAATTAAAAGAGAATATCGAGAATTAATTAATGGCGCTAACTATTGGAATTGATGTCGGCGGAACAAAAGTTCTAGGTGGCGTAGTTGATGAAAGTGGCCAGATTCTAGAAAAGGCGCGACGCGATACTCCAAGACAAGGCGGTCAAGATTTAACTAAAACGATTGCTGAAGTTGCCCTGGAACTTATGCAAAGTCATAAAGTTTCTGCAGTAGGTGTCTCTGCTGCAGGTTTTGTTTCTTCCGATCGCAAAACTATGTTAGCTACTCCAAATATTGCTGGATGGAATGGCGTTAATTTAGATGCGGAATTAACAAAATTAATTGGCATTGATGTAGTAATTGAAAATGATGGCAATGCGGCTGCTTGGGGCGAAGCCATTTTTGGAGCAGGACGTGGCCAAGCACATATGTTGTTATTAACAATTGGTACCGGAATTGGCGCGGGCATTGTTGTAGATGGCCAATTACATCGCGGTGCATTTGGTGTTGCCGCTGAAATTGGTCACATGCGAGTAGTTCCTGAAGGACATTTATGTGGTTGTGGCGCTAGAGGATGTTTCGAACAATATGCATCGGGTAGTGGATTGATGCGCCATGTTCGAGAAGCGATTGCGGCTACGCCAGATATCGCACGAAATTTATTGGCACTTGGCGATGGCACGATCGAAGGTTTAAAAGGCCATCACGTAACTGAAGCGGCCAGAGCAGGGGATGTAGTGGCTTTGGCTGCATTTAATACCACCGCACAATGGTTAGGCGCGGGGATCGCATCGCTATCTGTAATTTTAGATCCCGGAATTATCGTAATTGGTGGTGGCGTGATTGATGCGGGAGATATTTTGTTGGAACCAACTCGTGCCAATATGGAACGAAAAATGCCATTTGCCGGCAAGCATCCCTATCCAAAGTTAGTTGCGGCAACGCTTGGCAATGATGCCGGCTTAGTTGGAGTTGCAGATTTAGCTAGACGTTAGTTTTCCATCGGGTATTTCAAGCCGATTTGGTTTCTAATCTCATCAAGTGTTTCCATAATTGAAATCGTTTCTGAAATTGGTAATAGTTCTGAATCTTTTTTGCCAGAGATTAACATTTTTTCAAAATAGATTGCTTGTTCGCGTAGTCCATGGCCACGATATTCATTTTTAAAATCAACGATTCTGCCATCGTTATAAACCAAACGCATATCTGTGGGGCGATAGAAACTGGTGGCTAATTCCAAGCGAGCTTTAGTGCCGTTAATGCTAGCGGCAGTGGGAGTTTTCGCATTCATGACGGTATTGATAACTGCTTGACGACCACCGGCATATTCAAATATTGCGCTAGTTTGTAGGTCTACACCATTTTCAATTACTGATTTAGCAGTGATTTTTTCCGGACGACCGAACACCAAATATGTAAATGAAACCGGATAGATTCCCAAATCTAGCAGAGCGCCGCCTGCATAATTGGGATCAGTAAGTCGCTTGATAGACATCAAAGATTGTCCATGATCTGCTTGCACATTTAACACTTCGCCTAATTCGTGCATTAATTCGCGAACTTTTTGGATGTGCGGTAAATATCGGGTCCACATCGCTTCCATTAACAATAAATTATTTTGCTTGGCTGCAGCAGCCATATCAATTGCTTGCGCTGCATTAATTGCAAATGGTTTTTCGCAAAGCACAGGTTTACCGGCATTTAGCGCCAAAATCGTATTTTCGGCATGAACTTGATGCGGTGTAGCAACATAAATCGCATCCACATCAGATGCCACCAACTCTTCGTAACTTCCAAATGGGTGAACTTCTTTGTCGAATTCTTTTGCTTTCTCTAATGATCTAGAACCGACGGCGCTTATTTTCATTTCAGTATGTGAGCGCACATCAGCTGCAAATTCGTGCGCAATTCCGCCAGTGCCTAATATGCCCCATTTAATGCTCATGGCTCATGGTGGCATACTTACGCCCGTGGCTGAGATACCGTCAAAACTTCCATACGGAACGTTGCGCGCTTTCTTAACGCCAATCTTGTTAATTGCTTTTCGTCCAAAGGTAAAAGGTTTACGCCATGTGCCCGCGACCGGGCCATGTATTTTGGCTAGCAACCACTTGTCATTTAGTGATTCGATTTTCATGCCGCTGGTCGTACCGCGCAAAGTTACTTATTTAGCTAAAGCAGAGTATTTCAATTCACCAGGCATCAAAGGATTTATTCAGAAGCTGACCTTTATTGCACTTGGGCAAGTGCCGGTAGATAGAAGCGGTGGTCGTAGATCAGAGGCGGCGCTGCTTACTGGACTTAAAATTTTGGCAGAAGGTGATTGCTTAGGTATTTATCCTGAAGGCACCAGATCACCTGATGGCCGGCTTTATAAAGGTCGCACCGGCATCGCGCGCTTGGCAATGGAATCTGGCGCACCGGTGATTCCAGTGGCCATGTTTAATACTCATGAAATACAACCAACTGGAAAATTGATTCCAAAGGTAAAACGAGTTCAGATGCAATTTGGCGAACCAATGTATTTCACTGGTGATTCCAGCGATATGAATACCTTGCGAGATGTAACTGATGAAATTATGCGCAAAATTCAAAGCATGACTGGCCAAGAGTATGTAGATATTTATGCCAGCAAGAAAAAATCTGAAGCTAACGAAGAAGATTAATCTAAAGCGTTTCGCGCTTTAAGAAATTTACAAGTTTGGCAATCCACGCCACTTGCCGGAATTTCACCTTCGAGCATAGAAATTAAATCTTCAACCAAGGCGCTAAAACGCGGAGTATCGCGCGGAACTGGTACATATTTCTGGCGCACTTTAAAGCCATCTGCCTCTGCGTGATCTGGATTCCAGACTAATAGCCCCATCGAATCCACTCTTTGTCCATCTCCAACTGCGGGATTTTCAAGTGAGTATGCATAAGCTTCTAATTGGGGAGCGTAATGAGCGGCGCTATCTCGATCAGAATCACTTACTTTGCAATCAATAATTGCAAGTGAACCATCGCTATTTTCACCGAGCACATCATATTTTCCATAGAAACGCCAACGAGTTTCTTCGCCATTAATTTTAATTTTGGAGCTATTTATAAATTGTCCCCATTTAGTAATAGTGCCATCGCCAAGAGCTGGGTCGATATCCCGCAATTTTGCGCCTTGAAATAGCTTTTCTTGCTGATCGGCCAAAGTAGAAACTAGTGGCATCACCATTGGCGCTTGCACTTTAAACCAATAAAAAATCCAGAGGCAGCGACGACAAGTTGATAATCCAAAAGTCAGATCTGATGGACGAATCGTGGATCGGGTTGGCGTATCTGGTTTCTTCATGTGCCCATTATCGCCTGGATAATTATTAAAACTCCCAAAAGAATCATCACACTGCCACCACCTGCACGAAGTTTCTCTAACCGACCTTTATCTGAAGCTAACCATTCGCGCGCTTGTCCAGCAAGTAAGCCCCACATGCCATCACTAAGCAAAGCAATAATGCAGAAAACCAAACCTAAAAACCAAAGCTGCCAAGTGATATGTCCGCGATCTCGATCTATAAATTGAGGACAGACTGCTGCATAAAAGACAATAGCTTTCGGATTTAAAACTCCAACTACAAAACCTTCACGCCAAGTTCGAAGTACTGTAGGTGCGCCGCCAGAAGTATCGGTCATTTCATCGGCATGCACTGCGCGTTTTCTAATTGCATCAAAACCTAAATACATTAAATAAAGTCCGCCGCCCCATTGGACCGCAATATAAGCAAGCTCACTGCGCTGCAGGATTGGACCTATGCCAAGCGCAGTGAGCGTTGCCAATACAAACGAACCACTGACATTTCCAGTCGCGGTTGCCAACGCAATCTTCTTACCCCAACTAATTGCCCGTGCCACAATAAAGAGCACGCTTGGACCAGGGGCCAAGATGATTAAGTAAGCTGCAATTACATATTCAAATAATCGCGACGGGATAACCATATGGTTATCTTAACTGCGGGACTTACGAATTCCGTTCAGTACCAATGTGCCAAGCACCGCAACCAAAGTTGCATTGATGATGCCACTAAATGTGTACTTTCCAACGGTCCATGACATATCGGAAATACCGATAATCAGTGCAGAGGCAGCGATTAATAGATTCAGAGAATCTGTGAAATCTACCTTTGCATCAATCCAAATTCGTGCACCCAAAATACCGATCATGCCAAATAGCGCAGTTCCAGCGCCACCAAGTGCGCCTACTGGAGTCGCGCTAAGAATGGCGCCAAATTTTGGAACCAGACCAAGCAGAATCGCGCCTACACCTGCAATCCAATATGCCGCAGTGGAATAAACGCGAGTAGCCGCCATTACGCCGATGTTCTCTGCATAAGTAGTGGTACCAGAACCGCCACCCATACCTGCAACAGTGGTTGCCAGACCATCTGCAAACAGCGCATCTCCCATTGCATCATCAAGATTTTTTCCAGTCATAGTTGCAACAGCTTTAACGTGTCCCACGTTTTCGGCAATTAAAACTAAAACCACTGGCAAAAAGAGCACGATGGCGCTTCCGGAGAAAGTTGGAGTTGTGAAATCTGGTAGCGCAAACCATTTAGCTGCTTTGACGCCGTCGAAATTTACATCTCCGCGAATTGCAGAGAATAAATAACCAATTGCAATTCCTAAGAAAATGCTAATGCGCGCCATGAATCCTTTTGAAAGCGCCGCAATTAATGCGATGGCACCTAGAGTCACGATTGCATCTAGTGGACCCTTAGTGAAATTACCTTTTGCAGCGCCAGCTAAATTCAAACCAATCACCATCACAATTGTGCCGGTGACAACTGGTGGCAATAACCAATTGATCCAATTAGAACCTGCAGATTTAACTAGCAAACCTACAAGTGCCAGGATCACACCAGTTACTACTACGCCACCGAGTGCCGCGCCGAAATCTTTATTAGCGCCCATCGCTCCAGCAATTGGTGCCAGAAATGCAAATGAAGATCCTAAATAACTAGGAACGCGATTTTTAGTGATGACTAGAAATAGAAGTGTGCCAATTCCAGAGAAGAAGAGCGTGGTAGTTGGCGGGAAACCAGTAATGATTGGAACTAAGAAAGTAGCGCCAAACATGGCAGCGATATGCTGCAAACCAACACCAATAGTGCGCGGCCAAGTTAAACGTTCATCGGTAGAAACAACTTCGCCAGATGAGATTGATTTGCCATCCCCATGTAGCTTCCAACTTAAAAGAGACATCGATGTCCTTTCGGGTAAGTGGGGAAGGACTTTGATAAAGCGTGATTAAGGGTAGGCGCAGGTGGCTAGGCTCACAGCGCTTCGCCACGCCTAAAAGTGGCTTTTTGCCCATATATCGGGTTAAATTCCGTCTCGATATATCGATTCGATATATCTGATCTAACTAAACGATCTGAGAGGCATACCATGCGCAGCAAGGCAGAGACCCTGGAGTTCACGCTCCTTGGCCTACTTAGCCAATCTCCGTTACATGGTTATGAAATTCGTAAGCGCTTAAGTGCAATCTACGGTCCATTTCGTGCGCTCTCATTTTCAGTTTTATATCCGCAACTTCGCAGAATGTTGGCAGCGGGGTTAATTGCGGAGCGCGTAGATGAAAGCACTCGTCGTTCGCGCATTATTTATAGCATCACCAAAGCTGGCGAGAAGAAGTTTGCCAAGTTAACAGATTCAGTGAATCCAGAATCTTGGGAAGATGATGGTTTCGAAGCGCGCTTTGCATTCTTTGGCGCGACTTCATCACATAGTCGATTAAGAATTCTTGAGGGACGCCACCGTCGCCTTAAGGAAAAGGCCGAATTACTTCGCGGTGAATTAGATCGCGATGGAATGGGTCTTGATAAATATCTAGAGGAGTGGCGTCGTCACTCTCTGGAATCAGCCGAACGAGAGATCGCTTGGTTGGAAGAGTTGATTCGAATAGAGAGCTAAAAGGTAAATAGATGACAATCAATACAAATGCTGGCGACATTCGCGTTGCCATCGTTGGCGTTGGTAACTGTGCTAACTCACTAGTTCAGGGAGTGGAGTACTACAAGGATGCAAAGCCGGATCAAGAGATTCCAGGACTTATGCATGCCGTTGTTGGTGGTTACCACATTAACAATGTTAAGTTCGTTGCGGCTTATGATGTAGATGCAAAGAAAGTTGGTTTAGATCTTGCAGATGCTATCTGGGCTTCCGAAAACAACACCATTAAATTTTGCAACGTACCTAAGACTGGTGTGACCGTAGAACGCGGCACCACACATGATGGTCTTGGCCGTTATTACAAAGAAACCATCGAAGAATCTGCGGCCGCACCAGTTGATATGGTGGCATCACTTAAAGCGCACAAAGTAGACGTTTTAATTTGCTATCTGCCAGTAGGTTCAGAAGTTGCAGCAAAGTTCTATGCACAATGTGCCCTTGATGCTGGTTGCGCTTTCGTGAACGCACTTCCAGTATTTATTGCATCTGACCCGGTTTGGGAGAAAAAGTTCCGTGACGCCGGAATCCCAATCGTTGGCGATGACATCAAATCTCAGGTAGGCGCGACCATTACTCACCGCATCATGACCAAACTCTTCCAGGATCGTGGTGTGCATGTAGATCGCACTTATCAATTAAACGTTGGCGGCAACATGGACTTTAAGAATATGTTGGAACGCGACCGTCTAGAATCAAAGAAAATTTCTAAGACCAATTCAGTTACTTCGCAGCTTGATTATGATCTAGGCGATAAGAATGTACATATCGGTCCATCTGATTACATTCCATGGCTTGATGATCGTAAGTGGGCTTATGTTCGTATGGAAGGTCGCGCATTCGGCGATGTTCCTCTAAACCTTGAATACAAATTGGAAGTTTGGGATTCACCAAACTCAGCTGGCGTGATTATTGATGCGCTACGTTGTGCCAAGTTGGGATTAGATCGAAAGATTGGCGGAGCGCTGCTTTCACCATCTTCATATTTCATGAAGACTCCACCAACTCAGTACACAGATGAAGTTGCAAAAGATTCAACCGAAAGCTTCATCCAAGGAAAACTTGAACGATAAGAAAAATAACTAGAAATCACTAGAAATCACTAGGAATAACAAAGGCCCCGACAAAAGTCGGGGCCTTTGCCTTATCCCTCACGGAGAGTAGAGGGCTAAATCGTCGCACTTTCATCAGTGCGACGAAGGTGTATATAGCCTGCAATAGTCAGTAGCAACATCAAGATGCCACCAATTAACGCAACTCCCGCTGAAATTTTGGCAATCTGACCAAACTGCCAGAATGCATATGAGAATCCCAGCAAACCAGTAAGTGTGTTACCCATAAACAGTGACATTCTCTGTCCTTCAAGTTTTGCAACTTCTGCTTTTAGCGCTTCATCATTTGGATTAGCGCGAAGTTGTGCGCTCTTTGCTAAGTATTCTCCAGATACCTCTTCGTAAACCTTGCCACCTGCAATACCTTTCATATGTACTGAGATGTAATGATCTGCATAAGTCTTAGCCATATCTCCAGTAGACATAACTTGTCCGGCATATTTCATCATTGCTTTCTGATCTTCATCAGGAAGCGCCATTAGCGCTCCGCTATCAGCTTCAGGGAAAGTAACTTTCTGTACTACTAAAGCATCAGAAACATTCTTATCTGCAAAGTTGTATCCAAAATTAAGCAGTCCAGCTACGATAAAAAGAAATACGGTAAGACCAGCGCCCATAACAGTTACGATTTTGTCGAAGGTGCGACGTTTCATGATTCTCTCCTAAATCACTTCTAAATTACTAATTCGCAGTCTGCGAACAGTTGAAGTATTTACCTATGAGAGTTTTTAAAAATGAAAAAGACGAGTGCTAACCCCAATGCAGATGTGATTTAAGGAGCAATCTCAGCGTGCTTAAGTGCTAGCACTTACTTGATTTTCGTTTTATTTCTTAAAAAACTTAAAGATGACGATTGCAAATAGATTGGCCATCAG
>CAXBPX010000045.1:0-9592 GCA_963977625.1 uncultured bacterium
ACTGCAGCGCCTGCTGCACCAATTACAACTGCTTGCATATCCGAATCAATACTGCGTGCAGCAGTTAAAGCACGAGTTGATAATGGATCTAGTGTTCCACGATCGTGATCTACCAATACCAAAATCATTAGAGCACTCCAATCTGCTTAAATTTTTCAACTAAGGCCGGAACCGCATCTGTACCATTACCAAGAATTTCTGCACCTGTGGCTTTTGATGGCACTACCGTAAGTTTTAACTTTTCAAGTTTTGGTGCACTGCCACCAGCAGCTTTAATATCTACCGGTTTTTTGCGAGCCTGCATACGTCCAGGAACTGATGGATAGCGTGGCACGTTTAAACCATCTCGTACTGTAACAATTGCTGGAAGTGGCGCTTCATAAACTTCGCGCTGAGTTCCGACAACTCGTTCGCCGCGAACTTTTCCGCCTTCAACTTTCATTGCCTTTACGTTTGTGATGATTGGCATGCCCAATGCATGTGCAACGCGAATGTGTATTTGATATCCAGCACTATCAGCAGATTCGGCACCAAAGATAATCATGTCGAACTTTGTAGGTTCGGCTTTGATTGCCTCTACTAGTGCATTTGCAGTTGCTTGTGGATCCCAATCATTGCCATCAGTCTCAAGCAAGATGGCGCGAGCTGCACCGACTGCAAGTGATGCGCGTAGCTGTTCTTCAGCATCTGTTGGTCCAAGTGTTAACAGTGTTAGTTGTCCGCCAATTTGTTCGGTTAACTGCACTCCAGCTTCAACTGCATTCTCTTCATGTGGAGAGATGCCATATCCCATGTTGTCGGTTTGAAGTGACATGTTGTCCGGTGTCAGCATTAATTGACTGCCGGTAATTGGCACTCGTTTAATGCAAGCAAGAATCTCCATTATTTAGCCCAAAATCCTTTCATTGCTTGAATCAAATACTGGTGTAATACCTACTTCAGCAATACTGCATGGATATTGCTCACCTAAGTACTCAACTAAGAATTTATTACCAACTTTTGCCATTTCAGTAGGAATGAATGACATCAGAATGTGTTTTCCAAGTGAAGGTGCTGAACCTGCAGAAGTCACATACGAACGTCGTCCATGTGCATCTTCAATCGTCTTTCCATCAAGAGTCAGAATTGGTTCTTTGCCCAGCATGTAACGCTTAACACCTGATTTTGATTTGTGATCATCAACAAAAAGAGTGCAGAGCATGGTTACTGGCTTCTCTGCGCGGTGCTTTTCATGTGCCGCACGACCAATAAAATCTTGTTCTTTCAACTTTGGAGTTTGCATTCCGCATTCAACAACGTTGTATTCGGTTTCAAGTTCGGCGCCATAAGCACGGTAATTCTTTTCAAGACGACCAGTGGTTCCGTAAACACCAATACCAACTGGAATCAAACCGTGGTTCTTACCTGATTCCCAAATCTGATCCCAAAGCTTCTCGCCTTGTTCCATTGGAATGTAAAGTTCCCAACCAAGATCTCCGACATAAGAAATACGAGATGCTAAAACTCTAAGAGAACCGATTTCGATTGTTTTGCAAGTACCAAACTTAAAGGCTTCATTTGAAACATCTGCCTTGGTAATTGCTTGTAAAATTTTTCGCGCATTTGGACCCCAAATACCGATGGTTGTGTAGGTGGATGTTAAATCTGCAATTGCGGCTGTGCCATCTGCAGGAAGTAGATCTGCAAACCACTTCTTATCTGCCATTCCGTGTGCACCACCAGTTACAACTCGGAAATGATTAGTTCCAAGGCGCATAATGGTTAAGTCAGATTTAAATCCACCATTTGGACCAAGTACAGGTGTGTAAACCACGCGACCAATTGCCACATCCATCTGGCGAAGCGCTGCCTTCTGAACAACTGCGAGCGCTGATGGGCCGGTGATATCGAAGATGAAGAATGCTGAAAGATCAACAATTCCAGCGGTTTCACGCATCTGTAGGTGCTCTGCGTTGATGATTGGTGACCACCAACGTGATTCCCATTCGGCTTCACGCGGCATAACTTTGTCACCGAATTTTGCTACTAAATCCTTATTGCACTCATACCAGAATGGGCGCTCCCAACCCGCAGTCTCATAGAAAACTGCGCCGAGCGCTTTTTCGCGATCATACATAGAAGATTTACGAACACCACGATTTGATTCGTACTGTTCGTTTGGATGAACAATTCCGTAAGTTTTATTGAAGCTTTCCGCCACACGTACCTTTACGTGTTCGCGTGATTTCTGGTGTTCGTGAAAGCGTGCAATGTTTGATGCATGTACATCGATTTCAGAATCGCCAAGCACCATCCACTCAGCAACTGCGCGACCAGTTCCGGGACCTTCTTTAATCCAAACTGCCGCAGCTGACCAAAGACCTTTAACTTCTGGTGTCTCTCCAAGAATTGGCATGCCATCTGGAGTGTAAGAAAGAATTCCATTGATTGCATACTTTTCCCGAACTGTTTCATCTCCAAGGATGGATGGAACTAATTCATATGCATGCTCATCTTGGATATCAAAATCTTTTTGGGTAAATGGGAATTCAGTTGGTGATAACGCAGCTGCTGCATTCGAAGGAATTTCATTTGCTTCGTAAAGAATTGGACGGTGTGCATATGATCCAATTTCAAGTCCAGTGCCGTGTTGACGTTCGTACATGTTGGTATCCATGTCGCGAATAATTGGCCATTCAATATCGCCTTTGGCATCTTTAAAGAATGGAACTGGTCCAACATCTTTCATTTGATGAACTGCAGGAGTTAATGGAATCTCCGCGCCAGCCATCTTCGCTAATTGTGCTGACCAGCAACCGGTGGCAATTACTACATATTCAGCTTCGATATCACCTTGATCAGTTTTAACGCGTTTGATGCGACCATTCTCAACATCCATTCCTTGCACCTCTACATTGGCAAAGCTTTGGGCAGCTCCCATTTCAATCGCCTTTTCGCGCATTAAAGTTCCCGCTCGCAGTGAATCCACTACACCCACTGTTGGCTGGTAATAACCGCCGAGAATTACTGATTCTTCGATATATGGCACTAACTCTTTTACCTCTGCAGCAGTAACAATTCGACCACCATCAATACCCCAAGATTTAGCGCTGGTAATACGTCGAGTAAGTTCTTGCATACGTTCTGGGGTGCGTGCGATTTCAATGCCGCCAGATTCAGTAAAGCAATTTAATTCTTTATATTGCTTCATAGAATCTGCAGTTATGTGTGCCATCTCTTTGTTGTGATCCACTGGGAAAATAAAGTTTGATGCGTGACCTGTCGAACCTCCGGGATTTGGCAACGGCCCTTTATCAATTTGTACTAAATCTTTCCATCCTAATCTTGCTAAATGGTAAAGAAGCGAATTACCGACAATGCCAGCGCCAATAACTACGCATTTAGCTTTTGCAGGAAGTGTTGCCATGATATTTCTCCTTGGGGTCCTTATAGGCTTTTCCGAATAGTGGTTTCGAAACCTTCAATATGTTCGCGCATCGCTAGTTCTGCTGCTTGCTTATTTCCATCAAGTATGGACTGCAGTAAAGCGCGATGTTCGATAATTGCATCTTCTAATTCTGAGATGCGCTCTAGCGCCATAAACCAGATGCGCAGTGCATGTGCGTAGTACTGATCTAAAGTTGACACTAGAAAATCATTATGGGTTGCCGCGTAAATTTGATGATGAATACGTTGATCTAATTGAATCAACTTTTCCATCTTTGGTTCGCCTTTAATGGCATCTATCTCTTTGATTAATTGCGAAATTACGGTGCGATCTTGCGATGTCGCTCTTTCTGCTGCAAGTCCAGCTGCCTGTATTTCTAATTGTCCGCGAACTTCTGAAATGGCTGCTAAATCTTTTACATCGACACCGGCAACAAACATGCCACGACGTGGATAAACTTCAATTAATTTCTCATTTGCTAAATTACGAAGCGCTTCGCGAATTGGAGTTCGACCCATCTCTAAAGCGGCCATCAATTCACTCTCAGAAATCACAGAACCCGGGCGCAGCTCGCAACTTATGATCATCGAACGAATTTGGGCATAGGCCTCATCGCTTAGCGATTGGCTCTCCCTCGTTGGATGAATCAAACTCACGGAGCGAACATATATCAGTGATATATCAATGACAAGGCTTTGCGCTACTCTTTTTCTCGTGGCTAAGGTCAATTTTTACGCGGCAGCTAGGGCAGCTGCCGGCGCAGCTACTTTAGAAATCCATGCGGAGAGCTTGGGCGCTTTGATCTTGGCTCTTTCCAGCCAGAACGCTGAATTAGCCAAATTGCTGCCTACCTGTTCATACCTTTTAAATAGCGAAGCCTGTACTGAGTTAACTCAAGTATTACGACCAGAAGATAATTTAGATGTGTTGCCACAATTTGCGGGCGGCTAACCACCAATAGCAGACATTGGCCGGACTGGTTTTACGAAATCTGGATTATTAATTCCGTGGCCAGGTAGTTTCGCTTTCACGGAAAGTCCAAACGCTTTCACAATATCTTGGCGCTTCTCTGCATCACTTAATCGACCATTTCTTAAAATACTTCTTAAATCTGTCTCTTCATTTGAAAAGAGGCAATTTCGCAATTGTCCATCAGATGTCAATCTCAAACGATCACAGTTTGCACAGAATGAACGAGTCACACTTCCAATTATGCCGACAGTTGCCGGTCCGCCATTTATATAAAACTCTTCTGCAGGCGAAGAGCCGCGATCTGACACCGGAGTTAATTCAAATTCTGAATTTAGTTGTTGAAAAATCTCATCTGCCGTAATTAAATTTTCTCTGGTCCAAGCATCTCCTGCATCTAAAGGCATCTGTTCGATAAAGCGTAAGTTTAAGTTTTCAGAAAGTGCCCATTTCAATAATGGTAAAGCTTCGTCATCATTTATGCCTCGCATCAAAACCGTATTAATTTTTATAGGTGCTAACCCTGCACTTCTGGCTGCGGCAATTCCTTCGATGACATCGTCGTATCGATCGCGAAATGTTAAACGCTTAAATCGTTCCCAATCCAAAGTATCCAAACTAATATTTATACGGCGCAATCCCGCTTCCGCTAAAGCTTTTGCCACTTTTGCCAGCGCTACACCGTTGGTGGTCATTGATAATTCTGGTGCTTTTTCTAATGAATTAATGCGGCTGACTATTTCGACAATATCTGGGCGCAGTAATGGTTCGCCGCCAGTTAAGCGCACTTCAGATACCCCTTGAGATACTGCAATATCTATAACGTTAACTAATTCATTGGCAGTTAATAATGATTCGGTCGGTAGCCATTTATCAAAATTAAAGGGCATGCAATAGGTACATCTAAGTGAGCAACGATCTGTAAGGGAAACTCGTAAGTCTCGATGCACTCGCCCAAAAGAATCAATCAAACTCATGCGCTATTTACCCATTGTGTAGTGCCATCTGAAAATTCTTGATATTTCCAAATGGGAAGTTCGGCTTTTACCCGCTCTACCAATTCAGTGCAGGCTGCAAACGCTGGTGCTCTGTGAGCTGCTGCTACTGCCACCACAAAAGCGCTTTCGCCAATTGGAATTGCGCCATAACGATGCGCAACCGCGACATTGGTAACTTCATGTTTAATTGAAACTTCTTTTGCAATTTTTTCAATAACTGATTGAGCAGTTGGATGTATTTCATAATTTAAAGCAGAAACTTTTTTTCCTTGATCATGATTCCTGACATCTCCGCTAAAAGTTACCACTGCGCCAGCAGCATCGCTTTTAACTTGCGCAGCTAAAGCTTCCGCAGTAATTAACGATTCAGTTACTTGTGCCGTGATCATGTCCAGCCAATTGATCGAAGATATGTCCTGCAAGTCTTTCAATAATTACCAAACCATCTTTAACTGCTCCTGGTGAACCAGGCAAATTTATTATTAAAGATTTACCATTTACTCCAGCTAAACCTCTGGTTAAATCTGCAGTAGGGACTTTATCTCGGGAATATGCCCTAAGCGCTTCAGCAAAGCCAGGAATTTCTTTTTCAATTAAATTCTTAGTGGCTTCAGGAGTTACATCAGTAGGAGAAATTCCAGTACCGCCAGTGGTCACAATTAAATCTACCCCGTCTGTAAGTGCGCCTTTAATAGTAGTTGAAATTTGAGTTATTTCATCCTGTACTAATTTATGACCAATAACTTGGTAACCCAAGTTTTCTAAACCAGTTTTTAAGGTAGCTCCACTTAGATCTTTATATACACCGGCAACAGCGCGATTGCTTGCGGTAATTATGATGGCGCTTCTCATCGACGCCATTCGCCGGTTTTGCCGCCGCTCTTACTTTCAACTTGAATATTTGTGATGGCTGCATGTGGATCCATGGCTTTAATCATGTCGATTAAGGTTAAACCCGTTATAGATACTGCGGTAAGCGCTTCCATTTCTACACCAGTGCGATCAGTGGTTTTGGCAGTTGCAAGAATCGCCACTCCATCAGATTCAATTTTTAATTCAATCTCAACTTTATTAAGTGCAATTGGATGACATAACGGAATTAATTCGCTGGTCTTTTTAGCACCCATAATTCCGGCAACTCGCGCAGTAGCTAAAACATCACCTTTTGGTGTCTGCCCATTTGCAATTGCAGTTAATACTTCTGGGGCCATAATTACTTTTCCCGATGCAACTGCAATTCGAGTAGTTACCTCTTTTCCTGAAGTATCCACCATATTGGCCTCACCTTTATCGTTGGTGTGGCTTAAATTTCCTGGGTTCATAATGGCAATCCTAGCCATCGCAAGGTAGTTGGTGGATTGGTGCAGATTGCAAAACCATCCGCATGTGCCAGGCTGCGCAGCATTGCACTACCCAAGAATTCTCCTGCGCTAAATTTGCCATTATTTAATTGGCCAAGTACTAATCGGGTAAATCCTGGTTGCGCATCAAATTGATCATCACTTGAAATTAAAGGTAGCTCACGTTGAGATTTACCAAGCATGGCATCAATTAATGGTTGAGCTAATGTCATCATTGAAACTACCGCTGATTGTGGATTTCCTGGTAAACCAATTAAGGCTTTCCCTGCTACTTCTGCAAGTAATTGCGGATGGCCTGGTCTGACCGCCACTTTATCTACTAAAACTTCTCCATTTAGTTTTGAAATTGCGGCATGTAGAAAATCTCGTGGTCCATCTGCGGTGCCACCTGTAGTTGCCAAGATATCTGCGCTTTTAAGCGCATTTTCAATTGCAGCAATTGTTAAATTTAAATCATCCGAAACATATTCAACCGAAATAACTTCGCATCCAAGTTTTTCAAACCAGATAGGAAGTTGTGGTCCAAGTGAATCTCTGACTAATCCATCTTTTGGGAGCCCAGAAAGTTGAATTTCATCTCCCAGAATTAAAAGCGCTACTTTGGGACGAATCGCAACTTCAACTTGGTCATACCCTGCCGCCGCAAGCAATCCAACCATTCCCGCGGTTAATTTGCGGCCCTTTTTAATGATTACTTCATTTAATTTTGCTTCTTGACCAGCAGGACGAAAATCTTTTCTTAATTCAGTTTCACCATAAACTATTTCATTTTCAACTTTGGCATTTTCCCATCGGAGAATTCCAAATGCGCCTTGTGGAATAACTGCACCAGTTGCAATTCCTAAAGCTTGACCATCTGGCAATACATCCTGGTGTGGCGCACCTGCTTTAACTTCGCCGATTAATTTCCAAGGACCTTTACCTGCAACTGCATATCCATCCATAGCGCTTGTTTCATAGGTTGGCAGTGCTACTAAAGATTTTGCATCATTAGCTAAAACACGACCCGATACTTTCTGCAGTGGCAACAGCTCCACGCCAATAAAGCTTCCCAATTTGGCAGCGGTCTCGCGCGCTTGATCCCAAGTTGGTTCAAATAAAGTCATAGCCCTAACCTACTAGCCAAGTCAATTGCCTTTAATAGGTCCGCTGGTGTATCTATATCTAAAAGTAAATCATTATTTTTTACTTCAACTATATCGATATTAAGTTTCTCTATGAGCGCCTTAATCGAAATATTTTCCAAGGTTTCAAAACTAGAAAGCGCCTGCTTTAATTTGGAGGTTCTATAAAGCGCGGCCAAAGGCTGCAAATATCCGGCTCGATCTTTTGTAATTGCCGCATCATTAACAAGTGCGTGCTGCAATTCTGGTAAAACTCTTGGCGCAAATGGCATATCAGTGGCGAAAATACCTACCATTTCACTTTCAACATATTGCAAACCAGCACCGATAGCAGCAAGTGGTCCGGCACCTAAGGGAGATTCTTGAACATACTTAGCGCTAATTGCAGTTTGTGGACCTACGATTATCAAATCAGTTAAATCTGTAGTCAGAATTTCTAGCAGCGTTTTGCCGTTAATCTCTGCCTTTGATTTATCAGCACCGAAACGTTTACTTGTACCGCCCGTTAAAACTATGGTGTTCATCGCAAAGCTTCACGTAACGGTTTTCGCAATAAAAATACGATTGAAATAGCAATGATCAACATGGCTGCAGATAAAGAATATGCCGCATCTACATCTATATCTAACTCTTGATAAATCAACATGGTCCAAGTTTGCGTAGTTCCAGGAAGTGATCCGGCAAACATTAAGGTTGCCCCAAATTCACCCATCGCCCGAGCCCACGCCAAAATGCCTCCGGTAGCAATGGCACTTCGGGATTGAGGTATCGCAATTTTTTGAAATAAATCTCCAGCATCAGCTCGATCGACAATTGCCGCATCTTCAATTTCTTTGGAAAGCTGACGAAAATTTGATTCACAAATTAGGACTACAAACGGTAAGCCCACAAAAATTCCGGCAAAGACCACTGCACTGGATGTAAATGGCATGGACCAACCGAACTGCTGATATATATATTTACCAAGCAAACCATTTCGCCCCATAAGAGAAATCAAAGCTATTCCGGCAACTGTAGGTGGCAACACAATCGGTGCTAAGACCAGTGGGCGTAAGAAATCTGTAAATCGGTGTGAACTCTTTGCCAAAACCCAAGCAAGTGGGACACCTAAAATTAGCGAAATAAATGTAGCGAGCGTGGCGGTCCATAAAGAGAGTTTTATGGCGGCATTGTTTGTTAAAGCTGCAAAAAAATTACTCCAAGGCACTTTGATCAGCAGCGCAAATAATGGCGCAATAATCACTAATGAAGCTAGGCTCGCAAGTGTTTTGGTAAAGATACCTATTTTCATTTAAGTTCAAAGCCTTTTGCTTGCAACAATTTCAAACTATTTGTGGACTTCAAGAAATTGAACACTGATTTAGTCCATCTTTTTTTACTGAGAAGCGCAATCTGATAGTTAGTTTGTGCTGCTTTCTTGTTTGCAAACTCGATTGCTCTGAGTTCCTTATTTGCAAGTACATCCGTTTTATAAATAATCGCAGCATCTACTTCACCGGCAAGCAACTTAGCTACGGCACTAGTCGCTTTTGGTTCTAATGAAACTGGTTTGCTGGAAACATTTTCACCTACTAGTGCAGCATCTGCGGCAGCTCCACAAGGAACTTCATGTGCACATTGAATCCAAGCAATACTCCTATTTAAATCTGAAACTTTTGCTATCTGTGAACTTTTAGGTACCGCTACTACCACGCTATTTTTTACATAATCTGT
>CAXBPX010000046.1:0-9547 GCA_963977625.1 uncultured bacterium
TTAGCGTTGATGAAGTAAAAGAAAAATGGCCGGAAGATTACATTTCTTGGATTTCATCTAGCGCTTTCACGCCACCTGGCGGTGAGTCTTATGACGATTTAGCAGCGAGAATCGAACCAGCTTTTGATGCCCTGGCAGATAAATATCCAGGACAAAAAGTTGTAATCGTCACTCATAATGGTGTTATCAAACAGTTGGCGAGCATAGTATTAGAGGGTAATCCGAATTCGCTTTTCCATATCGATGTAAGTCCTTGTTCTATATCTTCTTTCTCGATTTGGCCGAGTGATGGGCTTCGGGCCGTTAGATCAATAAATGAAAGAGGGCATTTCCGTTGATTTCCAATGTTGAATGGGCATACACAATAGGTGCATTGGTCATCTTTGCAACCGTAGACATGATTGCAGCAATTGCTCGCCGTAACAAGAAGACCACTCTCATCGAAGCTGGTTTATGGACTTTTGTTTATGTTAGCGCTGCAATTATTTTCGGATTCTTGCTGCCATCTTGGGGTTCTGACCAAATGCAAAAGGAGTTTTTTGCTGGCTGGCTAACAGAATATGCCTTATCAGTAGACAATATATTTGTATTCATTTTAATTCTTACAAAATTGAAGATTGAAAAAGAAAAGCAACACCTGGTTCTATTAATTGGCATTTTGTTCGCGATTGTGCTTCGTGCAATCATGATTAGTGCGGGTGTTCAGTTGATTGAACGTTTTGGCTGGATTTTCTTTTTATTTGGTGCATTCTTGGTTTACACCGCATGGAAATTGGCATTCGAATCAAAGGACGAAGAGTGGCAAGAAGGTCGAATTTTGACATTCTTACGTGGTAGAGGAGTAAAGAACTTTACGATTGCTCTTTTTGCTTTAGGTGTCACAGACTTACTTTTCGCTGTGGATTCAATTCCAGCAATTTTTGGTTTGACTCAAGATCCTTATGTTGTAATTACGGCGAATATTTTTGCACTTATGGGATTACGCCAGCTCTACTTCTTACTGGAAGAACTTTTGGAGCGTCTAATTTACTTATCTAAGGGTCTTTCTGTAGTTCTCGGATTTATTGGAATTAAACTTTTTATTGAAGGTTTCCATCAAGTTGGTGTGCATGAAATCGGCGGTTTTCACCTGTTTGAAATATCAATCGAAACTAGTTTGCTGACTATTGTGAGCATTTTGGCTGTGACAGCTGTTACCAGTTTGGCTGCAACTCGCAATAAAGTGAACAAAATTCAGGATTAACGTTCAATATAACTTTTTCGCAACTTTTCTACGCTTGTAGTTACTGCCAGTTTTCTTGTGGGCAAGGCGCTGCGGCAGGTAAACTCACGCTTCACTCGAACCCCCACAAGGAGTTCAAATCGCTTTGACCAACTGGCAAAGCGAACCAAGAACTTATAAGTAAGGAATAACTAAATGAAGGTTAAGTCACTTAACGTGCGCTTAGCGGCAATCTTTGCTGCATCTGCGCTCGTAATTGGTGTACCGGTTGTTACTGCAAATGCAGCTACAACATTCACCGACTGCCAGCTTTTTGCTGCTGGCGAACCAGACTTCATTGATCCAGCGCTTACATCAACACTAGTTGGTGCAAACCTAGCTTCAATGTTGTTCGATGGTCTAACAGATACAGATGCAAACGGAAAATTAGTTCCTGCAGCTGCAGCAAAGTGGAAGTCTCCAGACAAGGGCAAGACTTGGGTATTTACCCTCAAGAAGGGTCAGAAGTTCTCAAACGGTGAAGCAGTTCTTCCTTCTTCATTCGTAAATGGTTGGAAGCGTTCAATGGATTCTAAGCTTGCTTCAGAAGTTTCTTACCATGGTGACTTCATTGCAGGAATGAATGCATACTCAACAGGTAAGGGTCCTTGGCCATCATCTTCAGTTGTTGCTGATGACGCTGCGCTAACACTTACAGTTGTAATGGAAAATCCAACTGCTGACTGGCCATCAATTGCAGGTCACACAGTATTTTCACCAATCCCAACTTCAATGGTTGGCGCATCTTCAAAGGTTGAAGAAGATGGCACCAAGTTAGTTGGAAATGGTCCATACAAGCTAAAGGAAGCAATCACTAAGCGTGCTGGTGGACAAGTAACTCTTGTTCCAAACACCAACTTCGGTGGAACTGCTCCTAAGCTTTCACAAATCACCTTCAAGATTTCATCTGATACCAATGCTGCTTACAATGCATTTGCATCAGGTCAGTGCGATTCAGGTCCAATTCCTGCTGGTCGTTACAAGGAACTTCTTGATAAGTGGGGCACCAAGGGTCTTAAGAGCACACTTGGTACTGACTACTGGGGCTTCAACTGGGAAGATCCAGTTGTAGGTGGCACCAAGAACAAGTACCTACGTTCTGCAATTGCAAAGGCAATTGATAAGAAGCAGATCTCTGAAGTTATTTATCAGGGAATTCGTAAGCCGGCATCAGGTTTATTGCCACCAGGACTTCCTGGTTACAAAGCAAACCAAGCGCTAACAGTTACACGCGACCTACAAGGTGCGATTGCTGATTACAAGCGTTGGCAGAACCTTGGTAATGCACCACTTTCAACTCCAATCCGCCTTTCATACAACGATGGCGCTGGTTGGGACAAAGTTGCATCAATCATCGTTGCAAACTTAAAGGAAGTTGGAATTCCTGCGAAGTTAGATCCATTCCCAGCGGACGGAACTTACTTCTCAAAGATGCGTAAGGGACAAGGACAGATCATCCGTGCTGGTTGGTTTGCTGATTATCCAATCGCGGATAACTTCTTGTATCCACTTCTACACTCTGCATCAATTGATGGAGACAACTTAGAGCGTTATAGCAGTTCAGCATTTGATGCTTTGGTTAACAGCGCTCGCGCAAGCACCAACGCTTCATTCTCACAGGCGCAATACCAGCGTGCAGAAGCGCAAGCTTTACGCAGCGACGTGGTAATTGTTCCAACAGTGAACCGTGGTATCGCAGTTGTGCTTCAGCCAACAGTTTCAACCTTCCCAATCACACCGCTTGGAATGGTTGTATACGACGAAGTAACAAAGAGCTAATAACTCTTTAAGTCTTAAGGGGCTCGCGAAAGTGAGCCCCTTAAGCATTTTTAAGATATTTAACTAATTAACAAAGATTGGATAAGATTCCGCGCAATGTTTTCATATGCCATCAAGCGACTTCTCCAAACTTTAGTTGTGGTTTGGGCTGCGACCACTTTGATGTTCGCGCTCTTTTTCATCATCCCGGGAGATCCCATCTCATTAAAGAGTGGCGAAAAAGCGTTACCGCAATCAATCATTGACAACATCAATGCCAAATATGGATTAGATAAACCGGCATATGTTCAATACTTTAGATTTTGGAATAACCTCTTACATGGTGATCTAGGTTATTCATACAAGAATGACAAATCAGTAAATCAAATTCTGACGGATGGTTTTCAGACCAGTGCTAGATTGCTTTTTTGGGGTGCGCTATTCCAATTAATTATCGCGCTTACAGTAGGTCTAGTCTCTGCCATCAAACGCGGTTCACTAGGTGACAAGATCGGCACCGTATTTACGGTTGGAATCCAAGGAATTCCGGTATTCGTTTCTGGACTTTTAGCGCAATACTTTTTCGGAGTATTACCTTTCCAACTACATATCAATTGGGCCAATCTTTATAAACCTTGGCCAATGGAATGGAGCTTTGGTGTAATTCCAACTTCAGGTTGGCAAGGAATACTCTTACCGGCCATGGTAGTGGCAGTGGTGGATGCCGCATTTATCGCTCGAATGCTCCGTTCATCTTTACTCGAAGTTTTGCGGGCAGATTACATCCGTACCGCTTTTGCAAAAGGACTGTCACCGCGCCGAGTTTGGTTTCACCATGCGCTTAGAAATGCTTTAATTCCAGTAGTAACTGTTTATGGAACTTCTTTGATTTCAATTTTTGGAGTTGCAGTCCAAACTGAAAAAGTTTTTTCACTTCCTGGCATGGGTTCAACCATTGCCGATTCAGCGTTGGGCCAAGATGCACCGGTGGTATTGGGATTAGCCATTGTCGTAATTGCCTTTGGCGCCATAGTTAATTTAATTGTGGATTTAAGTTATGCCTTAATTGACCCAAGAATCAAAATCGATTCAAAGGTGGTGCATTAATGTCTGATTTTGAAACCGAGGGACAGGCACCGGTATCACTTTCTTATTGGCAAGATGTACGTAAACGATTCTTTGCAAACAAACTTTCTTTAGTTGGCTTAGGAATTTTAACTTTCTTAATTTTGGCTGGTATTTTTGGACCAATAATTTCAAAATTTAAACCCGATGAACTCTCAAGCGATATCTTAGTAACCCCCGGAACTAATGGTCACTGGTTAGGTACAGATGACTTGGGTCGCGATATTTTCGAGCGTGCTACCAACGGCATTCGACTTTCATTAACAGTTGCAATTGTAGTTACCGTCATTTCAGTTTTAGTCGGTGTAACTCTTGGTGGATTAGCTGGTTATTTTGGCGGCTGGATAGATACTTTAATCAGCCGTTTTATTGATACTTGGCAGGTTATTCCATTTGTTCTAATTGGTTTTGCAATTATTACGGTCTTTGGATCATCATTTTGGGTCATTGTTGCCGCTTTAGTATTTACAGGTTGGTATTCCACTACGCGTTTATTCCGTGCATCGGTGATGCAAGTTAAATCTCTGGAATATGTAGAAGCAGCTCGTGCAACTGGTGCGACCACCAAGCGCATCATTTTGCGTCATATTGGTCCAAATGCAATTCCACCAATTATTGTGGTTTTAGCATTTTCGGTAGCAGGTGCGATTCTCTCCGAATCTATTTATGCCTTTCTTGGTGTGGGCTTTCGCGAACCAACTCCATCACTTGGTGTGATGATTTCTAGCTCCAGAAATTACTTAACTGATAAGCCATTTGTATTTTTTATCCCAGGTTCAATTTTGGTCGCACTAACGCTATCTATTGTGTTAATTGGTGATGGCTTACGTGATGCACTTGATCCAAAGCTACGAGGCAGCAAATGACCAAGCCACTACTTGAGATTCAAGATTTATATGTGCACTTCAATACTTCAGACGGAGTAGTGCAAGCAATCAATGGCGCTTCGCTTTCATTAAAAGCTGGTGAAATTGTCGGATTAGTTGGCGAATCAGGTTCTGGTAAATCAGTAACTGCAATGAGCGTGCTGGGATTAGTGCCACAACCACCAGCTTTTTATCCAAAGGGCAAGATTCTTTGGAAAGGTACCGATCTTTTAACCACTCCGGATCGCGAACTTCGCGAAATTCGTGGCGGCGAAATTTCGATGATCTTCCAGGACCCGATGACCTCATTAAATCCGGTGTACACAATTGGCCATCAAATCGCTGAAATGATTAGAGTGCACGAAAGAATTTCGCCAAAGCAAGCTAAAGAACGCACCATCGAAATGCTCGATTTAGTTGGTGTGCCAAATCCACATCAACGCGTTGATGATTATCCGCATCAATTTTCAGGCGGCATGCGTCAACGCGCCATGATTGCGATGGCGCTATCTTGCAAACCAGAATTGTTAATTGCCGACGAACCAACCACTGCGCTAGATGTAACAATTCAGGCACAAGTTTTAGAGATTCTAGAAAAATCTGCACGTGAATTAAATACTGCAGTACTACTTATTACACATGACTTAGGTGTAGTCGCAGGTTTATGTGATCGAGTAGCTGTTATGTATGGCGGTCGAATTGTTGAAGAAGCACCGGTAGATGATTTATTTGAAAAACCTTATATGCCTTACACCTGGGGATTAATGAAATCGATTCCGCAGATGGATCAAATCTCTAATCAACCTCTGTACACAATTCCTGGTGCACCACCAATCATGTCGCGCCCACCAAAAGGTTGTGCTTTTGCGCCTCGTTGTGAATTCGCACAAGCTGCATGTTCAGAATCAGTACCTGAACTTATTGAATTTAAAGAAAATCGAATGGTTCGTTGCCATAGAGTAAATGAACCTGGTTTTGTGAAGGCACTTGCATGACAAATAATCTTTTAACAGTTAAGAACCTAGAGAAGAAATTCCCAGTACAGCGTGGATTATTAAAACGCACTGTTGGATACATCCATGCAGTTGATGGGGTCTCATTTGAAATTGCTGAAGGTGAAACTCTAGGTTTAGTAGGCGAATCAGGATGCGGAAAATCAACTACTGCGCGCGTTATCTTGCGCCTGCTGCAATCAACTAGCGGCGAAGTTACATTTAATGGCAAATCAATCAGCCAATTAACTGATGATGAGATGCGTGATTTACGTAAAGATATTCAAATAGTTTTCCAAGATCCTTATGCATCGCTAAATCCGCGCATGACAGTTCGCCAGATTGTGGCAGAACCTTTAATTGTGCATGGGATGGCGCAAGATGATAGCGATCCACGCGTTGATGAAATGCTTGAACTTTGCGGACTTTCCCGAGAATTTGGTAATCGCTATCCTCATGAATTCTCCGGCGGACAGCGTCAACGTGTTGGTATTGCCAGAGCATTAGTTACCAATCCAAAACTAGTGGTGCTTGATGAGCCAGTTTCGGCATTGGATGTTTCAGTGCAAGCACAGATTCTTAACTTGCTTGATGATTTACGTAAGCGCTTTGGTTTTAGCTATCTATTTGTGGCGCATGATTTATCAGTAGTTTCACATATCTCTAATCGTGTAGCTGTGATGTATTTAGGAAAGATTGTCGAAATTGGTACCAGAGAAGAGATTTTTAATAATCCAAAGCATCCATATACCAAAGCTTTAATTTCGGCAGTTCCGCTTGCAAATCCAAAGCAAGAGCGAGTCCGTAAAAATTCTAGAATCGTTTTAACTGGTGATGTACCTAGCCCTGCTAATCCACCATCTGGCTGTCGCTTCCGCACCCGTTGTTGGAAAGCGCAAGAAATTTGTGCCACCGAAGAACCGTTATTAATTGCAAAGGGTAAAACTTCGGTAGCTTGTCACTTTCCGGAGTAATTAAGCTTTTGTTGCATTAATTGCGGCGCGAATAATCGGAGTTGCTTCATCCCAAGACTGGATAAATGCAGCTCCAAATTGAATCCACACACCATGTATCAATAAGTTAACTCTCCACGCTGGCATGCCATCAGCAGAAGTCGCACCATCTGGCAATCGATATGCATCCATTTCATCAATATTTGGAATCTCGACTCGAACCATTCCTTCTTTTTGCCACTGCGCTACTCGGGATTTCCAGAGATCATTTTTATCTAACGCCCAAATTACGGTGCCACCAACTTCAGCATTTTGATCTCCATAAGTACAAGCTCTACCGCCAGCATTAATTGCTTCATAGAGATCAGTTCCCGCTGCTGGTTTCCATTCAGTTGGAATATATTGTGATGGCGGAATTACCAGCGCAAAAGCTGCATTTACATCGGGCAGTTCGCAAGTTGTTGGCACAATTCTTTCGGCAACACTTGGTGATGGAGTAGCTGGCGTAACAGGCTTTTCAGTACTTCCGCATCCGCTTAAAAATACGGCTATCGCCAAGAAAACTACGCGCAGTTTCATGGTTAATAGTTTACGCATTACAATTTGCGATGAGTCTCCCGGATCACCGCGTTGCAATTAGTGTCAAAACTGGTAGCACCGAGGAAAGTCCGGACTCCAAAGAGCAAAGCGGTGGGTAATTCCCACCCGGAGCAATCCGCGAGCAAGTGCAACAGAGAGTAAACCGCCAATAGCAATATTGGTAAGGGTGAAACGGTGGTGTAAGAGACCACCAGTATCTGTAGTAATACAGGTAGCTAGGTAAACCTCGCTTGGAGCAAGACCATGTAGTTAACGATTGAGAGCTGCTCGCTCGAGTTAACGGGTAGGTTGCTTGAGTTTGTTAGTAATAACAAACCTAGATGGATGGTGATCCCAAACTCTGTAAAAAGAGAGGACAGAATCCGGCTTATAGGGCAACTCGTTTAACAACATGGGGGTCCTCGCTAAAACGGCGGGGACCTTCTCCTTTTAAAAATTACTTTCTTTCGATTGAACCTTTACCTAATAGCGGCTTTTGATTCTTAATATTTTCCTGATAGTTCTTGAGCGCTGCTTGAGTGGATTCAAGTGTTGAAACTTGGGCAATCGGAACATCCCACCAACCTTCTCCATCAGGGCCATAGAGCAGCGGATCATTATTAATGTGAATTAAAGTTGCTTTGTTACTTGCCCTTGCATCCTTTATCGCTTTCGACAAGTCGCTTATATGACTCGACGCTACGACGTAGTTGCGGGATGCCGCCAAGCTTTTCCCCTGGTGGCTCCCCTGGGTGAATACCGCGGCGAATTCCCTCTTCTTCAGCAATTGGGGTGATGATTTTGATCCAGTACTCGAGATTTGCCCACATCTCTTCTTCTGAGTACTCGCGATCGTGAGTGAGTGGGAACTTTTGGGCAAGTGAATCATCAAATGCAGTTGCAAGCGCGCCACCACGAATGTGCTTGGGAGGGGTACGCCAGACATGCGATGGCATCCAGTTGTAACCAAAGATTGGAATCCCAGCGCGAGCGATATTGCGAACGGTAAAAATCATGTTCTCAATCTGCTGATCCCGCTTAGGACCATTGAGCATGATGTGGTCATAGAAGTTAGTCGGCACATTCTCAAGCGCGCTGAGCTTGAGGCCAAATTGTTCAACTCGAAGGCGAAGCTTGACTAGATCGTGAAGTTGCCATTTCCCACCATCGCCCGGAATGAGCGGAGTATTAAAGAGAATATCTGTTGCGCCAAATTGCTGCGCGAATTGGAGATACTCCTCGCTGGCTACCTGAAATTGCCCAAACCCTGGTCGCATTTTCTTCCCCTTCTTTTTTTTGGTTTAACCCTTAACTGAACCTGTTTGTAAACCTTCAACAACAAATCGTTGGCCGATGAAATAAATGGCCATGATGGGGATTGCCGCAATCGATGAGTAGGCCATCGTGCGACCCCATGGAACTTCATCTGCTACGGAAAGATTGAGAATTGCTACCGGCACCGTACGCACTTCTGGCGAGACGTTAATCACGAGTGAGTACAAAAGCTCGTTATACGCACCAGTAAAGGTGATGATCGCCACTGAAATTAAGCCTGGTGCCACCAAAGGCACCAAGACATACCAAAGCGCTTGAATTCTATTTGCGCCATCAATACGTGCGGCTTGTTCTAATTCAGGAGGTAGAGATTTGAAGAAGCCGAGGAGTAAGTATGTCGAGAGAGGCACAGTAAAACTCAGGTATACAAGGACTAATCCTTTAAGCGAATTGGAGAGTGAAAGGTTTGCCATGATGACTGCAAACGGAATAAAAAGCAGCGCCCCTGGAGTTAAGAATGCGATGATGATTATTCGTCCCATGGTGTCGCGACCTTTGAAATTAAGAATCGTGAGCGCGTAAGCCGACATCACTCCGAAGATCACAGCGAGCATCGTTGCCGAGCTGCAAACAACGAGGCTGTTGTAAATCGCCTTTCGAAATTCAGGATTTGTGAAAGCAGCTTTAAAGTTTTCAAGTGTGGAATCTGAGGCGGGCAGAAGAGTGGGATTGCTCCAT
>CAXBPX010000047.1:0-9506 GCA_963977625.1 uncultured bacterium
TATTGTTAATTCACAGAGTGGATTAAATAAAAATCTATGGATTCCTGGAATTGCTCATAGTTCTAAAACCAAGAGTCATATTTTAAGAATTTTAAATCCGGGCGCGGCAGCTACCATCATTACCGTAGAAGTGCTCTCAAGCGATGGCAGATATATTCCAGTGGGATTAGATAATCGAAAAATTCAGGGCGGAAAAGTAGCCGATATTTCATTTGATTTTGATGGTAAACAGTCCAGTTTTGGAATCCGAATTACTTCTGATCAACCGATTGCCGCATCTGTTTTTAGCAGAATCGGTGCAGATTTCACTTGGAGTACTGCGACCGCTCCAGCTACTACTGGAACTTGGGCGATTACTGGGTTAGATCCAACTTTGCAATTTGTCGGAACTGAAATTGAAGTTGAACTTAAAGTTTTAATGCCTAAAAAGAAGATAATTTCAAAGCAAATTGTCGGCACTGATTACGCAACTTATAAATTACCAAGTGGTGCAATTGGCATGCGCATCGAACGCATATCTAACAATACGGCTGCTGCGTTATTAGTGACATCACAGAGCGGTATCGGCTATCTACCTATTGTTAATGGTTCGCAATTGACCAGAAGTACCGTGCCTACTGCCAATATCGGCGTGTTAAATCCCTAATCTTTAAGCCCTGCAGACTAGTTTTCTCGTATGAGTAATCGGACCAGTAGACATTGCTCCCGTTCGGGATGTCACCGAAAAGCTGCGATGACTCTTACTTATGTTTACTCCGAATCAATTGCGGTATTAGGACCGTTGGCTACTTACTCCGAACCACATGCATATGATCTCTGTGAAATTCACGGCGCAAAATTAACTGTGCCAAATGGATGGCAAGTTATTAGACGTGAAATTAGCTCTGGCGCTACTGGTCCCTCAGAAGAAGATTTAATGGCCATTGCAGATGCGGTTCGCGAAGTAGCAAACCGAGAAGTAATAGAAAATTCTTCGAACCACTCCTCAAATAATTCTGCAATTGGGCGTCGCGGTCATCTGCGTTCGGTTCCAAATTCTTAAATTTCTAGATAATCATGAGTATTCCAAATATTTTTAAAGCTTACGATATTCGTGGATTAGTGGGCACCCAACTAACTAAACAATTTGCGTTCTCAACCGGTGTGGCTTTTGCAAAATTTATCGAATTGGAACGAGAACCAGCAACGGTGGTAATCGGTGAAGATATGCGCCCTTCATCACCCGAACTTGCAGATGCATTCTCTGCCGGAGTGAATTCACAAGGCATGGATGTAATTCGAATCGGTTTGGCATCAACTGACATGCTTTATTTTGCAGCCGGAAAATTAAATTTACCAGGCGCAATGTTTACCGCAAGCCATAATCCAGCTGAATATAACGGTATCAAATTATGTTTAAGCGGCGCTCGGCCAATCGGAAAAGAATCCGGATTGCTGACCATTGAGAATTTTGTGAAAACCGGAGTTCCAGTCAGCATGCGCCCAGTTGGACTGGAAAGTAAAAAAGATATGCTCAAAGAGTATGTGGATCATCTTTTAACTTTGGTAGATGTATCTGAAATCCGAAAGCTAAAAATTGTCATAGATGCAGGCAACGGAATGGCTGGACATACTGCACCGGCAGTTTTCGAGCGGCTTAATTGCGAAATTACGGAAATGTATTATGAATTAGATGGAACTTTTCCAAACCATGAAGCAAATCCAATTGATGAAGCAAACCTCAAAGATTTGAAAAAAATGGTTAGGAAAAAGGATGCCGATATTGGTTTGGCATTTGATGGTGATGCGGATCGATGTTTCTTGGTGGATGAAACTGGTACTGCAGTAAATCCTTCTTTATTGACTGCGTTAATTGCAGCGAGAGAATTAAAGAAGAAACCTGGTTCGGCAATAATTTACAATTTAATTTCATCACGTGCCGTTCGTGAAATTGTGGAAGAAAACGGTGGCAAACCATTGCGCTCTAGAGTTGGCCATTCGTATATCAAAGCCATGATGGCCGAATCAGGTGCAATATTTGGTGGCGAACATTCGGGACATTTTTATTTCTCGGACTTTTGGCGTGCGGATTCTGGGATGTTAGCTGCACTACATGCAATTGCTGCGCTTGGGGAAAGCCAACTGACACTCTCTGAGTTACTTGCGCCATATGCGCGTTATTTTGCAAGTGGTGAAATTAATTCAAAAGTATCTGATAGCAAAGCGATCATGGCTGCAATTAAGTCGCAATATGGTGCCAAATCTGGTGTTACTACCGACGAACTTGATGGTTTAACTATCGATGGAGATACCTGGTGGTTCAACGTGCGCGCATCAAACACGGAGCCGCTACTTAGACTAAACGTTGAGGCTAAGACGCAGGCGCAGATGGCAGCCTTGCGTGATGAGGTGCTGGCTGTAATTAGAGGTTAAACTAGCCTTCTGCGCGAGGCCTCGCCGAAGAAAAGTTTTCTAAATCTCTAAGGAGCATAAATTGTCTACGACGACCTCTATTAAGCACGATATTGCAAATCCAGCTCTTGCCGCTGAAGGCAAGAAGCGCATCGAATGGGCAGAACGCAACATGCCAGTTCTCGCACAAATTCGTGAACGTTTTGAAAAAACTAAACCATTTGCAGGTGTTCGCATTGCAGCTTGCATGCACGTCACTACTGAAACCGCGAATCTAATGCGCGTTCTAAAAGCAGGTGGCGCAGAGCTGGCACTTTGTGCATCAAATCCACTTTCTACTCAAGATGACACCGCAGCAGCGCTAGTTTACGAATATGGCATTAGCGTCTTTGCTCGTAATGCAGTCGATCGCGATGGTTACTATGCACATATCAATGCCGCATTAGATATCGAACCACACCAAGTTTTTGATGATGGTTGCGATTTAGTAAATACTCTTCACACAACACGTAAAGAGTTATTGCCAAATATTTCAGGTGGCTGCGAAGAAACCACCACTGGTGTAATTCGTTTAACTCAAATGGCAAAAGATGGCGCGCTAACTTTCCCAATGATTGCCGTTAATGACACTGACACCAAGCATATGTTTGATAATCGTTACGGAACCGGACAATCAACACTTGATGCAGTTTTCCGTGCCACCAACTTCTTGCTGGCTGGACGCACACTGGTAGTCGCAGGTTTTGGATATTGCGGTAAAGGTGTAGCAGAACGTGCACGTGGTCTTGGTGCGGATGTAATTGTTACTGAAATCGATCCAACTAAAGCATTAGATGCAATGATGCAAGGATTCCGTGTAATGCCAATGACTGAAGCAGCAAAGATCGGTGATGTTTTCATTACAGTTACCGGTAACCGCGATGTGCTTCGTGAGGAACATTTCGTAGTCATGAAAGATGGCGCAATTTTGGCTAACTCTGGCCACTTCGATATCGAAATTGATGTGGCATGGCTAGAACAAAATGCAGCTAAGAAGAATGCCAAGATGCGTCACCAGACTGACGAATATGTTTTAAAGAGTGGTAATCGTCTGTTATTACTAGCCGAAGGTCGCTTGGTAAATCTAGGCGCCGCAGAAGGTCACCCGGCAGCAGTTATGGATCTTTCATTCTCAGATCAGGCGCTTACCGCTGAATACTTAGTTAAAGAAGCAAAGAATTTAAAGCCAGGTGTTCACAATGTGCCAACTGAAATCGATAAGGAAGTTGCTCGCTTAAAGCTTGCAAGTATGGGTGGCGCAGTTGATGTGCTAACTCCAGCGCAAGAGCTTTACTTGAACTCTTGGGAACACGGTAGCTAATGACTTTAGTGCTGGTCGTCGATGACGATCAAGATCTTGCAGAGATGCTCGGCATCGTTTTAACCGGTGCCGGCATCGATGTAGAGATGGTTGGTCGCGGCGATGAAGCACTTGAAGCTTTTCGCGAAACTAAACCAGATTTAGTTTTATTAGATGTAATGCTTCCAGGGATTGATGGCGTTGAAGTTTGTAAATTAATTCGCGCCGAATCAATGGTGCCAATTGTGATGCTCACAGCTCGTGGCGATACTCAAGATGTAGTCGCGGGTCTTGAAGCCGGTGCAGACGATTACATTGTTAAACCATTCAGACATCCATCTGAATTAGTTGCTCGAATTCGAACCAGACTTCGCCGTTCAACTCTGCCTTCAACCGGACAAGTTGCAATTGGCGATTTGAAAATTGATATGGTGGCACACGAAGTAACACGAAGCGGTAAGAAAATTCTTTTAACCCGATTAGAGTTTGAATTGCTAGCTGCATTGGCTAAAGAGCCAGGTCGAGTCTTTACTCGCGAAGCGTTGCTATCCGAAGTTTGGGGATATCACCATTCAACCGATACTCGTCTGGTAAATGTGCACGTACAACGATTACGTTCAAAAGTTGAGCTAGATCCAGATAATCCTGAAATTGTCCTAACTGTACGTGGCGTTGGTTATCGAGCAGGTTCAACGGCTCTTAAGTGAAACTCTCAAATTGGCTGCGCCACTCCCTAGCAGCTCGAGTAGTTATCTCAACTTCGCTGCTTACTTTTGCTGCGATTTGGATTGCTGGTTCTGCGCTTTATTCCAATCTTTCCAGTGGTATTAAAGGTGTGAAATATGAATCTTCTATTTCAGATACCAAAGCTGCAGTTTATGCGCTGCAATATCAATTCTTATTAGCTGGTGAAAATCCAAGAGCGATTCGAAAAGCTATCGATGATCTCTCAACAAATGGAACTGTGTTTGGTACTACTACCAATACTGCGCCATATTTGATTTTCATACCTTCACCAGGCACAGATGTAATTAAAAATAACTACACGACCGTATCCGCATTTTTAACAGGTTCCATGATTCCGGCAAAATTGCGTGCCACAGTTCGAACCGATTCCGATGCACACAGTTCTTATCAGAAGATCACCAATACCTTTGGATTAACTTCTGAAGTTTTGATTGTAGGAAATCAGATTGAAATCCCAGATGTCGGGTTATATGAGTTATATCTGTTGTTTAATTTGGATAATCAAGGCAAGACTTTAAATATCGTGCTAAATTCTTTGATAGCTACTGGCACGGCATTGGTACTTTTGGTGGTGTTAGTGACACTTCTTGTGGTGCGACAAGTGGTGCGCCCGGTTCGTGAAGCTGCGATGACGGCAGAAGCGCTAGCTTCTGGCGATCTAGGTAAACGTATGAATGTCCGGGGCGAAGATGAAATTGCTCGACTCGGAAGTGCATTTAATGAGATGGCCAATTCATTACAAATTCAGATTACTAGATTAGAAAATCTTTCACATGTTCAACAGAGATTTGTTGGAGACGTAACTCATGAATTGCGTACGCCTTTAACAACTTTACGCATGGCGGCTGGAATGATTCACAGCGCTAAATCAAATTTCGATCCAACATTGCAAAGAAGCGTTGAGCTAATGATGTTACAGCTAGATCGTTTTGAACGTTTACTTGAAGACCTATTAGAAATCAGTCGATTTGATGCCGAAGTTGCGGTTTTGGAGCCGGTGGAATTTGACCTATGTCTTTTAACTACCAATGCAATCGATGATCTACGCATGGTGGCCAGCGAAGTTGGCACGCATATCGAAATAAATCGCCCCGCCGATTCTGTTTATATCAAAGGCGATATTCGAAGAATCGAAAGAATTTTAAGAAATCTGCTAATTAACGCGATCGACCATGCTGAAGCCAAACCAATAAATGTGACTATCAAGCAAAATGAGCAGGTAGTAGCAATTTCGGTGAGAGATCATGGAATCGGTTTGGATAAAGAGAGTGCGCTTAGAGTCTTTGACCGATTCTGGCGTGCAGATCCTTCTCGTTCGCGAGTGCGCGGCGGTACCGGACTTGGATTATCAATGGCTTTAGAAGATGCCCGATTACATAATGGAGAGTTAGAAGTTTACGGTGAACTGGGCAAAGGTGCGCACTTTGTTTTAACTTTGCCAAAGCAAGCCGGTGGTGAAATTCCACAGCGAATCATCCCACTCAAATTTTAATTAGAAGTTAAAGAAATAATGGGGCCATGTTGGCACCATTGAAAGAGTTACTTTTCCCAATTCATTGTTTTGGCTGTCGGGCAATTGGAATCGAAATCTGTTCCAAATGTCGCAAATTTTGGAATCCACATTTTTATGTACAAACAATTGAAGAATTGCAAGTTTATTCATCAATTAGATATTCGCCAGTTGCTAGATCTATTCTTTTGGGTGCTAAAGAGAATTCATTTGCCATAGCTGACGAATTGATTATTGAGGCGATGCTAAATTGTTTACATCGATTACCAACTCAAGTCTTACGCAAAGCAACTTTGATTCCCATCCCCGGATCAAAGCGTGCGATACGAAAACGTGGTCGGGACTTTATTTATGACCTAACTCAAGAAGTTTCATTAAGAAGTGGTCTGCCAATGGTTTCGGGAATGATTATCCAACGAAGATTGTTAGATCAAAGTGGACTTAGCGCAGTGGATAGGAAACGTAATATTTATGGAGCATTCTCGTTTCACGGAAATGTTCAACAAATAAATGGTGAAATTCTCTTAGTTGATGATTTGGTCACAACCGGAGCAACCCTTTTAGAGGCTAAAAGAGCCTTAAATGCGAGTGGTTTTTCGGTAAATCGGGCGATTACCGCCTGCGTGGCACAGACCTCTAACATATGAGCCTATTCTCAAAATATCTGAATGTCTGAATTTAAGAAAGGGAGTAAATGTCGATTCTAGATCGCATTCTTCGAGCAGGCGAAGGTCGAGTTCTTAAAGAATTGGCCAAGATTGCCGAAGTAGTTAACTCTTTCGAACCGAAAATTTCAGCGCTATCAGATTCAGAATTAACCGCTAAAACTTCAGAATTTAAGAATCGTTTAGCTAATGGTGAAGATTTAGATGATTTACTCCCAGAAGCATTTGCAGTAGTCCGCGAAGCCGCAAAACGAACTTTGGGTCAACGACATTACGATGTTCAGTTAATGGGTGGCGCCGCACTTCATAAAGGCAATATCGCAGAAATGAAAACTGGTGAAGGTAAGACTTTGGTTTCAACATTGCCAGCTTATTTAAATGCTTTAACTGGAAAAGGCGTTCACGTTGTAACCGTTAATGATTATTTGGCCGAACGTGACTCTGAATGGATGGGTCGTGTACATCGTTTCTTAGGGCTAAAAGTTGGGGTCATTTTGGCATCTATGACGCCTGCCGAACGTCGCGAGGCATATCACGCGGATATTACATACGGAACCAATAATGAATTTGGTTTTGATTATTTACGTGACAACATGGCATGGTCTCTAGAAGAGTGCGTACAGCGTGGCCATAATTTTGCCATCGTTGACGAAACTGACTCTATTTTGATTGATGAAGCTCGAACTCCATTAATTATTTCTGGTCCTGCTGACAAACCAACAAAATGGTATGTGGAATTCGCAAATCTAGTTCAAAAACTCGAACGCGATGTGCACTATGAAGTTGATGAGAAAAAGCGTACGGCAGGAATTTTAGAAGCAGGTATCACCAGAGTTGAAGAATTACTGCAAATCGGCAATCTTTATGAATCTGCAAATACTCCACTTATTAGCTACTTAAATAATGCAATTAGAGCCAAAGAGTTATTTAAGCGCGATAAAGATTATGTAGTAATGAATGGCGAACTTTTAATTGTTGACGAACATACTGGTCGTATCTTGGCTGGTCGTCGCTATTCCGAAGGTATGCACCAAGCTCTGGAAGCTAAAGAGCGGATTGAAATTCAGATTGAGAATCAGACTCTGGCAACCATTACTTTGCAGAATTACTTCCGCCTTTACCAAAAGATTTCAGGTATGACTGGTACCGCAATGACCGAAGCTGCTGAATTTCATCAAATTTATAAGTTAGGCGTAGTTCCAATTCCAACTAACCGCCCAATGCAACGCCTTGATCAATCAGATTTAGTTTACAAAACTGAAGCCGGTAAATTTGAAGCGGTAGCTAAAGATATTACCGAACGCTATCGCAAAGGCCAGCCGGTGCTAGTTGGCACAGTTTCAGTTGAAAAATCTGAAGAGCTTTCTGCAACATTAAAGAAGCATGGCGTGCCACATGAAGTTTTGAATGCCAAGCAACATCAACGTGAAGCTGCAATTATTGCGCGCGCTGGTGTCAAAGGTGCCGTCACCGTTGCTACCAATATGGCAGGCCGCGGAACTGACATCATGTTGGGTGGCAATCCAGAATTCATGGCAGATTTCGAAATACAAAAGCGCGGCATCTCTCCAGTTGATAACCCAACTGAATACGAAGCAGCTTGGCCAGCAGAAATTGCAAAACAGAAAGCTGCAGTTGCAGCAGGCCACGAAGAAGTTATTGCACTTGGTGGACTTTATGTTTTAGGTACCGAACGTCACGAATCACGACGTATTGATAACCAGTTGCGTGGTCGTTCTGGTCGTCAAGGTGATCCAGGAGAGTCACGTTTCTATCTTTCACTTCAAGATGATTTGATGCGTAGATTCAATTCCGCCATGGTTGAGCGCTTCTTAACTGCGGCAGGCATACCTGATGATCAACCAATTGAATCAAAGATGGTCTCTAACTCAATTAAATCCGCGCAAACCCAAGTTGAAGCGCAGAATTTTGAAATTCGTAAAAATGTTTTGAAATACGACGACGTAATGAATCGCCAACGTGAAGTAATTTATGGAGAACGTCGGTCAGTGCTTGAAGGTAAAGACATCTCTGAGCAGGTTCAACGTTTCTTAGCTGAAACTATCGCCGCATATGTAACCGCAGCTACTGCAGATGGATATGCGGAAGATTGGGATTTGGACACTTTGTGGGCAGCCATCGGCGCAATTTATCCAATCTCATTTACTTTGGCTGATTTAGAAAAAGAAATTGGCGGCCGAAATGCGCTGGATACTGACTATTTAGTCGCACGAATTACGGATGATGCGATTGCGGCATACCAGAAGCGCGAAGAAAATTTAACTCCAGTTGTGATGCGCGAACTTGAGCGAAAAGTTCTGCTTTCCGTATTAGACCGAAAGTGGCGCGAACATTTATATGAAATGGATTATTTACAAGAAGGTATTGGCCTTCGCGCCATGGCGCAAAGAGATCCATTAGTCGAATATCAACGCGAAGGTTATGACTTATTTGCAGCCATGATGGAAGGAATCCAAGAAGAGATTGCTGGATTTATTTTCAATGTAGAAGTTTCAGTTGAAACTCAACATGTGCATGGTGGCGGCTTAGATGCTCCAAAGCCTCAACAACTTTCTTATTCTTCAGCAGATGAAACGGGAGTTGCACGCAGTGGCGAGGTATCTAGAAATTCGCTCTGCCCTTGTGGCTCTGGCAAGAAGTACAAACGCTGCCACGGAGCGGCCAATTAAATTAGATCCAAACTGGTGCAAACCCATTTGTGATCAACCCCTTCAAATCGAAGCGCCATTGAACGCAAGCGATCGTTAAATCGAACTGTCACCGTGCTTTCGCAAAGTCCATCTAAAGGTTCATTAATATAAATCTTTCTAAATTTGCCAATTTCTTTTTGAAA
>CAXBPX010000048.1:0-9501 GCA_963977625.1 uncultured bacterium
ACGTATTTGGTCGCATGGTTCAGATTGGCGCAATTTATGCTGGTCTACATATGGCTCACTGCGCCGATGTTCAAGGTCGTTTAATGCAAGATTTAGCTAGCTTTAAACCAACTTTCGTGCTGGCAGTGCCTCGCATATTTGAAAAGGTTTACAACGGCGCAGAGGCGAAAGCAGATGCCGCAGGCAAAGGAAATATTTTCCGCAAAGCTGCAGCTGTTGCAATTAAGTACAGCGAAGGTTTGGATAGCGGCAGCATCTCCCCGGCACTTCGTATCCAGCATGCGCTTTTTGATGCACTCGTATACAAGAAGATCCGCCATGTGATGGGTGGAAACGTAGAGGCAGCAATTAGCGGTGGCGCAGCACTTGGTTCTCGCCTTGGCCACTTCTATCGCGGCGCAGGTATTCGCATTCTCGAAGGTTATGGATTGACTGAAACAACCGCGGGCGCAACACTTAATTTGACTCAAGCTCAAAAAGTCGGTTCCGTTGGAAAGCCAATTCCAGGAACTTCAATTCGCATTGCAGATGATGGCGAAGTTCTAATTAAGGGTCCGATTGTGATGCGCGGTTACTGGCAGAACGATGGAGCAAATCAAGAGGTATTTGATGGCGAATGGTTTAAATCTGGTGATATTGGAGAGATTGATAAAGATGGTTTCTTAACCATCACTGGTCGCAAGAAAGAATTAATCGTTACGGCCGGTGGAAAGAATGTTGCTCCTGCAGTTCTAGAAGATCGCTTGCGCGCACATCCATTGGTATCGCAATGCATGGTAGTTGGAGATAACCAGCCATACATTGCTGCACTGATTACGATCGATCAAGATGCGCTTAAGCCTTGGGTTGCAACCAATAAGAAAGAGGGGGCATCCCTATCTGATTTAACTCGCGACCCTGATTTGATTGCAGTAATTCAAACAGCGGTCGATGAGGCCAACAAGGCGGTAAGTCGTGCGGAATCTATTCGTAAGTTCGTTATCTTGGACAAAGACTTCACTATTGCTGGCGGCCAATTAACAGCTAAGTTATCGGTAAAGCGCCATGTTGTTGCAAAAGAATTCGCAAAGGAGATTGCAGAGCTCTACCAGGGTTGAGCTGGCGCGTGATTTACACGATTCACTTGCACAAGATTTAGTAGCCATTGGCTATCAAATAGATTTACTAATAAATGATTTGCCGGCGCGTTATCGCGCTAGCGCCCGCGAAATTCGTGAAGCGGTAACTGCTGCCACCAAATCAGTGCGCCGAGAGCTCTTCTCTTTGCGCGAAATTGCTAGTGACTACCAGAGCGAGCTAATTAATCGAGCCGCTCCGTTACATCTACAGATAAATGGCGAGATCTCCTTGCTAAACCCAGGTACTAAGCGAATCGTTAACGAACTGGTTAAAAATGCGGCTCAACATTCAAAAGGACATAATTTAAAAGTTGATATCTCAGAGCATCTCATTGTGGTCAGCGATGATGGCCAAGGCATGCATGGGGTATCTGAATTAGTAGAAGATATGGGTGGGCATTTAACAGTTACCACCAATAAAAACGGAACCCGAGTAGAGATCGAATTGCCATGAGATTACTAATAGTAGATGATCACAAAATTGTGCGAGAAGGTATCGCCAATATTGCAATGCGAGAAGGAATTGAAGTTGTTGGCGAAGCTGGCAATAAGGAAGAGGCGCTTGCGCTTTTAGCTGCCACTACTCCAGATGTGGTAACCGTAGATTTATCACTTCCAGATGGCAGTGGACTTGAGATTGTGAAATTCGCTAGAAAAAATAGCCAGAGTATTGGAATTGTTGTGATTTCAATTTTGGATGATGATTCTCATTTAATCGCATGTATGAATGCCGGAGCCAGCGGCTTTGTATCCAAAACCGCAAATTTAGATGAAATCCTAAATGCAATTTTTAGCGCTGCTCGTTCGCCTTTATCTTTTACTAGTAGAGGTTTAGCAAGAGCGGTTGATTCACGGGTATTTAAGGCAACTTTAACTACGCGAGAATTAGAAATTTTGGAGTTATTGCCTTCTGGATTAAATGGTGCCAAGTTAGCAAAAGCGCTATTTATTACCGAATCAACTTTAAAAACACATTTAGGTGCTATTTATCGAAAACTTCAAGTAGAAAATAGATCAGGTGCGGTAAGTGAAGCTAAGCGCTTAGGCTTGATTGCGCACTAAATCCACAAATTTTTCCGCCCAAATCTGCCAATCCCATTTCTCAAGCGCCCAATTTCGTCCAGCATTACCAATAGCACTTCGATCAGATTGCAGTAATTTGATGGCACCGGCGGCAATTTGGGAGACATCGCGACCATTAACCACAATTCCGGTTACACCTGGCAAAACCGCATCAGGTGCACCGCCTGAATCTCCGCCCAATACCGGAAGTCCACATGCGCTAGCCTCTAAATAAACAATTCCCAAACCTTCTACTTCTAAGCCTGCAAATCTTGATCTAGATGGCATGGCGAAGATATCGCCAACACAGATAAATTTTGTTAAATCATCATATTGAACTCGACCAGTGAATGAAACATGATTGGCAAGGCTTAGATTGTTAATTAATTTTTCTAACTTAATTTGAAAGGCTCCCGATCCTACAAATAGTAGATGGGCATTTGGTATTGATTTTAAAATTTCTGGAAGTGCTTTGATTAACTGGTCTTGACCCTTACGTGGCACTAGTCTGCCGACACAGACAATAACTTCCTTTTCTTTTAAACCAAGTTGGGCACGTAAATCTTGCGCATTAATTGGTTTGAATTTATTGGTATCAATACCAGGTGCAATCTGGACCATCGCATCTCTGGCAGCTTTTGAAAGTGGTTTGGCAATTTGTGATCTGGTGAATTCACCTAAATAAGTTAAATGATCTACCGAATTACCAATCAGACGCATGGCTAAATTAAAAGGCGGGACTTTAGCCCACCAAACTTCATGGCCATGAGTTAAGGCAATTTTGCGCGGAACTTTTAAAGCTTTTGCCATCAGCGCAAGTGGCGCGGCAGCTCCAAAAACTACCGCCTTGGGTTTTTGAGCAGCTACCACTTTTTGCACGGCGCGAATTACTCGTGGAGAAGGCAACAACATTTTGGAGCGATCACGAATGACCATTACCCCATAATCTGTTAACCACTTTTGATCATAATCTTGGGTATTGCCTTGTTGCGATGTGTAGACAATGACCGAATTTTTAGGGAAACGTTCTATTAACCCATGCACAAAAGTTTCAATGCCACCTGCGCGAGGGCCGAAATCATTTGTAACAAAGAGCGTTTTCTCCACGTTGCAAGACTACTATTTCTACTAACATAGCAAGGTGCACACAGTCGCCACCTTAGTTATGGGTTCTGATGGTTCAACTGCCAAAGATGGCTCCTCTGCAGGAGTTTCAACAAATACTGACCGAGAACGCTTTTTAAAGCGCCGTCGCGAATTTGATTGCATAATCATTGGCGGAAATACTGCAAGATCTGAAAGATATGCAATTACTCCTTGCCCTTTAGTTGTAATTTCTCGCCATAAATCAAATGTTTTGATTACCAATCCCAATGCATTCTGGTGGAATTTAGATCCAGCCGAAGCTCTTACTAAGGCAAAACGCGAGTTTGGACCTGATGTTTTGATTGAAGCTGGTCCCGGATTACTTAATGAATTCTTAACTTTAGGTTTAGTGGATCAATTAGAAATATCAATCACGCCTATTACTGGAGGCGAACATCTAATTGACCTAAATGATGCCCTACGTGGTTTTGAAATCACCGAAGATTGCAAAGTTGAAGAAACTAGATTTGTTACCGCTAAAAAGCGCTAATTAAAGCTACGCCTGCAACTGCGGCAATACCACCGAAATATTGCGCTTTATGTAAGCGTTCGTGCAAAATAAAAAAAGCTAATAAAACTGTAAATACTGGATAAAGCGCACCCAGCACCATTGAAACTGCAACTGGTCCAATATTTACGGCTAGCCCAAGAGTGGCATTAGCGGCAAAGTCCGCTACTCCAATAAATATAAGTGACGGAAGATTAGCTTTACCTAATCCACCAAAACCACGTTTCTTAATGGCAATTCCAATTGTGACAAATGCAGTTGCAACTCTCATACAAACCATCGTTAAAATCGGGGCTTCAGCAGCGCCAATCGCTAAGAAAGTTAGCGCACTTCCAAATCCAAGTGCTGCGCCAACTGCTAAAAGTAAAGGTTTGAGTGAAATACCTTTAGAAAATTCTGGGCCACTGGTTAGAAACCCGCCGATAATTGCTAAAGCACAGCCAATGGCAGTTAAAGTGCTCATGGTTTCGCCACCAATTAACGCAACTGACATTGGAATTAAAACTGAAAGTGAACTAATTGGTGAAACCACGCCCATCTTTCCAGTTGATAAACCGGCGTAAAGACAAATCAAACCTAAATATCCAAAGAGCCCAGCTGCGGCACCTGCAAAGAAAACTTTGGATGTAAGTTCTGTCTCGCCAACTGCAATTACCAGTGCAAAACCGAAAATTAAACTTATTAATTGCGTAGAGCCTAAAACGCTGATTGCGGGATATCGTTTTGAAAGTCGACCGCCTTCAAAATCAGATGAACCCCAAAGCACCGCAGATAAAAGTGCCAAGATGCTCGCCATGCGGGTCAACCTATCCTAGATATACCTGATTCTGGCGAAAAGTTTGCGAAAATTAGCATATGAATGAAGAGCAATTTAAGAGATCTGCTGCTCTACTTTCGAACTTTAAAACGAGATCTGAAATCACATTAGAAGAGATTCCAGCGCCGCAAAAATTAGCAAAATTTGCATATGCCTTAAGTGCAGATGTCTCCAACGGCCTTATCGGAGATGCAGAGCGAGAGCTTGCAAATGGCAGATTTGTGATTTTGCACGAACCAGGTGGGCAAGATACTTGGGAAGGCGAATTTCGTTGTGTAACTTATTTAAATGCAGATTTAGAAACCACCGAAGCGGAAGATCCATCACTACCGGAACATGGTTGGAATTGGCTATTAAAAGCGCTGGCAGATAATCGTTGCCAATTTGCAGCACCAAGTGGCACCGTAACTAGGTCAATGAGCCACTCATTTGGAAAACTATCCACCGCATCTGATGGTGGTGAAATCGAAATCCGCGCTTCATGGTCGCCCATCATTACCAAGCCCGAAGATTTAATTGGACACCTTGAAGCTTGGTGCAATTTATTAGCGGAAATTTCATATTTAATGCCAGTACCAGATGGGGTGGCAAGTTTTAGACGATGAGTGAAGCGGAAGTTGTAGTAACACCGCTTTTATCCCCAGCAGGTGGCGTGCCAGAGATAATTGGCACTGAAGCACAATTAGCAATTGCAATTGAAAGCTTAAGTTCAAGTAGCGGTGCAATCGCAGTGGATGCCGAACGCGCAAGTGGTTATCGATACTCTGCCAGGGCTTATTTGATTCAAATTAAACGGGGCCGTGAAATTTTCCTGATAGATCCGATTGCCTTTGAAAATTCCCCATTAAAAGCAGAGTTAAACAAAATAATCCAAAGCGATGAGGTAATTCTGCATGCATCCACTCAAGATCTACCCTGTTTGCGCGAATGGGGGCTAGCGCCAAAACGCCTATTTGATACTGAATTAGGGGCGCGTTTAGCGGGTTTGCCAAAGGTTGGTTTAGGTGCATTGGTAGAACATTTTTTCAATTTATCTCTTGCTAAAGAACACTCCGCAGTTGATTGGTCTATGCGTCCGCTAAATCCCGAATGGATTAATTACGCAGCTTTGGATGTTGAGCTATTAATTGAGCTTCGAAATGAGATTGCCGCTTTGTTAGAGCGCGATGGAAAATTAACTTGGGCGCAAAGTGAATTTCAAAGTATTTTGGATGCACCGTCGCCTCTTCCTAAAGAGGATCCTTGGCGAAGAACTTCTGGAATGCATAAGGTGCGAAAGCGAGAACAACTTGCAGTGGTGCGCGAACTTTGGATGGCGCGAGATAAAATTGCCGCTACCTTAGATGTCGCACCTGGCAGATTACTTTCGGATAATGCCATCACTGAATTAGCAGTAGCAGCGCCAGATGCGGTCAGCACAATTAAAGGATTTCAGAAAACATTAAAACCAATTGGTCTTCGTCCACGTTGGATGGATAATGTAAATGTTTGGGTTGATGCTATTTCGCGAGCGCCAGATACTGAATTGCCGCCGATGCGCCTTAATGGCGATGGCATGCCACCGATCAAACAATGGCGCGAGAAATTTCCGGAACGCTATGCCCCACTTACTCATGCACGTGATGCAGTTAGTAAGCGAGCGCTGGAATTAAATATGCCAAGTGAGAATTTAATTACGCCAGAATTTGTCAGACGAATCTGTTGGGATCAAACTCAAAATACGCTTTCAAATGTGCAAGAGAAGCTGGCCAAGTTAGGCGCCCGCCCTTGGCAGATCACTGAAGTCGCGCCGCTACTTACCTACGCACTTGGCCAGAGCGAGCCCTTGGCTGAGCCTGAGAGCCCCCCAGAAGAGTGACGAATTACGCAACGAAAAAGTTGCGTAATTGACTGCCAGCGCATAGAGTTCGACTCGTGCTAAATACCTTCGTGATCGCCCTCCGTGAGGGCCTTGAGGCAAGCCTCATCGTGGGCATTTTGATCGCCTATCTGCACAAATCAGGGCGCACCCAACTACTTAAGAGCCTCTGGTTCGGCGTATTTAGCGCAATCGGCGCCTCCCTACTATTTGGCGCATTTCTAACTTTTACGAGCACCACTTTAAGTGAATCCGGAGAGAAATATTTCGTTGGATTTACTGGGCTAGTTGCAGTGGGTCTAGTTACCTGGATGATCTTCTGGATGAAGAAGACTGCGCGCTTTATGAAACTCGAACTTGAGCAGAAAGCATCTGCCGCTATTAGCGCTGGTGCGCTCTCATTAGCAGCTTTTACCGCGGTAATTCGCGAAGGACTTGAGACCTCACTATTTCTATATGCAAATTTCAAAGGTAGCGATCCGCTTGGATCTACTATCGGATTAACTGCAGGTATCGCAGTTGCGATTGCACTTGGTTATGGCATTTACAAGGGCGCAATTCGATTTAATTTAGCGACCTTCTTTAAATTCTCTGGCGTGGCATTGATGTTAGTTGCGGCAAATGTCTTTGCCTATTCATTACATGAACTTGAAGAGGTTGGCCTCTTCTTCTCTGGTAGCGCCAATAAGATTGCGGCGCTGATTTACATCGCATTGGTATTGCCACCATATCTAGCCAAGCCAAAGCCAGTTACCCCGGCTGAAGCGGCCAAAAAGATTTCATTCGCTAAGTAATAGCAATTAATGCTACCGACGGGTAGCCTTTTCATATGTCCGTAGTTCTAATTGATGCAGTTCGTACCCCATTTGGAAAAGCCGGTTCTATGTACAACGGAACCCGTGCTGATGATTTAGTAATTCGCGCAATTCGCGGTCTGCTTGAGCGCAACCCGCAATTAAATCCCGCAGATATTGATGATGTCGCAATTGCGGCGGCAACCCAAAGTGGCGATCAAGGAATGAATCTTGGACGAAGCGCGGCGTTGCTTGCGGGTATACCAAATACCGTGCCAGGTTATTCAGTTGATCGTTGGTGTGCTGGTGCGATGACATCGGTAACCACACTTGCAGGTGCCATCAATATGGGAACGGCAAAGTTTGCAATTGCTGGCGGCGTCGAACATATGGGCAATCACCCAATCGGTTCATTAATGGATCCAAATCCAAGATTTATTGCAGAGAAGATGGTTGATCCTGATGCCATGTCTATGGGAGCAACCGCAGAACGGTTACACGATAAATTTCCAGCGATTACAAAAGAGCGCGCTGATCGTTATGCAGTTGGTAGCCAAGATAAGACTGCAGCTGCATATGCATCTGGCAGAATTCAAAAAGATTTAATTCCAACTGCCGCGCGCACTCCAGAACTTGGTTGGACCATTGCAACTGTTGATGAACCACCACGTCCTGGCACCACTATGGAAGCGCTCGCATCCCTCAAGACTCCATTTCGTCCAGGTGGTCGCGTAACTGCAGGTAATTCATCAGGACTTAACGATGGTGCAACTGCTGCGCTACTTGCAGATGAAGCCGCCGCCAAAGCTGCTGGTTTAAAACCAAAGATGCGTTTAGTTACCTTTGCTTTTGCCGGAGTTGAGCCAGAAATTATGGGTTATGGCCCAGTTCCATCTACTATCAAAGCGTTAAAACAAGCTAACTTAAAGATTGAAGATATCGGCGCATTTGAAATCAATGAAGCATTTGCCGTGCAAGTATTAGCTTTCCTTGATCACTTTGGCATCGCTGAAGATGATCCACGCGTAAATCCAGTTGGCGGAGCGATTGCAGTTGGCCATCCACTTGCATCTAGCGGTATTCGTTTAATGCTTAATTTGGCGCGTACTTTCGAAGAGAATCCATCAATTAGATATGGAATCACCACCATGTGCATTGGTCTTGGCATGGGCGGCACCGTGATTTGGGAATCCGCCTACTTCAACGGAAGTGGCAAATAATGAGTGAAGTCGTTTATGCAGATGAAGTTGTAACTAACGCCTATATCCGCGAAGTCGATTTGGCAGCCTTTGGCGCTAAAGGAAAACTTGCACTTATCACTATTGATAACGGGATGGATCACACTCGGCCAACCACGCTTGGCCCACAATCAATTCGCAATATCTCTAAAGCAATTGATGATGCCACTGCGTTAAATCCAGCTGCGATTGCAATTACTGGAAAGCCATTTATTTTGGCTGCTGGCGCTGACTTATCAGGTATCACCGTTTTAACAAATGCAGATGATGCGGCATACATAGTTGATTACGGTCATAAGACATATGCCAAATTACGCAATTCTAAAATCCCAACATTCTGTTTCGTAAATGGTTTAGCACTAGGTGGCGGCACCGAACTTGCACTCTCCTGCCAATATCGCACTGTTGCCACCACTGCATTTATTGGTTTACCTGAAGTATTTATCGGACTAGTTCCAGGATGGTCTGGCGCTACGATTTTGGCAAAAATGATTGGCCCAACCAACGCAGTTAAAGTTATTTTGCAGAATGCGCTAAATAACAACACCATGCTCAAAGCCAAAGAGGCGCTAGAACTTGGCATGGCAGATGAAATGTATTTGCCCGTTGATTTCCTAGAAAAGTCAGTTGGCTTTGTCGCAGATGTTCTAAATGGCAAAAAGAAAATCGAACGCAAAGATCACTCAAATGATGCTGATTGGGATAGCGCACTTGCTGCAGGTCGCGCTGCAATTAATAAGAAATATAACGGCGCTAAAGTTAAAAATGCCGAATATGCATTAGAGCTGATTGCTGCTTCAAAGAGCAACACCATAGAAGCAGGTCTAAAGCGCGAAGTTGAAGTCATGGTTGACTTAATGATGGGCGATGAATTCCGCGCTTCCATCTATGCATTTAATTTAATCAACAAAGGTCGCAAGAAAGTAGCCGGTGCACCAAAAGCTAATTTGGCTCGCAAAG
>CAXBPX010000049.1:0-9389 GCA_963977625.1 uncultured bacterium
CTACGTTCTAGATTTCGCCATATTTTGGTGGATGAATATCAAGATACAAATCATGCCCAGTACATTTTGGTCAAAGAATTAGTAGGTAAAGACCAAGAAGGAATACCGGCTGCCGAATTATGTGTAGTGGGCGATGCCGATCAATCAATTTATGGATTCCGTGGTGCGACCATCCGAAATATTCTGCAATTTGAATTGGATTATTTGGATGCCGAAACCATTTTGCTTGAGCAGAACTACCGTTCAACTCAAAATATTTTAAGTGCGGCAAACGCAGTTATTGAACAGAACCAAGATCGAAAAGCTAAGAATCTTTGGTCCGAAGCAGGGGCCGGCACTTCACTTGTTGGTTATATTGCTGAGAGCGAACATGACGAAGCCGAATTTATTTCAGGTGAAATTAAAAAGTTGTCCCAAGACGGAATTTCTAAATATGGCGATACGGCGATTTTCTATCGCACCAATGCGCAGTCTCGCGTATTTGAAGAAGTTTTTATGCGTTCCGGTCTGCCATACAAAGTTGTAGGAGGAGTGCGCTTCTACGAACGCCGCGAAATTAAAGATTTTCTAGCTTATTTAAAGGTACTGGTTAATTTAGATGATGAAGTGTCGCTACGCCGAATTATTAATGTACCTAAACGTGGGATCGGAGATCGCGCAATTGAGAGCATCGAAAGTATCGCCAATTCGCGTGGACTTTCATTCTGGCAAGCGCTAAACGTGGTCGCCAATAACTCTGAATTAGGCGGCCGCGCTACTGCTTCCCTAGCAAACTTTGTTTCTTTAATTTTGACTCTAAATGTTTTAGTAGAAGCAGGTACCAAACCTTCTACAATTCTCGAAGCAGTGCTCGAACAATCTGGATTATTAGCCGAATTACAAAACAGTACCGATCCACAAGATGAATCGAGAGTGGAAAACTTACAAGAATTAGTGGCAGTTTCAATTGAATACGAAGAAACTCCAATAGAAAATCTTCCTGAAGATTCTAATATTTCATTAGCAGGATTCTTAGAGCAAGTAGCTTTAGTTGCAGATTCAGACGAAATTCCAGAGGGCGAAGATCATGGTGGCGTAATTACTTTAATGACGCTACACACTGCTAAAGGTTTGGAATTTCCAACTGTCTTCTTAACAGGAATGGAAGATGGCATCTTTCCGCATAGTCGCACTTTAGGTGAACGAGATGAATTAGAAGAAGAACGAAGATTGGCATATGTAGGTTTAACACGAGCACAAGAGCGACTTTATTTAACGCGCGCTGAATATCGAAGTGCTTGGGGTGCACCAAATTACAATCCGCCTTCAAGATTTTTATCTGAAATTCCAGAGACTTTGATTGATTGGCGACAACGCACATTTGCAACGAAACCAAAATTTGTGCAATCAACTCCACCACCGCGAGCGACAGGCAAGAAAAGCGCAACTACGATTACATTAAATATTGGTGATCGTGTGGCTCATGACACATTCGGAATGGGTACCGTTGTAAAGATTTCCGGAGAAGGCGACAGAACAGAAGCCACAATTAACTTCGGACAATTGGGCGAGAAGCGCTTGCTGCTTCGCTACGCGCCGGTCGAGAAGCTCTAAATCCACGACTAAGATTTAGCCGTGGATTTATTTGAATATCAAGCAAGAGACTTATTTGAAAAGCATGGCGTTCCAGTTCTAGCTGGCGCGGTTGCTACCACCCCCGAAGAAGCGCATGCAGCGGCTGCGAAAATTGGTGGCAAAGTTGTAGTCAAGGCGCAGGTAAAAGTTGGCGGTCGCGGCAAAGCAGGTGGCGTAAAAGTTGCTGATAATGCAGATGATGCGAAAGCAAAAGCATCCGCGATTTTAGGAATGGATATCAAAGGCCACATTGTGCATCGAGTAATGATTGCGCAAGCTGCACCAATCGTTGAAGAATATTATGTTTCTATTTTGCTTGATCGCTCCAATCGCCAATATCTCTGCATGGCATCAGTTGCAGGCGGTATGGATATCGAAGAGGTGGCACGAACTGCACCGGAGAAATTAGCCAAAGTCCCAGTCTCTGCAGTTGCAGGTATTGATGCCAGTAAAGCCGCCGCAATCGTGGCTCAAGCAAATTTTCCAAAAGAAATTGCGGCAGATGTAGCTAAAGTTATTGAACTACTTTGGGGAGTATTCACCAAAGAAGATGCGACATTGGTGGAAGTTAATCCGTTAGTCAAAACAGCAGATGGAAAAATCATTGCACTAGATGGCAAAGTAACTTTGGATGACAATGCAGAATTTCGTCAACCAGATCATGAAGCACTAGTAGATAAATCTGCAGCTAATGCGCTCGAAGAAGCGGCCAAAGCTAAAGGTTTGAATTATGTAAAACTTGATGGCGAAGTTGGAATTATTGGTAATGGCGCTGGTTTAGTGATGTCCACTCTTGATGTGGTTGCGTACGCGGGTGAAAAGTTTGGCAATGTACGCCCAGCTAATTTCTTAGATATCGGAGGCGGTGCTTCCGCAGAGGTAATGGCAGATGGGCTATCAATTATTTTGGGCGACAAAGATGTGAAGAGCGTATTTGTTAATGTATTTGGTGGAATCACCGCTTGCGATGCCGTGGCAAATGGAATTGTGAAAGCGCTGGAAATATTAGGAAGCGCTGCTACCAAACCAATTGTGGTTCGGTTAGATGGAAATAATGTCGCCGAAGGTCGTCGCATCCTTAATGAAGCTGCGCACCCATTAGTACAGCAATTAGACACCATGGATGGCGCGGCAGCTAAAGCAGCAGAATTGGCGGCGAAGTAAATGGCAATTTTTATTAATTCAAATAGCAAAGTAATTGTGCAAGGTATGACTGGCTCTGAAGGAACTAAGCACACCAAACGGATGTTGAAAGCCGGAACCAAAGTTGTCGGTGGTGTAACGCCTGGCAAAGGTGGTCAATCAGTTGATATGGATGGCACTTCACTTCCCGTTTTTAATACCGTTGCAGAAGCAATGGCAGCAACTGGTGCAAATGTTTCAGTAGTTTTCGTGCCACCAAAGTTTGCCAAAGGCGCAGTTATTGATGCAATTGATGCAAAGATGCCATTAGTAGTTGTGATTACTGAAGGTATTCCGGTACATGACTCAGCATTCTTTTACACATATGCGGCGGAAAAAGGCACCACACGTTTAGTAGGTCCAAACTGCCCAGGTGTGATTAGCCCTGGTCAATCAAATGTGGGCATCATTCCTGCGGACATTACCGGAAGTGGTCCCATCGGATTGGTTTCAAAGTCAGGAACTTTGACTTACCAATTAATGTACGAATTGCGTGACATTGGATTTACAACTGCGGTTGGTATTGGTGGAGATCCAGTTATCGGAACTACACACATTGATTGCTTAAAAGCATTCCAAGATGATCCAGATACCAAAGCAATTGTGATGATTGGCGAAATTGGTGGTGACGCCGAAGAGCGCGCTGCTGCATTTATTAAAGAATATGTCACAAAGCCAGTGGTTGGTTATGTTGCAGGATTCACCGCACCTGAAGGAAAAACTATGGGACATGCTGGTGCAATCGTTTCCGGAAGTTCCGGAACTGCGCAAGCTAAAAAAGATGCGCTGGAAGCAGCAGGAGTTAAGGTCGGCAAAACGCCGTCCGAAACTGCAAACCTGATGCGCCAACTAATGGGCCGATAAGGTTCTCAGCGTGCTTGTACCTGCAATCACGCAAAGTTTAAGAAGCGTACTCTTTACCTTAATTCCAGCTGGAATCATTACTTTTTTAGCCTGGGCGATTGCTGGAAGTGCATATGCAAGTACCACGGACCCATTTCGAAGTGCGACCTGGATCTTCCTTGGTTCGCATATGGTGCCATTTAATTTACATATTCCACCTAGTGGCATTGATGGATGGCTTACCTATTTACCGCTAGGTGCGATGGTGCTCCCTGCAATCGCAATTACTGTTGGTGCCCGAAAAGTTTTGGAAAAAACAAATAGCGATCTAGCAGTCTGGAGTTTTGCCGCCTTTTATACGATTTTAGTGGTGCTGCTTTCAATTCTTTCTTCCAATCAAGATGTATTTGTGAAGTGGTACTGGGCAATCGCATTCACAACTCCATTTGTCTTTGCAGTTACCTTTTTTGCGATTAATCAATTTAAATTTACGCATTCGCTTATTTATTTGACCAAAAGTTGGGCCATAATTTTTGGATTTGCTGCAATCATTACGGGAATCTCATTATTGATTAATTTAAGAACGGTCCATCAATTGACTACGGTGCTACAACCTGGATTCATTGGCGGTATTCTGCTTTTTGCTTTGACATTGATTTATCTGCCAAATTTTCTGATTTCAACAGTAGCTTATTTAGTCGGAGCAGGTTTTGCAGTTGGAAGAGATACTTTAATTGCGCCACTTTCATTTTCATTAGGAAAAATTCCAGCGCTACCAATCTTGGGTGCGCTACCTACTGGCCGTCATCCACTTTATTTATTTGGTTCGTTGGTGGTTATTGGGGTAGGAGCGCAAGTTGCCATCTGGACTTTAGATAGTGGTCGAAATGTTTTACGGCAGACAATTGCACTATTTCTTTTAAGTAGCTTTGTAATTGCTTATTTGGGTTCTGGCGCTTTGATTACATATGAACTGGGTACTGTTGGTCCATCGCTTTGGAAATTTCCATTAATCATCTCTGCAGAATTTTTACTCGGAGTTGGGCTAGTTCGAGTAATTCCTATTATTAGCCAGAGATTTAGCAGTAGATGAAATTATTAATTCTCGCATCTGGCACTGGAACTTTGGCTCAAGCGGTATTTGATGCTGGCTTCGAAATCGTCAGCGTAGTGAGCGATAAACCAGATGCTCCGGTAATCGCCCGCGCAATTTCAGCTGGGCTTAACACCAAAGTAATTCCATTTACTACACCAAGATCAGATTGGGATAAAGAACTTTTTAATTATGTAGCATCTTTAAACCCTGATTTGGTGGTAAGCCTTGGTTTTATGAGAATCCTAAATCCGGAATTTGTTAGCAAATTTAAAGTCATAAATTCGCACCCATCGCTCTTACCTAAATTTCCTGGTGCACACGCAGTAAGAGATGCCTTGGCAGCTGGTGTCAATGTAACTGGTTGCACTGTGCATTGGGTCGACCAGGGGATGGATACTGGCCAAGTTATTGCACAGCGCGAAGTTGAGATTGCTCCAAATGATGATGAAGCCAGCCTGCACGAACGCATTAAGATTGTGGAGCGCAATCTGATTGTGGAAACCATAAAGAAACTTATTAGCTTGGAGAAATTAAATTGAGCGATCGCAAAGCAATACGTAGAGCGCTAATTAGCGTTTATGACAAGACTCGCTTAGTCGAAATTGGTAAAGCTTTACAAGAATCTGGCGTAGAAATTCTATCTACCGGTTCTACCTGTAAAACACTCAAAGAAAACGGAGTAAAAGTTACAGAAGTATCTGAATACACTGGATTTCCAGAAATTATGGGCGGACGAGTTAAGACTCTACATCCCCGAATTCATTCTGGCATTTTGGCAGATCAAAATAATCCAGAGCATTTAGCGAAAATCGCGGAACTAGATATTGCACCATTTGATTTAGTTATCATAAATCTCTATCCATTTGCAGCCACTATTGCATCTGGCGCAGATTATGCAGAGTGCATCGAACAGATTGATATTGGCGGACCTTCTATGCTGCGCGGTGCAGCTAAGAATCACGGCTCAGTCGCGGTGCTATCTAATCCAACCCAATATGACAGCTTATTAAGCGCTTTAAAACAAGGCGGATTTACTTTGGCAGAGCGCAAACAATTGGCAATTGAAGTTTTCCGAACCACCGCCGAATACGATGCCACTATCGCAATGTGGCTAGCAGATGATGGTGGATTCCATCCATGGATGGCGCATATTTGGAAACAAAGTGGCACTTTGCGATACGGAGAAAATCCACATCAACAAGCGGTGGTCTATTCCGCAAACACTCCCGGCATTGTCAGTGCCAAACAAATTCATGGCAAAGAGATGAGTTTTAATAACTATGCAGATGCAGATGCTGCATTACGTGCTGCATTTGATCATTCGCAACCTGCGGTAGCAATTATCAAACATGCCAATCCATGTGGCATTGCAATCGGTAAAGATATCGCTACTGCATATTTGGCAGCACATGCTTGTGATCCAGTTTCAGCTTTTGGTGGCGTAGTTGCCGCCAATCGCAAAGTAACCATTGAAATGGCCACACCTTTATCTGAAATATTTACAGAAGTAATTGTGGCGCCAGAATATGATCCAGCGGCCCTAGAAATATTAAAACAGAAACCTAATTTAAGAATTTTGACAACTGATTTACAAAAATATGGGCCAGTTGAAGGGCGCTTATTATCTGGTGGCTTATTGCTGCAAACCATTGATTCGATTGACGCTGAAGGAGATAATCCAAAAAATTGGCAGCAAGTTTCTGGTGTACCAGTTTCTGAATCAGTTTTAGCAGATTTACATTTTGCGTGGCGCGCAGTGAGAGCCGTTAAAAGTAACGCTATCTTGCTTGCCAAAGACGGCGCGGCAGTTGGGGTAGGAATGGGACAAGTAAATCGAGTTGATTCAGCAAAGTTAGCAGTCGATAGAGCTGCAGATCGAGCAGCGGGATCAGTTGCCGCAAGTGATGCCTTCTTCCCATTTGCAGATGGACTTCAGATTTTGATCAATGCTGGAATAAACGCGGTGGTTTCACCAGGTGGATCTATGCGCGATGAAGAGGTGATTGCAGCGGCAAAAGCTGCCAATATTGCGCTCTTTTTCACTGGTGCTCGACATTTCTCTCACGCTTAAGAGCCAATAAGATCGCACCCATGAGCGCACAGATTCTTGATGGCAAGGCATTTGCTAAGAAAATAAAGGAAGATCTCGCAAAAGAAGTAACTGGGCTAAAAGCTCGCGGAATTACTCCAGGACTTGGCACGATTTTAGTTGGAGATGATCCCGGTTCGCGTCAGTATGTTGGCGGAAAACATAAAGATTGTGCCGAAGTCGGCGTAAATTCAATTCGGATTGATTTACCTGCCACTGCAAGCCAAGCAGATGTTTTAGCTGCTGTAAAAGATATGAACAATAATCCAGATTGCACTGGTTACATTGTGCAGTTACCGCTACCTAATGGTGTTAACACGCAATTGATTTTAGAAGCGATTGATCCGGCCAAAGATGCAGATGGACTTCACCCAATGAATTTAGGTCGCTTAACTGCAGGTTTCGAAGGAACTCTGCCATGCACACCGCGAGGAATTGTTGAGTTACTCCATCATTACCAAATTCCGGTCAAAGGCGCAGAAGTTACTATTGTTGGTCGCGGCTTAACTGTTGGTCGTCCTTTAAGTTTGCTATTAAATCGACGCGAAGAAAATGCCACTGTAAATTTGGTACACACCGGAACCAGATCTATTAAAGAACATACACTCACAGCAGATATCACGGTGGTAGCTGTTGGCGTTGGACATTTCTTAACGCCAGATATGGTCAAACCAGGTTCGGTAGTAATTGATGTTGGAGTTTCTAGAAATGAAAATGGAATTCAAGGAGATGTACATCCAGAAGTTGCAAATGTAGCTGGTTGGATTTCTCCAAATCCTGGTGGAGTAGGTCCATTAACTCGCGCGATGCTGGTTAAGAACGTAGTAGATGCAGCTGCCAAACGCTAAGTAAAAATGATTTCACAGCGCCTAATTAATTTCGCCGCAGCCATCGGTGTATTGCTTGGCGCGATGGGCTTTGTTCGCACCGGATCATTGATAGTTGGTGCGGCGCTTACCCTCACGGGGATTCGCCAAGAGCGCCGAATTGAGCGCTTGTTACCAATTGCCATCGGGGTCGCGCTGGTAATCGTGGCAATTGTGCTTCCGCATGGGCGCTAGAATTATCTTGACGTCAAGATAGTTAAGAGAAGGCGATAGAAATGCCAGGAAAAGTCACCGTCGTTGGAGCAGGTTTTTATGGCTCAACAACAGCAATGCGATTAGCGGAATACAACATCTTCGATACCGTTGTATTAACAGATATTCTCGAAGGCAAACCAGAAGGTCTTGCACTTGATATGAATCAATCGCGATCAATCGAAGGTTTTCAAACAAAAGTTATTGGCGCAACTACAACTGCAGATGGCGCCGGTTATGAAGCAACTGCAAATTCAGATGTAGTAGTAATTACTGCAGGTCTACCTCGTAAGCCTGGTATGAGCCGCATGGATTTGATTGGCGTTAATGCCGGAATTGTTCGTGGCGTAGCTGAAAACATCGCAAAGCATTCACCTAATGCAGTGATCATCGTGGTCTCTAATCCACTTGATGAAATGACCGCGCTTACACAGATTGCATCAGCATTCCCACACAATCGCGTCATGGGTCAAGCAGGCATGTTGGATACCGCTCGCTTTACCAATTTTGTTGCGGAAAAACTTGGCGTTCCAGTATCTAACGTAGAAACTTTAACTCTTGGTTCGCACGGTGACACCATGGTTCCGGTTCCATCACGTTGCAAAGTAAATGGCGCACCGCTAACCGACAAACTTTCAGCAGCAGAGATCGAAGAACTAGTTGTTCGTACTCGTAACGGTGGCGCAGAAGTGGTTGCACTTCTTAAAACTGGTTCTGCTTACTACGCACCATCTGCAGCCGCAGCCCGTATGGCAAAAGCAGTTATCGAAGATTCTGGCGCGGTGATGCCAGTGTGTGCTTGGGTAGATGGTGAATTTGGAATTGCTGGCGTATATCTTGGTGTTGAAGCTGAGATTGGCCGCACCGGTGTAAAGAAGATTGTAGAAACCAAGCTAACTGATTCAGAGCTAGCGCTTTTAAAAGAAGCAGCCGAAGCAGTTCGCGCTAAGCAAGCCGACGTTAAAGGGATGTAACCATGTCAAAAATCAAAGTAACCGGAACTGTCGTTGAATTAGATGGCGATGAAATGACTCGCATCATGTGGCAGTTCATCAAAGATTCATTGATTTTGCCTTATTTAGATGTAAATCTTGAATATTACGACTTAGGCATGGAACACCGCGATGCAACTGACGATCAGGTGACCATTGATGCCGCTAAAGCAATCCAAAAGCATGGCGTAGGCATCAAGTGCGCAACTATCACTCCTGATGAAGCTCGCGTTGAAGAGTTTGGTCTTAAGAAGATGTGGAAGTCTCCAAACGGAACTATCCGTAACATTCTTGGCGGCGTAATTTTCCGCGAACCAATCATCATCTCTAACGTGCCACGTCTGGTTCCACATTGGACCAAGCCAATCGTTATCGGTCGTCACGCATTCGGTGATCAATACCGCGCAACTGATATCAAGGTTCCTGGTGCTGGCAAACTGACTTTGTCATATGTTCCAGAAGGTGGCGGCGCGCCAATGGACTTGGAAGTATTT
>CAXBPX010000050.1:0-9315 GCA_963977625.1 uncultured bacterium
CAAATAAAATTACTTTGCTTGCAGATCCAAGAGTTGCACCGGGAACAGCTTGGGTCACTGGTGCCAATAAGAAAGATTCTCACGCACGTAATGTGGTTAATGGTCGCGACTTTGTAGTTGATGGTTACATTGAAGCTGCAGAAGTCCGAGCTGGCGATAGTTGCCCAGAATGCAACACTGAAGTAGTTATAGATCGCGCAATTGAAATTGGCCACATCTTTCAATTAGGTCGCAAATACGCCGAAGCTTTAAATCTAACTGTGCTTGATCAAAATGGTAAGAACCAAATAGTTACTATGGGCTCTTACGGTATTGGTGTAACTCGCGCTGTGGCTGCGATAGCCGAACAGACTGCAGATGAAATCGGACTTAATTGGCCGGTAGAAATTGCACCAGCAATGGTGCATATTGTGGCTACCGGAAAAGAAGATGCGGTTTTTGATAAAGCTAATCAAATTGGCCAAGATTTAGAATCAATTGGAATTTCTGTGATGTTAGATGATCGTCGTGATCCATCTGCAGGAGTTAAGTTTAAAGATGCTGAATTAATTGGTAATCCGATTATTGTGATTGTCGGCAAAGGTTTAGCCGAAGGCAAAGTAGAAATCCGGATTCGCGCAACCGGCGAAAAGTGTGAAGCATTAGTTGGTGAAGTAGTCAGCGAAGTAGCAAAGCTTTTTAATTGATTGCATTTCTATGCGCAGCTGCAGCCGCCGCGGGTTTTTTTGATGCTATTGCCGGTGGCGGAGGTTTAATCCAACTACCAGCGCTATTAATCGGATTGCAAGATAAATCAGTGGTCAATGTCTTAGGCACCAATAAATTTGCCGCAGTCTTTGGCACCATCAATGCAGCCAATAGATACCGCAAACAAGTAAAGATAGATAAGAAATTCTTAGCAGCCATGATGGTCCCTGCATTTTTGGGATCAATGGGCGGCGCACAATTAGCTTCGCGCGTGCCAACTGAAAAAATGCGGGTAGTGGTTTTAATTGCTTTAATTGTTATTTTTATTTACACCGTGCTAAATCCAAAACTTGGTCATGATGATAATCAAAGAATTGATTACAAAATTGCAGCCATTGCAGGGTTAGCGATCGGTTTTTATGACGGAATTTTTGGACCCGGAACCGGAACTTTCCTTATGGCAGTGTTGGTTGGAGTGCTTGGATTTGGATTCTTAAATGCATCTGCAATTGCAAAATTCACAAATGTGGCCACTAATTTGGCTGCGATTATTATCTTTGCAAAGCACGGTGCAATTCTTTGGGGAATTGGTATCGCGCTTGCGATTTCTAATGTCCTTGGTTCAACTTTGGGTACGCACCTTGCAATAAAAGGTGGCTCACCTTTAGTGCGTAAAGTCTTTTTGCTGATGACCGGATTACTAATTGCCAAAGTGGGATATGACGTTATAAAGTAAGCCCTTACAACTTAACAATAAATTAATAAGGAATATCGTATGGCGCTTAAAGATCAAATCTTCCAACTAGTAGAACCGCTGGTAATTAAAGCTGGTCTAGTTCTTGAAGAGGTACAGGTACAAACTCCCGGTAAGAATCGCTTTGTCACAGTGATTGTTGATAGCGAAACCGGTTTAAATTTAGATCAAGTAACTGATGCCAGCCGTTTAATAGGCGAGGCCATGGATGGCGCTGCATTTATGGGAGAGACTCCATACACATTAGAGGTAACTTCTCCAGGCGTAGATCGCCCACTTACTGCGCCACGTCATTGGCGAAAAAACGCAGATCGCTTAGTGAAAATTGTGAAATTAGATGGCGATGTATGCAAGGGACGCATCACACAAAGTACTGCTGATGAAGTGATCTTAGATTGTTGCACCGTAGCTTTTTCAGATATTAAGCGCGCCACTATTGAAATTGAATTTAATCAAAAGAGTCGGAAGGAGCGCTAAAAAATGCATGTAGATATGAAAGCGCTCCAAGCGTTAACCACCGAAAAAGAGATGTCACTTAATGCTTTAGTGATTGCAATCGAAGCTTCTGTTTTAACGGCATACAACCATACGGATCATGCGCTCGAACATGCGCGTGCCCATTTAGATCGCGAAACTGGCGAGATTCAAATTTTTGTACCTGTTTTTTCGGAAACCGGCGATCGCATTGGTGAAGTACAAGATCGAAATGAAGCATTCACACGCGTAGCGACTTCAACTGCAAGACAAGCAATTAAGCAGTACATGCGCCAAACCAAAGATGCGGGCATAGTCGGAGAACTTTCTATGAGTGTTGGAGATGTCATCTCTGGCATGGTCGAACAGGGCCGAGACACAAAGATGATTTATGTAAATCTTGGGCGTACCGAAGGAAAGGTTCCTCCACAGGAACAGGTACCGGGCGAACATTTCGAACACGGCGACCGTATTAAATGTTTTGTACTCGATGTAAAACAAGGTTTACGCGGACCAGAAATTACTCTTTCGCGTTCGCATCCAGCTTTAGTAAAACAACTTTTTTCCCTTGAAGTTCCAGAAATCAAAGATCGCGTAGTAGAAATTATGGGTATTGCACGCGAAGCAGGTCATCGCACCAAAATTTCAGTGCGCACACATCGTGCAGGTGTCTCTGCAAAAGGTGCATTAATTGGTCCAATGGGTGCGCGCGCCAGAGCAGTTATGGATGAATTGCATGGCGAAAAGATTGATATCGTCGATTACTCTGATGATCCGGCAGTTTATGTAGCAAATGCTTTAGCGCCAGCAAAAGTTGGCAGCGTTGAAGTTGTCGATGAAGCAACTCGCAGTGCAAAAGTAGTGGTTCCGGATTATCAACTCTCACTTGCAATCGGCAAAGATGGTCAAAATGCCCGTCTGGCCGCGCGCTTAACTGGTTGGCGTATCGATATTCATTCGGATAGTCCTACAAATAGTCCTACAAATAGTCCTACGAATAGCCCAAAAGATTAAGCACTGATAGACTTCCCGCTAGTTCAATCAACCACCCGAAATGGATGAAAAGAAAATGACACGCTAATGAGCACCGCTCAATCATGAGAAGGAACAACTAGACCTCGGCGTGTAAAAAAGTACACGGAGGTCACGAAGGAGAAATGTGGCAAAAGTCCGTGTACACGAGTTAGCAAAACAACTCGGTATGGAAAGCAAGGTCGTCCTTGCTAAATTAAAAGAGATGGGCGAGTTCGTAACTAGCGCCTCTTCAACAATCGAACCGCCAGTTGCGCGACGTTTAATTGAAGCATTCCCAAATGCAAATGTTGAAGCCGAAAAGAAGCCAGTTAAGAAAGCTGCGACTAAGAAAGCTGCTGCGAAAAAACCGGAAGCTGACGGAAAACTTGATTCAAAATTAGCAGCAGAATTAGCGGCCGAACTTGGTGTAGATCTTGCAGCGTTAAAAGCAGTAGAACCAAAACCTGCCGCGCGTCCAACACCATCTTCACCAGCTTCGCAAACAAATATTCCAAAACCACCAGCTGCAGGTGCAAGACCAGCTGGAAATAATCCATTTGCATCACCATCTGCGATGCCAAAACCTCCACAACGAGGTGCGCGTCCAGCTGGAAATAATCCATTTGGTTCATCGATGCCACGACCTCCGATGAAGCGACCAAATCAAACAATTAAACCTGGCGAACAACCACGTCCAGGTGGCAGACCTGGTGGTCGTCCAGGATTTGATGGCGGACAACGTCCAGGATTTGCTGCGCGTCCACAACAAGGACAACGTCCAGGATTTGCACCAAGAACTGGTGGACCTGGTGGACCTGGTGGACCTGGTGGCGGTCAAGGTGGTGCAAGACCACAAGGTGCTTCACCATATAAAAGTGGTGGCGCACCAGGTGCGCCCGGTGCAGGTGGACGTCCAGGACAACGTCCAGGTCCTGGTGGTCGCGGAAATACTGCTGGTGCATTTGGTAAAGGTGGATCAAAAAAGAGCAGTAATAAAAAGAGTAAGAAAGCATTGCGTGATGATTTTGAAAACATGCAAGCACCAACACTTGGCGGCGTAAAAGTTCCGCGTGGTGATGGTTCTACTGTAATTCGAATGCGCCGCGGTGCTTCACTTTCTGACTTCGCCGAACGTATTAATTGCGATGCGGCGCAATTGGTGCAAGCGCTCTTTATGTTAGGCGAAATGGTTACTGCAACCCAATCAGTTGATGAAGATACATTCGCAATTTTGGGAAGCGAACTTGGATACAACATTCAGATTGTTTCTCCAGAAGACGAAGATCGCGAAATCTTAGAATCATTTGATATCGATTTAGCTGGAGAGCTAAATGACTTAGATTCAGAGCTTCTTGAAGCGCGCCCACCAGTAGTAACTGTGATGGGTCACGTTGATCATGGTAAGACTCGACTACTTGATGCAATTCGTCAGACTGAAGTTATTAAAACTGAAGCTGGTGGAATTACTCAGCACATCGGTGCCTACCAAATTCACCATGATCATGATGGTGTCAACCGTGCAATTACCTTTATTGACACCCCAGGTCACGAAGCATTTACCGCAATGCGCGCTCGCGGTGCCAAAGTTACAGATATCGCAGTGCTAGTAGTTGCTGCAGATGACGGTGTGATGCCTCAGACCATTGAAGCGTTAAATCACGCACAAGCAGCCGATGTTCCAATTGTGGTTGCAGTTAACAAAGTTGATAAAGAAGATGCAAACCCAGCAAAGGTGCGTCAACAATTAACTGAATACAATTTAATTGCCGAAGAGTACGGCGGAGATACTATTTTCGTTGATGTCTCTGCTAAAGCTGGCAAGGGCATCAAAGAATTAATTGATGCAATTCTTTTAACTGCAGATGCCGCAATTGATTTACGTGCAGTCGCTGAAGATGATGCGCGTGGTGTGGCTATTGAAGCGCACTTAGATCGCGGTCGCGGTCCAGTTGCCACAGTTTTGGTCCAACGCGGAACTTTAAATGTTGGTGATGCGATTGTTGCTGGTGGTTCATTTGGTCGTGTTCGTGCGATGTTAGATGAATTCGGAAACAATGTTGAACAAGCAGGTCCATCTCGTCCAGTACAGGTACTTGGTTTTACTTCGGTTCCGGATGCTGGCGACACTTTCTTGGTTGCCGAAGAAGATCGCACCGCGCGTCAGATTGCAGAGAAACGTCAGGCAGCAGAACGCAATGCGCAACTTGCCAAGGCGCGCAAGAAAGTTTCACTCGAAGATTTCATGGAGCAATCCAAGATTTCAACGCTCAACTTGATTATCAAGGGCGACGTATCTGGTTCGGTAGAAGCTCTCGAAGATGCATTGATGCAGCTTGATGTTGGTGCCGAAGTTGATCTTCGAGTAATTCACCGCGGTGTTGGTGCAATTACCAAATCTGATATCACACTAGCTTCTGCATCAACTGCAGTAGTAATTGGTTTTAACGTTAAGCCAGAAATTGCCACTGCCCAATATGCAGATTCTGAAGGCGTAGAAGTTCGCTTCTATTCTGTTATCTATAAGGCAATTGAAGATATTGAACTTTCACTTAAGGGCATGCTCAAACCAGAGTATGAAGAAGTTGTACTTGGTAACGCTGAAGTTCGTGAAATCTTCAAATCTTCAAAGGCTGGCCTCATCGCAGGTTCATTGGTACAAGATGGAATCATTCGTCGCAATGCCAAAGCTCGAGTATTACGCGGTGGCACCGTAGTTGCAGATGATTTAACCGTAGATTCTTTAAAGCGATTTAAAGAAGATGCCACTGAAGTTCGCGAAGGTTACGAATGCGGTATCGGTGTTGGTTTCAAGGAACTTGCAGTAGGAGATCAAATTCAGGTCTTTGAAATGCAGGAAAAGAAACGTGCCTAATGTCAGTTCGTTCTGAAAAGGTCGCAGACCGCATCAAAGTAGTAGTGGCGCAAACCCTTGAGACCAAGGTCAAAGATCCTCGGCTTGGGTTTGTCACAATTACTGATGTGCGAGTTACTGGCGACCTTCAGAACGCATCTGTTTTCTACACAGTGTTTGGCGATCACGACCAACAGGCAAAAACAAAAGCAGCGCTGGAATCAGCTAAAGGGCTACTTCGAAGCGCAGTTGGTCATGATTTAAAAACCCGAATCACGCCAACTCTAGAATTTTTTAGCGATGCGCTTCCAGAAGCTGCGCAACAGATGGAATCGCTACTTTCTGAAATAAAAAAGCATGATGATGAAGTTGCCAAACTGGCTAAAGAAGCAAAGCCAGTAGTTGATAATCCATATAAAAAGTAATCAAAGTAAATATGACTAACGGCTTTTTAGTAGTCGATAAACCAAATGGCGTAACCAGCCATGATGTGGTTGCTAAGAAACGCAAAGAGCTAAATACCCGCAAAATCGGCCATGCCGGCACTTTAGATCCCATGGCTACCGGAGTTTTGGTTTTAGGTATTGGTGATGGCACGCGTTTGCTTCAATACATTACTGCGGGAATTAAAGCTTATGACGCAACGGTAAAACTTGGACAATTAACTTCTTCTGATGACAAAGAAAGTGAAGTTATCGAAACCACCGAAATTCCAGCGGACATTCATGGCGCTTTCGCTAAACAAGTCGGCAAAATCATGCAGAAACCATCATCTGTATCAGCTATTCGAATTGATGGAAAACGCGCATATGATTTAGTACGCGAAGGAGTAGCAGTAGATATTCCCGCCCGCGAAGTAGAAGTTTATGAAATAAAAGTTAATGAAATTCGCGGTACTGAAGTAGATATCAGCGTTAAATGTAGCGCCGGTACTTATATTCGCGCAATTGCCCGAGATTGTGGCGGACACTTAACTTCACTACGTCGTACCCAAGTTGGAATTTTTGATTTAACTATGGCAGATAAATTGATGAGCGTTGCCGAAGTGGCAACTAAGATTTTTTCACCAAGGCAGTTAGATATGCATGAAGCTTCAGAGATGAAATTTGGACGAAATATCCAAGCAAGTGGAGTGGCCGGTATCGTGGCTGCAATAACGCCGCAAGGTGAATTAGCAGCGCTCTTAGAGGATAAAGACGGGATGGCTAAACCATTTGCAGTCTTTATAAAATAATCTTATGCGTTTAAGTTGGAAGCCAGCTGCTATCAAGGGTGCCACTGTTGTAATCGGTAACTTTGATGGTGTTCATGTTGGACATCAACAACTTTTAAAAGATGCCCATAAATTTGGTAATCCAGTAGTCGCAATGACATTTGAACCACACCCCACCACACTCTTTGCACCAGATAAAGCTCCGACTCATTTAACATCCCTTGAAGCACGCATTAATTTATTGCTGAAAAATGGCGCTGATGCGGTACTGGTAATTGATTTTGACAAAGAATTTGCAGCGATGTCACCTGAGGATTTTGTAAATAAAATCTTAATTAATGAACTTGATGCCAAAGCTGTAATGGTCGGAACCAACTTTACCTATGGTCAAGGTGCAGCTGGTAAAGCGGAAGACTTACGCAATTATGGTTTCCAAGTAGAAATACATAATCTCCAGGAAAGCATGGGGATAATTTCTTCAACTCGTATTCGTAATTTGTTATTTGAGGGCGATATTAAATTTGCCAACGAATTACTAGGACATCGTTTTACGTTAGAGGGCACCGTGATCCATGGCGAAAAGCGTGGTCGTACGATTGGTTATCCAACTGCAAATTTAGGTTTAAGTGGCAATTGGACCATTCCAGCAGATGGTGTTTATGCCGGATGGTTAGAAGTAGAGAACCAAAAATGGCCAGCTGCGATTTCAATTGGCACCAATCCAACATTTGAAGGTATCAGAGCCAGACAAATTGAAGCATATGCACTTGATCAAGAAGGTTTAGAACTTTACGGCAAGAACGCCAGAATAATTTTCGGTTGGCGGCTTCGTGAAACTATCAAATTCGATGGCTTAGACCCATTGCTGGTACAGATGAAAAAAGATTGCGATCAGGCGCGCGAACTGACTAGTTCTGCTAAGTAATCACATAGTTTTCACAGAGATTCGCCATTAATTTGGATAATCCGAAAATTAACTTAGCACCATGCAAATCGAAATTTCTCGTAGGTCATTACTAGCTGGCTTCTTACTTTCCACCGTTTCCAACATTTTAGGCAGAGCAGCAATCGCAGCACCAACTTTAAATGTGATTCTAGGAAGACCAACTCAAAATTCAATTGCCGTTAGTTTAATGTCATCATCTGCACTAACAGCCTATGTGGATTATGGAACTTCAGGGAAAACTTTCACTAGCAAGTCCATAATCTCGCCTTTAGTCTCGAATACACCAGTGGTCTTTGAATTAAAGAATTTAAAGAGCGATCAGAAATATTTCTATCGAATTCGATATAAAGATGAGACTGCTAAGACTTATGCGATTTCTAAAACCTATTCCTTCCAGACTGCTAGAAGTGCGGGCAAGTCTTTTGCATTTTCACTTCACGGAGATACCCACCCAGAACGTAACGGCAAGATGTTTAATTCCGAGCTTTACTACGTAGCGATGGGAAACGTGGCGTCACAAGCAAATGATTTTCATATTTTGATGGGAGATGATTTCAGCATTGACCCAATTATTGGTAAGGGTCAAGCCACTAAAGAAAATGTCGAAAAGGTCTATCGCACCCATAGAGATTGGTTGGGAGTAATTGGTCCTACTACACCGGTGTACTTAGTAAATGGCAACCATGAACAAGCAGCACAATATTTACTAGATGGTTCTACTACTAACCCGGCGGTCTTAGCTGGGAATGCGCGAAATAAATATTATCCGCAACCAGCACCGGATAATTTTTACACCGGCGATAATTTAGATGTTCCAGGTATTGGCAAATTACGTGATTACTACAGTTGGTCATGGGGCGATGCGTTATTTATTACCTTGGATCCTTATTGGCATTCAAAATCTGCAGTTGATAATGTGGCAGGCACTGATCAAGCCGCAGTTAATAAGGGTACAAATAATGGCAAGACCAAAGATTTGTGGCAGATTGGAATTGGTGACGAACAATATGCTTGGTTCAAATCAACTCTAGAGAAAGCCAAATCTAAATACATATTTGTTTTCGCGCACCATGTGATGGGTACTGGTCGCGGTGCAATAGAAATTTCTACTGATTACGAATGGGGAGGTCGCGACCCAAAGGGTACGACCACATTTAAGGATCAACGACCAAATTGGGAATTACCAATACATGACTTAATGGTTAAACATAAAGTTTCAATTTTCTTTCAAGGTCATGATCATATTTTCGTAACACAAGAGCGAGATGGATTGATATATCAAGCGATGCCAAACCCAGCTGATGACACTTTCTCGATGTTTAATTCAGATGCCTACAAGAGCGGAACTAAAGCTCCTAATTCAGGCCATGTTCGAG
>CAXBPX010000051.1:0-9289 GCA_963977625.1 uncultured bacterium
TTATCAGCAGTGATGCAAAGGAAATTGCAAAAGCTTTAAATGAAGGAAAGTCTGCGGGCACCACTACCACTGAATTCTTAAGCGACCTAGAAGCTATTGATTTCATTGTGGAATGCACTGGTGTACCTGATATCGGCGCTCAAATTACTTACAATGCTTTAGAAGCCAAGAAAGATATTGCCGTACTAAATGTAGAAATGGATGTAACTATTGGTCCATTACTGCACAAGAAAGCAGTCGAAAGCGGCGCTATTTATGCAGTCTGCCATGGTGACGAACCGGTTGAAGCTAAAGTGCTAGTTGATTTTGCGCGCGATTTAAATTTTGAAGTGGTCTGTGCTGGAAAAGGTAAAAACAATCCATTTGAGCCATTTAGTAACCCCGATACAGTTCGCGATCGGGCTAATGCTAAAAAGATGAATCCAAAAATGCTCTGTTCATTTACCGATGGTTCAAAGACCATGACCGAAATGGTGGCGCTTGCAAATACCACGGGGTTAGAACTTTCAAAACGAGGTATGTATGGACCGGCTTCTTCGGTTAAAACTTTGCAAGATACCTTTGCACTACAAGCAGATGGTGGCGTATTAGATCGCCCAGGTGTAGTTGATTACTGCACTGGCGATGTCGCACCAGGTGTTTTCGTAATTGTGCGCACCGATTCCCCATATGTTTCGCATGAAATGTCATATTTATCAATGGGACCTGGGCCGTATTTCTCTTTATATCGTCCATATCATTTAGCTTCTGTTGAAGCGCCCATGACTGTTGCACGTGCCGTAATTGATCGCGAATCTTCTTTGTACGCCGAAAGTTTGATGGCGGAAGTTGTTTGTATGACTAAGAAAGACTTAAATCCCGGAGATAAAATTGACGGAATTGGTGGCTACACCGTGCGTGGTTATGCAGACGTTGCCAAAGATGCAAAGCGCGATAATTTAGTTCCGATTGGACTAGTTCAAGGCGCTACTGTCGTAAAAGCAATCAAAGCTGGCGAGTTATTAACTTATGATCATGTGGAATTAAATGAAGATTCATTGATTGTGAAACTTCGTCACCAACAAGATGCCATGGGACTTACTTACGCTTAATTAAACCAAGCTCTTCAGCTAATTTACGCTGGCGTGCGGTCAATGGATCGCGCGCTTTCGTATTTTTCTCCTTAGTTTTTTTGGACTTTTCGGGCTTAACTTGTCCAGGTGTTAAACCCAATTCATCCATTAACTCTGCTTGGGCTTTGGTAAACAATTCCGGTGGCACTTGTTTTGCTTCGTATTTCGCTTTTATTTCAGCAGCGCGCTCTTTAGGATCTCGTTTTACGCCTTTAAAGCGAAAATTTAGCGGCCATCGCATATTGGCAAGTCTGCCACAATTAACCTTATGGAGCGCGTTGCAGTAGTGGTACTCGCCGCTGGATCTGGTTCAAGATTTGGCCAAGCCACCAACAAGATCTGGTTGCCATTATCTGGCAGGCGCATAATTTCACGATCAATTAGCAATGCCGCAAAATCTTTTAAATCCTGTCGTTTGATTTTAGTAATTCACCCCGACGATGAAACATTGGCCAAAGAAGTATTAGCTCGCGAAGTTCCTGATTTAAAAGTCGAGCTTGTATACGGTGGACAGACCAGACATGGCTCTGAATATCAAGCGTTAATGCATCTAAGAAAAGATATCGAAAACAATCAGCTGGATGTGATCTTGATTCATGATGGTGCGCGACCGCTTGCCAAACCAGCGCTATTTAAAGAGATTGCCGAAACTGCGCTTAGCCATGGAGGTGCCATCCCAACTATTCAGGTAGCGCCATCTGAAATGGACCAGGAGCAAGAAGTTTCGGTCGTCCGCGTACAAACTCCACAAGGTTTTCTAGCGAAAGAGTTATTGAGCGCCTACCTCAAAGCCGAAGCAGATTCTTTTACAGGTACAGATACCGGTGCCTGTATCGAAAAATATTTCCCTTCAATTAAAACAATTTCAGTGACAGCCGACCCTACTAATGTAAAAATTACCTACCCGCAAGATTTGGTTATTGCCGAACATGTACTAGCAAAGAGAGGATACCGAGATTGAAACACGAAACAATTAACGCATCCCTTGAATGCACTAAATGTAAGACCGAAACCATGCACGAATTGGTATACGCCGGTCGCCTCTTAGCATCCACTACCTGCACTGTTTGTAAAACTAAAATTATGCATGAATCAGATGACTTACGTGTGGCCTATGTAAAAGATTTAGAACACCGAATTAAGACTAAGCCATTTAGATTATGGCGCAGGTTTTGGAGAAATCCTGCAAAAACCTTTACCGAATTTCCTGGTAAAGCCCTAAAGCAACCTCGTAAATTCTGGGAAGAATTTAAAAACTTATTTAATTAACAATCTTCTGTTGCCAATTTAATAACGCCTCCATGAGCGTTATTTCATCCGCACTATTAATGCGTACTGATTCTGGATCTGCTTCAACTTCTGAAAATCTGGTCTCTGAAATTAGTGGTAATGACCAATTGCTTTGAATTCCTGAAAAATCAATCACACTGCGGCGCATAATTTCGGGGCTAGAGACTCGACGCATACTGGTGCGATCAATTGTGTAAGTTAATTCAGAATCTTCATTTACAGCCTTTAGAGTCTCAGTAAATGCCATAGTTGGGCGCACCGCATCGCAACCAAATAGCCCTTCTAAAGTGCGATGAAATTGTTTGCTGCTAGTTAATGGGCGTTGCGCATCATGTATGGCGATCATTTCAAAATCTAAATCTTGCACTGCTTTAGCTAATTCTTTGGGGTCACCGACGCGGCACGAAATTTCACCGAATTCAAAAGTTAAATTCTGGGTGGCTTCACGAGCTTTATCCAAATTGTCCGCGGCTAAATAAAGTTTATTTGGTAGAGAAGTTTCTTGGCAGAAATTGTTGGCTGCAATCAAAGCCGTAGTTAATAGATTTTGCCCATCAATGGATTGATAAGCGATATCGCTATCAACAGTGACTACTACCGATAGCTTGGGCATTTTAAGAAGCTAAAACCTCATCAAGAATAGTTGCGGCTTTTTCTTCATCAGTACGCTCTGCAAGGGCTAATTCTGAAACCAAAATCTGCTTAGCTTTAGCCAACATCCGCTTTTCGCCAGCTGATAGACCACGGTCTAAATCGCGGCGGTAAAGATCACGAACAACTTCTGCCACTTTAATAACATCACCAGAGGCCAATTTTTCTAGATTTGCTTTGTAACGACGTGACCAGTTGGTTGGTTCTTCAGTGTATGGCTGGCGCAATACATTAAATACGCGATCAAGTCCGTCAGAATCAACGACGTCACGTACGCCAACTAAATCCACATTATCTGCTGGTACTCGGACTGTTAAATCGCCCTGAGCTACCTTTAAAACTAAGTAGGTCTTCTCTTCGCCTTTGATCACTCGCTTTTCGATTGCTTCGATTAGTGCTGCGCCGTGATGAGGATAAACAACTGTTTCGCCGACCTTAAATGACATTTAACGCCTTTCAGGAGAAGAGTTAAGCAGAAGGATAATTTTAGCATGGATTAGCGACATAGTCACTATCGAATATCTGTGCGAAAAACCATTATAAATCAAGGTAAAAAGCGCTTATTTCGCCTGATAAAATACGACGACTTAATAAAGATAATCAAAATTTCCAGGAGTTTTAAATGCGTAAGAAAATTGCATCTGCAATTACTGCGGCCGCACTTGCAATATCTTTAACTGCATGCAGCGGTGCTGGCAATAACGCTCCTACACGAATGATTAATCAAGTAACTGATGGGGTTGAAGCTAATCTTTCATCCGAAGGTAATTTAATTTACTTACGCAATATCTATATTTCACTTAATGCTGCAGGCGATGCCACTTTAATCGGAACCATTATCAACCAAAAGCCAACTCAAGATGCACTTATCGCAGTAGCTATCGATAAGACTTCAATTCAAATTGAACCACAGGCGGCGCTGCAAGATAAGCCAATTATCTTTGGTGGCGATTCTGCTAATGCTGAACTTGCCATTCCAGCAACTGATTTAATTGCCGGCCACCGAGTACCGGTGTCATTTTTCTTTGGTCTAGCTGGATCAGTTTCAGTAGACGCTTTAGTTGTTAATGCTTAATTAATTCAATATTAATTAAGTTCCATTTTGTAACCCAAACCGCGTACTGTCTGAATTAACTCTGGATTTGCGGGATCTTTTTCAAATTTAGAGCGTAATCGTTTAATGTGAACATCCAAAGTTTTGGTATCACCCACATAATCATTTCCCCAAATGCGATCAATAATCTGAACTCGAGTAAGCACGCGCCCAGCATTGCGCATCAAAAACTCAAGTAATTCAAACTCTTTTAAAGGCAAGAGAATATTTTCGTTATTGAAGGTAACTAAATGTCTGTCAGTATCTAGCCGAATCTGCCCTACTTGCACTACTGCGCCTTGGCCTTCTTCTAGCGCGAAATCGCTACGGCGACGCAGCACCGCACGGATTCGCGCTAAAAGTTCTCGTGATGAATATGGTTTAGTTACATAATCATCAGCACCTAATTCCAGACCAACCACGGTATCTACTTCATCATCTTTTGCAGTCAACATAATGATAGGAACTGTAGAAACTGCGCGAATTTGTTTACAAACTTCAGTGCCAGCCATGCCTGGCAACATGAGATCCAGCAGAATCAAATCTGCACCTTTTTTACCGAAGATATCTAAAGCTTTATTGCCATCAGATGCGACCTCAGTTTCATAACCTTCTTTACCAAGCAAAAAACTAAGTGGCTCAGAGAAAGATTGCTCGTCTTCAACAATCAAAATACGAGTCATTACCGCTCACCTTCGTTCTCATTGATGTCATTGCGCTTGGAATTAACGATTGGTAATAAAACTGTAAAGGTGCTGCCAGTACCAGGTGCGCTCCAAACTTGGATATCTCCGCCATGATTTGAAATCACGTGCTTAACAATAGATAAACCTAAACCAGTACCGCCGGTTTCTCTGGAACGCGCTGCATCCACGCGATAAAAACGTTCGAAGATTCGATTTAAATCTGTCTCAGCAATACCAACGCCTTGATCTTTGATGGTAATTTCGGCGAAATCATCACTTCGTTTTAAAACTATGGTCACTACAGTACGCTCTGGCGAATAATTGATGGCATTTTCAATTAAATTACTGATTGCCATCACTATTTGCTTCTTATCACCAAAAAAATCCACTTGGTCTTCTGTCACAAAGTTAATTTCAATCGCTTTCTTTTCAGCGCGGACTTTAGATTGGTAGATTGCTTCTTCGATAACCGAATTAAGTTGCAGCATCACTGCGTTCTGCATCGCATCTTGATCTTGAATGCGAGATAAATCAATAATCTCCTGCACCAAATTGGATAAGCGATTGGCTTCGATTTTCATGCGTTCCGAGAAATTTTTAACCAATACTGGGTCTTCGCTGCCTTCGGAAATTGCCTCCGCCAATATCGAAATACCGCCGATTGGAGTTTTTAGTTCATGGGAAATATTGGCCACAAAATCTCTACGCACTGCATCTAAACGATCAGCTTCTGAATCATCAAAAATCAATGCCGCTACTTCGCCTTGCTTACCGATGCGCCCAATTCGCACGCGTCGTTCGTGATATCCCGCTGCAATTACGCCGCGTGGAATCGCAACTTCAGATTCGATAATCTCATTTTTATTGCGAGCGCTGCGGATTAATTTTCGTATCGCTTCAGAGGTGATGCGATTATTTTTAACTAGCCCAATGTTAGAAACAGTTTCAGAGCAAGAAATCACATAATCATCCGCATTCACCAGAATGTAATCTGCATCTGTTAAATCTAAAATCTCATGCAAACGTGAATCAGAACTTGGACCCACTGCTAATAAATCTTCATCGGCGATCGGGGCGCGTCGATACATAAGCGCATCGTAGAACTCTCTAATTCGCCCCATGAGGCTATTATCGTGGAATTAATAACCCTTCATAATCTGTTAATCATTTGTTCACTCACCTGAGCACATTTACCTTGGCTGAAAGGTAAAATTCCACTATGCGTAATGCCTTTCAGGAAGAGCTTGATTCCATCCATGACACCCTCGTCAAAATGGGACGTACGGTTGAAGAATCAATGTCTGCTGCAACTCGCGCGTTGCTCGAACCAAATCTAGAACTTGCCGAAAAGGTAATCAAAGATGATGACAACATCGATGATATGCAACATGAATTAGATGATCGCACCATGATGATCATCGCGCGCCAATCTCCGGTCGCGGGCGATTTACGAACACTAGTAACTTCACTTCGTATGTCCGCTGATTTAGAACGTATGGGCGATATGGCACACCACATCGCAAAGCTGGCCCGCATGCGCTATCCAAATATTGCGGTCCCTGAAGAGCTGCGCGACATTATTCGTAACATGGATCGCGTTGCAGTTGGCATTATTAAAAAGACCACTTCTGCAATTGACACTCGTAACACTACTTTGGCCCTACAACTGGAACAAGATGACGATGAAATGGATAAATTACATCGCCAACTATTTAAAACTCTAATGGAATCAACTTGGGCGCATGGCACCGAAATTGCAATTGATATGACGCTACTTGGACGTTATTACGAACGTTGCGCAGACCACGCGGTATCCGTGGGTCGCCGTGTTTATTACATGGTTAACGGCGAATATAACTCTTAATTCTCAATTACTAGTATCGATTTCGAATTACTTCTTACCTTGATTTGCCACTGCTTCAATCGCTGCTTTGGCTGCTTCGGGATCTAAATATTCGCCACCAATTTTTACTGGTTTGAAATCTGCATTTAGTTCATAAAGCAATGGAATTCCGGTAGGAATATTTAAGCCCGCAATATCTGCATCTGAAATACCATCTAAATGTTTGACTAAAGCGCGAATCGAATTGCCATGTGCCGTGATTAAAACTTTTTTGCCAGTCTTTAAATCAGGAATAATTGATTCGTTCCAGTAAGGAATCATGCGCGCGACCACATCTTTTAAACATTCAGTGCGGGGCACTGCCGCCAAATCGGCATAACGAGGATCTCGCGCCTGTGAAAATTCATCATTTTCATCAATTGGTGGTGGTGGCACATCAAAAGAGCGGCGCCATAATTTAAATTGCTCTTCACCATAAGTAGCTAATGTCTGAGCCTTATCTTTTCCTTGCAGTGCACCGTAATGGCGTTCATTTAAGCGCCATGAGCGTTTAACCGGAATCCAGTGGCGATCGCAGGAATCTAGCGCTAGCTGCGAAGTATGTATCGCGCGGCGCAAAAGTGAAGTGTGCAAAATATCTGGCAATAAATTGCGCTCTTTTAATAAGACTCCACCGCGTTTGGCTTCGGCTTCACCAGTTGCAGAAAGACGCACATCTACCCAACCAGTAAATAAATTAAGCGCATTCCATTCTGATTCGCCATGGCGCAATAAAATTAAAGTGTATTTGCTATTTGAATCTGATGAAGTCATGGTGCGTATCTTGCCATTGGCTGGTGATTAATCAAACGGTCATAGACATCTAAAGTGCCACGAGCCGTTGCATCCCAACCAAAGTGTGATGCATGTTCCACTGCGCCCATTGAAAGTGTGATTCGACGCTGTGGTTCCATTAATAAACGCGCAATAACTGATGACCAAGCTTTTGGATTATGTCCATCAACTAAGACGCCTGAAATACCATCTGCAACTGCAGTTCTTAAGCCACCAACTGCACTTGCAACTACTGGTGTACCGCATGCTTGCGCTTCTAGCGCCACTAAACCAAAACTTTCGGAATAACTTGGCACACAAACTAAATCAGATGCGCGATACAAATCTGGCAACTTTTCTCGACCAATCGGATCTAAAAATTTAATGACATCATCAAGTTTTAGCCAATTTACTAATTCACGAATTCGTAGCGCTTCATTGTTGCCAACACCAGATGCGCCACCCGTAATTAAAACTTGTAAAACTGCACGCAATTCTGGATTGTGTTGCATCATTTCATTTATCGCGCGCACCAAAACTTCTGGTCCTTTATGCGGTTGAATGCGGCCCACAAAAGAGATAATTAATTTCTTTGGATCCAAACTCAAATTTTTACGGGCATCTTTGCGGTTGGGGGTAAAGCTATATAAATCAACGCCTGGTGCAACTACTGCCACGTTATCTGGACAGGCATCATATAAACCCACAAGTGATGCCGCTTCGGCATCTGTATTTGCAATTAGCGCATCTGCTGCTTGAACTATTTGCGTTTCACCTTGCACGCGAATCATTGGTTCGGGGCTTTCACCTTCAGCTAAATAAGCATTCTTCACGCGCGCCATGGTGTGCATGGTATGTACCAACGGAATCTCAAATTCTTTTGCAGCCGGCATCGCAACTTTGCCACTAATCCAATAATGGCTATGAATAATCTGATAGCCGGCGCCTTTAATTTTTGCTTTGAAATCTTGGGCCATAGCAGGAATTAAAGATGGCAGCTCTTCTTTTTTAGTTCCGATAGGTAAATCTAGATGCACAATCCGAATACCTTTTTCGTATTGCACTACATCTGGTTGATCTGCCGCAATTTTGCGAGTGAAGATATCTACATCCACACCAACTGCTGCCATTCGCTTTGCAGATTCGATGACGTAGATATTCATGCCGCCAGCATCACCAATGCCAGCTTGTTCAAGTGGCGAGGTATGCACCATTACTAGCGCCACTTTGTTTCGCATGCTACTCATGGCGCTTAGTTTACTGGCGTATACCCACTTAACCTAGTTGAGATTTCTGCGGCAACTTGCGACCAACGCTTAATATCCGCATCGCTAAATTTTTCCGCACGAACTAAATATGTATTCACTGCCAATTCGCCTTTGATTTGGAAGAAACCCAGCAACCAACGCGCACTTGCACCTTCGCCAATTAACGTTAATAGCACGCGGCCTTTAACGCCATCTGCAAAGGTAAATTTAGGGGTGTCACTAAAAGCATATTTAGTAATTGCGCCGTCAGCTCCTTTAAAACCACCAGCAATTTTGCACTTTGCCACCACATTATCTAAATCAGTTAACGCACTTTCGGCGCTAGCGCTATCTTTATATTTAACAGTTTCGGTGCTTAAAAATGAGTATGGACTGCCCTCTTTATTAGCTGCTACTTGACGTCGCAAAACCCGAGTTTTTTCAGAAGGGAAGTCACCACTGCAAACATCTAATGTGGCATCTAGCAAAGTGGTACCGCGCGCAATCGGTAGCAGTTGATAATCCTGATCAAAATCTGAAATCTGGAAACCATA
>CAXBPX010000052.1:0-9259 GCA_963977625.1 uncultured bacterium
TAAAGGTCTTACTCCATGACGATCACGTGCTGCATACAAAGTGTGCTCGTCCATAAATACTAATGAGAATGCACCTTCTAATTGCGGTAATACCGAAACTGCAGATGCTTCTAAATTCTTCTCATCGCGCAAAGCAATAAGTGATGACATCACTTCAGTATCCGTTGTAGCTTGAATTCCGGTTTCTGGATGTTTCGCCAATTCCTGCAGTAAATCGCCGATATTTGTGAGATTTCCGTTGTGGGCTAAAGCCAAGGTGCCGTATTTAGTTGGGCGCAATGTTGGTTGCGCATTTACCCAGGTAGAAGATCCAGTAGTTGAATAACGGGTATGCCCAATTGCTAAGTGACCTTTCAAATTTGCTAAATCATGTTCGGTAAACACTTGCGAGACCAGACCCATATCTTTGTAGATAAGAATGCGTTCGCCATCTGAAGTTGCAATACCCGCTGACTCTTGGCCACGATGTTGCAAGGCATAAAGACCATAAAAAGTTAACTTGGCAACCTCTTCGCCGGGTGCCCAAACTCCAAAAATGCCACAAGCATCTTGCGGACCTTTATCTTCTTCAAAAAGATTGTGAGTTAACTTGCCATCTGGACGTCTCATTGAATTGATCCAATCGGTAGATACTCACTTAGATCTGCACGTGCACCCGTAGCGCTAACTTGTCCGCTCTCAATTGCATCTTGCCAAGATAATTTTCCATTTGCAAGTGCCAGCCAAGTTTCTGCATCCATTTCAATTACATTTGGTGGTGTGCCGCGGGTGTGCGTTGGTCCTTCACCACATTGCACTGCAGCATACGGTGGAATCCGTACTTCAATGGCACGACCTGGTGCTCGACTTACCAATTCCGCAAGTGTTGCTTTTACTTGTGCCATAACTTCTGGGTTTCGGGTCATGAGAAAAGTCCTGGCAAAGTTTCTGTATAAGCTTTACGAAGTTCTGAAAGCAAAATCGTTGCATCATTAATTTCTAAAGTTGCTCCGCCGGTTTGGCCAATTTTGGTAACTGGAATTGAATATTTAGCACCCAGTTCTAATAACTTGTGTTCATCTTTAACCGCTACTAATACTCGACCCGGAGTTTCGCTCAATAAATCAACCGCTGGGTTGGAAAGTTTTACCTGCGCACCAACGTTATTTTTCAGCGTCATTTCAGTCAAAACTGCCGCTAATCCACCTTGGGATAGATCATGTGCCGCCACAAAAATCTTTTGAGTTCGCCCCGCAACAAGTAACTCATTTAAACGCATTGCCGTTGGAATATCTGAACTTGGTGCGATACCACCGCGTTGGCCATGTAGATATGCCCATTCTGATCCGGCGAAATCTGATTTCGTTTCTCCAATTAAGAAAAGGGAAAGTCCTGATTCTTTGTATGACATCGGGGTACGAGTGCGCACATCATCAATTACACCTAATACCCCAATCACAGGTGTTGGCAAAATTGCCACTGTGCCAGTTTGATTATAGAAAGAGACATTGCCTCCGGTAACTGGAAGTCCCATCTCTAAACATGCATCTGCAAGTCCTCGAACTGATTCTGCAAATTGCCACATCACGCCTGGATCTTCTGGCGAACCAAAATTTAAACAATTGGTAACTGCAAGAGGTTTAGCGCCAGCAGTTGCAATATTTCGACAAGCTTCAAGTAGCGCCAACTTGGCACCTTCATAAGGATTTAGATAAGACCAATTTGCATTTGCATCAGTAGAAATTGCCACACCTAAATGAGTTTCCTCATCAATCCGTACCATTCCAGAATCTTCAGGTTGTGATTGCACAGTATTTCCTAAAACGTATCGATCGTATTGATTTGTTACCCAGGATTTATCTGCAATATTTGGTGCCGATGCAATTTTTAATAATGCTGCTTTTATTTCTGAAGCTGATGATGGCATTGGTAAATTCAAAACTTGTTGTGCTGCTTGTTCAATGTATGCAGGTTTTGCGATTGGACGTTGATAAACCGGTCCGTCATGCGCCACAGTTCGAGGCGGAACATCCACAATGACTTCACCATGCCAAGTAATTATTAATCGATCACCATCAGTTACCTGGCCAATCACGGTGGCGGTTACATCCCATTTAGCGCAGATTTCCAGGAATTTATCGATGTTTTTCGGCTCAACTATCGCGCACATACGCTCTTGAGATTCGGACATCAAAATTTCTTCTGGGGATAGCGATGGATCGCGTAGTGGCACCCGATCAAGTTCTACTTGCATGCCTCCGGTGCCTCCAGATGCAAGTTCTGAAGTCGCACATGAAAGTCCCGCGCCACCTAAATCTTGAATACCGACAACTAAATCAGCGGCAAATATTTCCAACGAACATTCAATTAAAACTTTTTCAGCAAATGGATCTCCAACTTGAACTGATGGACGCTTTGCTGGCCCGCTTTCTCCAAAAGTTTCCGAAGCTAATACTGAAACTCCACCAATACCGTCGCCACCAGTTTTGGCACCATAAAGCACAACTAGATTTCCGGCGCCAGAAGCTTTAGCTAATTTAATTTGATCATGTTTCATTACACCAACACATAGCGCATTTACCAATGGATTACCAAGATAAGTTTCATCAAATACCACTTCACCACCAATATTTGGTAAACCTAAACAATTACCGTATCCGCCAACTCCAGCAATTACTCCTGGAAGTACCCGTCGAGTATCTGCGGCATCTGCTGGACCAAATCGAAGTGGATCCATAACTGCAATTGGCCGTGCACCCATGGTCAAAATATCGCGCACAATTCCGCCCACACCAGTAGCGGCACCTTGATATGGTTCGATAAATGACGGATGGTTGTGCGATTCAATTTTAAATGTCACGGCATAACCTTGACCAACATCTACTACGCCAGCATTTTCACCAATACCGACTAAAAGCGCATCTGACTTTGGTGCTTTTTCACCAAATTGTTTTAAGTGCACTTTAGATGATTTGTAAGAACAATGCTCTGACCACATTACGGAATACATAGCTAGTTCGGATGATGTAGGGCGTCGTTTTAAAATATCTCTGATGCGCTGATATTCATCTGGCTTTAAACCAAGTTCGGCAAATGGCTGACTATTTTCCGGTGTATTTAAAGCGTTTTTGACGGTATCTAGCGACATTATTTGACCATCGCTTTAAGCACCGAAGTAAAGAAACCAAGTCCATCGGTTCCTGGGCCACATAAATCTTCAATTGCATGTTCGGGATGTGGCATTAACCCAACAATATTTCCACGCTCGTTTGTGATTCCAGCAATTAGATTACGAGAACCATTTGGATTTTCGCCGACATAGCGAGCCACAATTCGACCTTCTGATTCCAGCATATTTAATGTGTGGTCATCACATTGAAAAGAACCCTCACCATTCTTAAGCGGAATTGTGATGTGCTGGCCAACTTGATATTCGCTTGTCCATAAAGTCTTGTTATTTACAATTTCTAATTCTTGATCTTTGCAGATGAAGTGCAGATCTTTATTTCGAGTAAGTGCACCAGGAAGTAGATGTGATTCGCAAAGGATCTGAAAACCATTACAGATACCTAGGACCGGCAGACCAGCTTTTGCTTTTTCAATAACATCTGTCATTACTGGAGCAAATCTGGAAATTGCACCACAACGCAAATAATCACCATAGGAAAATCCACCAGGAAGAATTACGGCATCAACATTGTTGATTGATGAATCTCCGTGCCATAACGCAACCGCTTGACCCCCTGCTTCACGCACTGCGCGTTGCGCATCGCGATCATCAAGTGATCCTGGAAAAGTTACGACGCCAATACGCATTATTTCTCAACTCGTACGGTGTAATTTTCAATAACTGGATTTGAAAGTAGAACTTCAGCGGCCTTTTTAATGGCTTCAATCGTTTCGGTATTAGCTTCACCGTCTACTTCAATTTCAAAACGCTTTCCTTGGCGCACACTTTTGGCAAAATTAAATCCAAGACGTGGTAGCGCAGAAGCAACAGCTTGTCCTTGTGGATCTAAGATCTCTGGTTTCAACATAACTTCAACAATGATCTTTGCCATTTTTAGCTCCTCTTACCCGTTAACCGAAAATACGCTTCTTCATATCTAGCTGCGGTTTTCTCTACTATTTCTTGCGGAATAGTAGGAGGTTCACTTCTTTTATCCCAAACAGTTGCCAGATAATCTCGTAAATACTGCTTATCGAAGGAGTTATGGTCCTGATCCCAGAACCGGGAGGAATCAGGTGTGAGCGCTTCATCCCCCAAAGTAATTACGCCGTTGGTATCAAGGCCAAATTCAAATTTGGTATCGACCAAAATGATGTCGCGTGAGGCGGCGTAATTTTTAGCGCGATCATAAAGTTTCAGAGTTAATTGTTTTAGATCTTTGGCATTTGAATCACCAACTATTTTGGCAGCTTCCGCAAAATTGATATTGATATCGTGATCACCAATTTCAGCTTTAGTTGCCGGAGTAAATATTGATTCTGGTAATTTTGCGCCATCGATTAAGCCGGCTGGCAATTTATTGCCACAAACTTCTTGATTAGTTTGGTACTCAACCCAACCACTACCAGTTAAAAATCCACGTGCAACACATTCAATGGCAAACATTTGAAGAGGCTTAGCAATTACAGCACGACCAGCGACTGATGCAGGGACATCGGTTGTGATGATGTGATTAGGTACTAAATCTGAAAGTAATTCAAACCAAAAAAGTGAAATCTGAGTTAGTAATTTGCCTTTATTTGGAATTTCGGTTGGTAACACCCAGTCAAATGCACTAATTCGATCTGATGCCACAATCAATAATTCATTTTTATCATTTGTGTAAAGATCACGTACTTTTCCAGTTCTTAAGTGTTTCCATCCTGCAATTTCTGGCGCTGCAGGTGCGCCGCTCTGGCCGAATCCGCTCATCGAATTGAGCCAGGCTGATACTTTGCAGCGTCAGCATGTTTTGTAGTAATCGCTTCAATGCGTTTAACTACACGTGAAACTTGTTCTTGAGCAGCGCCCGTGAAATCAATTGGGTCTTTTATTAGAGCTTTCAACTCTTGGTGATTAAGTGGAATTCGAGAATCATCTGCCAAAACTTCTAAAAGGTTATTTGGCGCACCTTCACGCATAGATAACGCGGCTTTAGTTGCATGTTCTTTAATAACTTCATGAGCAACTTCGCGGCCAACCCCTGCTTTAACTGCCGCCATCAATATTTTAGTAGTTGCTAAAAATGGCAGGTAGCGTTCAAGTTCTGCATTAATCACTGCCGGAAATACTCCAAACTCTTTTAGCACAGTCAACATAGTTTCTAATAAACCATCAATTGCGTAGAAAGCATCTGCAATTGCAACTCGGCGTACTACAGAACAAGAAACATCGCCTTCGTTCCATTGATCACCGGCTAATTCACCAACCATTGCGCTGTAACCGCGCAAAATAACTGCCAAACCATTAACTCGTTCGCACGAACGTGTGTTCATCTTATGAGGCATTGCAGAACTTCCAACTTGACCAGCTTTGAAGCCTTCTGTCACGAGCTCAGCACCAGCCATTAATCGAATTGAAGTGGCAAGTGAGGATGGTGCAGCTGCAAGTTGAACTAATGTAGTTACTACTTCATAATCAAGCGAACGTGGATAAACCTGACCGGTTGAATCCAATAGGCGTTTAAAACCTAAATGATTTGCAATTTCATTTTCCAATTGTGAGTGCTTTTCAAATGAACCAAGTAAATCAATGGAATCTTGCGATGTGCCAACTGGCCCTTTAAGCCCGCGCATTGGATAACGATCTAGTAGAGAAGTTAGACGTTCGAATGCATACAGCATCTCTTCGGCACTTGATGCAAAACGTTTACCCAAAGTTGTTATTTGCGCTGGCACATTATGAGAACGGCCAGCAATTGGTTGATTGGAATATTGCGCTGCTTTTTCGCCAAGTCTTGCCAACAAAGCCACGGACTTATCGCGAATTAATTCCAATCCCAAACGAATTTGCAGCGCTTCGATATTTTCTGTTAAGTCTCGGCTAGTCATGCCGGTGTGAATAACTTGGTGGCCGGCTAAGGCATTAAATTCTTCAATTCGAGCTTTTACATCATGACGAGTAGCTTTTTCGCGTTCGTCGATAGAATCCAAATGAACTGCGTGTTTTACCTTTTCATATGCTGATAATTGTTCATCCGTAATTTGATGACCTAATTTTTTCTGCGCTCTCGCTACGGCCAACCAGAGTTCGCGCTCGGCGATGATCTTTGCTTCAGCAGAGAAAATCTGACGCATTTCATTGCTTGCGTATCGATTAGCTAGGACGCTCACTGACTCATTCTCCTCTATTAGTTCCCTTAATTGCCATATTCTGCGATTGAAGCGTTCAATGCGATGTCATTGCGGTAGAAAGACCCCGCTAGTTTTACTTGAGAAATTGTGCGATACGCCTTATCTCTTGCCTGCGTTAAATCAGATCCCAATCCGGTGACCGTTAGCACTCTGCCACCTGCTGAAACCAGGCCATCTATATTTTTTGTTCCAGCGTGGAAAATTTTCACGCCATCACTTGGATTCAAATTGGAAATTGCATCTCCAGTTTTAACTTCAGATGGATAACCATTTGCTGCTAATACAACTGTGACCGCAGATTCATCGCGCCACTCCAATACTGAATCGATTAAATCTCCAGTTGCCGCTTTGTAAAGTAATTGTGCTAGCGGAGTTTTAAGTCGCGGAATCAAAACTTGAGTTTCTGGATCACCAAAGCGGGCATTAAATTCAATAACTTTTATGCCGCGATCCGTAACTGCAAGTCCTGCATAAAGTAACCCAACAAATGGTGTACCGCGCGCCGCCATTTCTGCAATTACTGGAGCTAAAACTTGTTCATAGGTATCTTCGATAATGTCAGATGGCGCCCAAGGTAATGGCGAATAAGCGCCCATGCCGCCAGTATTTGGCCCAGCATCATTATCGTATGCACGTTTGAAATCTTGTGCTGGTTGCATCGGCAGAATATTGGTGCCATCAGAAATTCCAAAGAGGGAAATCTCAGGACCTTTTAAATACTCTTCAATAACTACCCGAGTACATGAGAGCGCATGTTGTAGCGCCACTTCGCGATCTTCAGTGACGACCACACCTTTACCTGCAGCTAGCCCATCATCTTTAACTACAAATGGTGCGCCAAAGGTATCTAACGCATTTTCGATCTCTTTTTGATTTTCGCACGTAAATGATTTTGCAGTTGGCACACCAGCATCGCGCATGACACCTTTAGCAAAGTGTTTTGAACCTTCAATTTGTGCTGCAGCTTTTGAAGGGCCAAATACGGCAAATTTAGCTAAGCGCAGTTCGTCTGCCACGCCATTTACTAACGGCACCTCAGGACCAATCACAACTAAATCCACTGCTAAAGATTTAGCTAAATTAACAATTGCAGCATTGTCAGAAATTGAAAGCTCATGAATTGTGGCAAGTTCTGCGATACCAGGATTACCTGGCGCAGCATGTAATTCGGTTACCGATTTATCTGCTGATAGTCCTGTGGCTAGCGCATGTTCGCGTCCACCGCTTCCTATCAGCAGCACCTTCATCGTTAGATAAATTCCTTGACGACGATGGTTTGATCGCGCCCCGGCCCGACACCGATGGCCGACATTGGAGCGCCACTAATCTTCTCTAAATATTTCACATACTTCTGCGCGTTAGCTGGTAGCTCTTCAAATTTTTTGCAATTGGAAATATCTTCTTTCCAACCATCCAAATATTCATAAATTGGTTTAGCATGATGAAAATCAGATTGTGAAGCCGGAACTTCTTCAATTCGCTTGCCATCAATTTCATATGCGACGCAAACTGGGATTTTCTCCCAACCAGTTAAGACATCTAACTTAGTTAAAAAGAAATCAGTTAAACCATTAACGCGAGTTGCGTATCTTGCAATTGGCGCATCAAACCAACCGCAACGTCGATTACGTCCAGTGGTAACACCTACTTCGCCACCAATGCGACGCAGCGCTTCTCCATCTTCATCAAATAATTCCGTTGGAAAAGGGCCACTGCCAACGCGAGTTGTGTAAGCTTTTAAAATACCGATTACTCGATCAATTTTGGTTGGTCCAATTCCAGAGCCTGTACAAGCCCCGCCTGCAGTTGGATTTGATGAAGTCACATATGGATATGTTCCGTGATCAACATCTAGCAAAGTACCTTGTGAGCCTTCAAGAAGCACGGTTTTCCCTGCTTCTAAAGCTTTATTTAAAATAAGCGCAGTGTCTGCAACATATGGACGCAAGATTTCTGCATAATTTAAATACTCAGCAAGTACATCTTCGACATTAATGTTGTTGCGATTAAAAACTTTTACCAAAACTTGGTTCTTATCTTTAAGCGCAGCTTCTAGCTTTTGTCGCAAAATAGAGGTATCAAATAAATCTTGCACTCGAATACCGATGCGATTGATCTTGTCTGCATACGCAGGTCCGATACCACGACCAGTAGTACCGATTTTTGCTTTACCTAAGAAACGCTCAGTGACTTTATCAATGGTGCGATGATAGGGAGTAATCAAATGTGCATTAAGCGAAATAGTTAATTTAGAAGTATCTATTCCGCGTTCGTTTAAACCTTTGATTTCTTCAAGTAGTACCGCTGGGTCGATTACCACACCGTTTCCGATTACTGGTACGCAATTTGAAGAGAGAATTCCGGAAGGCAAAAGATGTAACGCATACTTTTGATCTCCGATTACCACTGTATGGCCAGCATTATTTCCACCTTGGTAGCGGACTACGTAATCAACGCGATCACCTAATAGGTCAGTGGCTTTACCTTTTCCTTCGTCGCCCCATTGCGCACCAAGGAGAACTAATGCTGGCACAGTTAAAACTTATTTCTTTAGTGAAGTTCCGGTGGAACGAAGATCTTCGCAAGCATGTACAACACGAGCAGCCATACCAGCTTCAGCTGATTTGCCCCATGCGCGTGGGTCGTACATCTTTTTATTGCCAACTTCGCCATCAATTTTTAATACGCCATCGTAATTCTTGAGCATATGTTCAACGACTGGGCGAGTAAATGCATACTGAGTATCGGTATCGATATTCATCTTGATTACACCGTAATCAAGCGCTTCGCGAATTTCCGAAAGTAATGAGCCAGAACCACCATGGAAAACTAGGTCCATTGGCTTAGATCCAGCGGCCATGCCTAATTCTTTTGCAACAGCTTCCTGCAAAGTTGCCAGAATCTTTGGCTGTAAAACCACGTTACCTGGTTTGTACAC
>CAXBPX010000053.1:0-8932 GCA_963977625.1 uncultured bacterium
CAGGCAATATCCAACATATTCTCAATGGTTGAATGTTGGTCGTATATATTTTGCGGGCCTAACGCAGCAACAACCGGCGCTGGAAGTTGATACCCGATAAATGCAGTTTGCATATCGGTATAAGAATAAACGCCACCTAACGAAACAATCCCAATCTTAACTGGCCGCAGGGGTGCTGGCCGTTTAAATCTATATGAAATAGCTTCTTGTGGAATAGTGCCTGAGCGATTCCGTGAACGAAATTCAGATTAGCCATCTGCTCATGACCAACCTCAGGGTTCAATCCAACTAATTCAGGATGATCTAAAGTGCTGATGAATCCAAGTGCATGTCCAATGGTAGGTAAGAAGATATCGCCACGAGGTTCATTTGGTTTTGGTTCCATGGCAAACTTAATGTCGTATTTATTATCTAGTACAAATTCTCCAAGCACATTAAAGGCTTCGCGATAACGCTCTAGCGCCACATATGCATCTTTAGAACTTTCAGATTCCGCGCCTTCACGACCACCCCAGCAGACATATATTTTCGCCCCTAATTCAACGGCCAATTCGATATTTTTCATGACCTTTCGAATCGCGTATCGCCGAATATCTTTATCGTTAGATGTAAAAGCACCGTCTTTAAACACCGGATGTGAAAATAGATTGGTCGTTGCCATCGGAACTTTCATTCCGGTTTCCGTAAGCGCTTTCTTAAATCTATCTATATGTGCGCGACGATTGGCATCATCTGATCCAAATGGAATCAAATCGTCATCATGAAAAGTCACGCCGTAAGCGCCACGCTTTGCAAGTTCGTTAACAGTACGAACTGGATCAAGTGCATCGCGCGTTGGATCTCCGAATGGGTCACGTGCTTGCCAGCCAACAGTCCAAAGACCGAAAGTGAATTTATCTGCTGACGTAGGCGTGTATGACATTTTTTCCCCTCTAATACCTTCTGAATTTTGAATATCGGTAATCTATAACTAACCTTCTCCCGTTCCAATACAAACCACGGAACTTGTCCTTAAGGACAGATGCGGGAGTGGTGAAACGGCAGACACGCAGGTCTTAGGAACCTGTGCCTTACGGCGTGTGGGTTCAAGTCCCACCTCCCGCACCAAAGTTTTAACTTAAAATTCTGATAAATCCGAAAGTAAATTCACTACTTTCTTTTTTATTTCATCTCTAATTTCTCTTACTGATTCAATTCCTTGTCCTGCCGGATCATCCAACTGCCAATCTTCGTATCTCTTTCCCGGATAGAACTTACAAGTATCTCCGCAGCCCATGGTGATTACTACATCAGATGCGATTACTGCTTCATCTGTCAGAATCTTGGGAGTGTTATTTGCGATATCAATGCCTACCTCAGCCATAGCTTGCACTGCAACAGGATTAATTGAATCTTTCGGAGCGCTGCCGGCAGATAATACTTCTACTTTGCCTTCACCGAGCTTTTGCATAAAACCAGCAGCCATCTGTGAGCGACCTGCATTATGAACACAAACAAATAAAACTGTTTTCATATCATTACAATTCTACTCGTGGATATTTTGATTGCGTCTTTTTTTCTGCTCGTAGGAGCCGAAATCAGGAATGAATTAGAACATAAGAAAGAATTGGTTGCACCAGTACTTGCAGCGCTTGGCGGAATGATTCTCCCAGCGTTCATCTTCCGTTTACTTCAACCTGAATCGCAAGCTTGGGGAGCGGTTATGCCGACCGACATCACTTTGGCATTAGCAGTCATCGCGCTTCTTGGCAAACGTATTGATGCAAAACTTCGACTTTTTGTTTTGGCACTTGCCGTTGCTGATGATTTTCTTTCCTTAATCGCTATCGGAATTTTTTATAGCGGTAAGTTAAATTTAGTAACTTCGGCTTCTACTATTTTTGCAGCGGTAATAGGGGCATTATTGCCACGAAAAGATTTGGTAATTAAATATCTAACTCCGTGGTCATTCTTTGTGGTAACTCCTGTAGTAATTCTTACTCACTTCCCTACCCATTTCTCTTTTGATTCAACGGTTAGCTCATATTTAATTGCTCGCATTTTTGGAAAAGTTATTGGTATTTCTTTAGTGGCTTGGCTAGTCCTTAAAAAAGAAATGATTGGGGTGGGCCTCTTGTGTGGAATGGGCATGACAGTTTCTATCGTGATTGCCGAAATTTCCACAAATGGCGCTGAATTAGAAAGCATCCATACTGGTATTTATTTAGCTTCAGTAATTTGTGGAGTACTTGGATATCTTTGGTTTAGATTTAAGAAGCAGCTTTAAAACCTTTTTCTAAATCACGCTTAATATCCTCAAAATCTTCAATTCCGATACTTAATCTAATCATTCCTGGATTAATACCAGCTTGACTCATGCCTTCTTCGCCAAGTTGTGAATGAGTTGTTGAAGCTGGATGAATAACTAAAGATCGCACATCACCGATGTTCGCAACATGTCGGAAAAGTTGCAGCGCTTCCACAAATTTCATACCTGCACTTTTGCCACCTTTGATTTCAAATGACATCACCGCACCGCCGCCTTTTTTGGCATACTTTTGTTGGTTTTGATACCACTCTGAACTTGGCAATCCGTTATACATAACTTTTTGCACTTGTGGGTGGGTTGAAAGCCACTCCGCAACTTTCTGCGCATTTGATAAATGTTCGCGCATTCTCATGCTTAGGGTTTCCATTCCTTGTGAAAGCAACCAAGCATTAAATGGTGATACTGCCGATCCGAAATCACGTAAAAGTTGTACCCGAGCTTTGATAATGAATGCCATATTGCCAACCGGTGAACTTGCACCGAAATCCTGCGCATAAACCAGATTGTTATAGCTTGCATCAGGTTGATTAAAACCCGGAAATTTCGCGGGGTCTTTGCCATAATCAAATTTACCTGCGTCAACTATTGCGCCAATAATTGCGCTGCCATGACCAGATAAGAATTTAGTTGCAGAATGGGTAATCACATCTGCACCATAATCAAATGGTCGAGTTACAAATGGAGTAGCAATTGTGTTATCTACCATCCAAGGAATTCCAGCATCATGCGCTACGTTTGCAATACCTTCTATATCTAGACAAGCCGCAATTGGATTAGAAATACCTTCACCAAAGAGCGCTTTGGTATTTGGTTTAATTGCTCGTTTCCAAGCATCTAAATTGTTGGCATCATCAACAAAAGTGGTCTGTACGCCCCATTTAGGTAATGTGTAATTAAGTAAATTATAAATTCCACCATAAACATTTCTGCTAGACACAATATGATCACCAGATTCAGCGACATTCATTAACGCCATGGCGGTAGCGGCCATACCCGATGAAACTAGTAATGAACCAATGCCACCTTCAAGTTCGGTTAATCGCTGTTCGACCACATTTTGAGTGGGATTTGTCATTCTGGTGTAGGAGTTGCCAAATTCTTTCAAAGCAAACATATTGGCAGCTTGGTCGGTGCTCTTGAATTGATAAGCAGTAGTTTGATGGATAGGTAGATTTATAGATCCAAAGCTTCCGTCTGGTTCTTGACCTGCGTGAATTTGCTGGGTATTAAATGACCAATCTTGCGACATTAACCTAACCTTTCGATAACTCATGCAGGCTAGACCGACCTCACCCAATAAGCAAGGATTTAGCCCTGATGTTCGCGGGAATGAGTGCGGGGTATTAGTTTTTCTACCAATCTATTAAAGTGACCTACCTGAAGTAAGGAGCATTAAGTGGCTAAGAAAAGCGGTTTCTTCAACTGGGTTGGTTACAAAGAAGAGAACGAACCATCAATTACATCAGTTGACCGTATTCGCGAACTTGAATCACAGTTAGCAGATCTGCGTTCGCGCCGCGATATTCGTTCGCTTTCTAAAGAAGAGTTTGAAATTTTGGCCACTGAAACTGCGTTGACCATGATTAAGTCAGCTCAAGTTCGTGAAGCTAAAGCACAAGCCGCATCAGATCGCTTGGTAAATGAAACCCAACGACAAGCTAAAGATGCGCTAGAAGCTGCACAGGAAAAGGCGCAATCTATATTAAGTGGCGCTGAAGCTCGTGGCCGCAAATACATTAAAGCTGCCGAAACTGAAGCCACCGAAAAAATTGAACAAGCCGAAATTGCTGCGGAAGAACTTCTCGAACAGCGAAAGCGTGAAGGCTCTTCAATTGTTAATTCGGCAAAACGTGAAGGCGAAACAATTATTGGTGAAGCATCGCAGGATGTTTTGGAATATCGCCAATGGCTAAATGGTGTAATGGAAGAAGCTGGACGTCTTTATAAAATCCAAACTCAATCACTTGATGCGGCGCAGGAGGCAATCCATGCCAGCCGCTCTAGATTAGAAAGCGCTTACGGGCGTCTAGCCGAACTTAGAAATAATGTTTTAGAAAACATTAAAGAAGATGGCAAATTGGTTTCAAAGGTGCCACTTAGAGTTAAAAGTGAACGAACCAAGCCCGCAATCACTGCGCCAAAGAGCGCTAAGAAAAAATCTGCTTCAAAATCAAATAAAAAGAAGTAATCAAATTTGATGGCTGCCCCGAAAGGGATTCGATACATCCCGGCTATCGATGGTCTACGTGCAATTGCAGTAATTGCCGTAATGCTTTATCACTTGGGTTTTACCTGGATTCCGGGTGGCTTTTTAGGCGTTGATCTTTTCTTTGTAATTTCTGGTTATGTAATCACCCGCTTGCTGCTTGATTCAATTCAGAGATCAGGTGGCTTAGATTTACGTGGATTTTATATTGGTCGCATCCGAAGACTAGTACCACCTCTGATATTTATGGTGATTGTTACTGCAATCTTCGTCGGAGTTTGGGCACCAGATTCAATGCGTCGCTTTCTTACAGATGCACCCTTTGCTTTAACTGGACTTATGAATTGGTGGTTAGTGTTCAAGCACCAAGATTATTTTGAAAGTTTTGGTAGACCGCCGCTTTTGCAACATACCTGGTCCTTAGGAGTTGAAGCGCAATATTATTTGGTTTGGCCACTGATTCTTTATTTTGTTTTAAAAGTTTTCGGTAAAAAAGTAATACCTACTGCTGCATTATCAATTGCTACCTTTTCCGGAATTGCGTTATTTCTAGCATCAATTAAAGCTGACATCTCCTCTACTCAGGACATTAGCCATGTTTACTTTGGCACAGATACACATTCGATTGGTTTATTTTTGGGATCAGCTTTAGCCGTAAGTTGGATTCCGCAAAACTTAAGAGTCAATATCGAAAAACGAGCACAAGATTTCATCGACTTTATTGGAGTCTTTGGTCTGATTGGACTTCTGAGTTCATTTCTATTTATTCAAGAAGCAGATCCAACTGCTTACCGAATTGCGTTTCCATTGGTGGGAATTTTTGGTAGCGCCATCATCATGTCGGTCGTACATCCAGCTTCGCGCTTTGCTCCGCTATTGCAAAATTCATTCTTAGTTTGGGTTGGTGAACGCTCATATGCAATTTACTTGTGGCATTGGATAGTTTTTCAAGTAACCCGTCCGGCGCAAGATTTGGAAGGTTCTACATGGGCTCTATACACATTCAGAATTCTGGTGGTATTTGCACTTGCAGATATTTCCCAACGTTGGATTGAAGTACCCGTTAGAAATGGCGCGATTTCTAACTGGTTACGAGGAATGAAGTATCGAACCAAAGAGGTTCAACGCAGACAAAAAGCCACCGCTGGATTGGTGACTTTGGCTCTACTCGCCACCGTTGGAATTGTTAGTAATAATGCCATTGCGATTGCAGATCGAAATAACGAAGTAGTAAAACAGATGTTTAAAGATGATCAAGTTTCTACCATCAGCAAAGTAGATGGGCTCTGGGTGGTTGGTGATTCGGTGATTTTAGGTATTCGAAATGAACTTGAATCAAAATCTCATATTGGCCTAATTAATGCCCGAGTCGGACGCCAAGCAAGCGAATTACTCTCAGTAATCAAGCATGATAAATCAAAAATGATTGGCATGAAGACTGTAATAAATCTGGGAAACAACAACAGGCTAACTACCACTGAAATAAGTGAGATTTTTCTTGAACTTAAAGATCAACCATTGGTGATAGTCGTTAATACGGCAGTGCCTCGCGCTTGGCGCGATGAAAATAATCAAATGATTCAAACAGAAGCAGATAAATATCCAAACTTTAGAGTTGTGGATTGGGCCCTTAAATCAGAAAACCATCCGGAGTTTTTCGCTCCGGATGGCGTTCATCTGATACCTGCAGGTATCGCAGCTTATGTAGCCGCGATTACCAATTACTTGTATTGACCAGGAAGTCCGAAAACTTTTCCTTCTGCCTTCTGGCCGTCTGTGTAAACTGCGGAAATCTTAAATGACATCCAACCTGTGTCATCGCTCTTGGTAATGTCATATTTAGTTACATCAGTACCTACCATGGCAAGTTCGGTGAATTCTCCACCGTTTGATGCAACTTCTACGCTATAACCTTTAAGTCCATCAGTAGCAGTTGTGGCATTCCAGAAAATTGTTGCACCATCTGCTGTGTAATGTGCGACGATCCCAAGTGGAGCTGCAACATTTGTTACTGCAGTCGATGCTGACTCAGTCGGAGTTGCTTCTGCAGTTGGTGTAGCACTTTCAGTAGGTGCTGGTTCGTTTGATGAATTTGATGAATTTGAAATTGCGATTGCACCAATTGCCAAAATTCCAACAACTACCGCAAGAACGACACGGTTTGATCCACCTTGCTTCTTTGCACTTGAGGCACCTGAAGCAGGTGCTGCTGATTTAACTTCTACGCTCTTCGGTGCAACTACGGCGCTGGTTACTGCAACAGCCGGTGCAGTGCGCTTGACGGCAGCTTTCTTAGCTACTTTCTTTACCGGAGCTTTCTTTGCGACTTTCTTTACTGCAGCTTTCTTGGCTGCCTTTTTAGCAACCTTTTTAGCAGGTGCCTTTTTCGCCGCTTTCTTTGCAGGCGCTTTCTTAGCGGCCTTCTTTGCAACTTTCTTTGTAGCCACTTAATTCTCCTAAATAATTTGGCTGAATAACTATGGGAAATTTTAGCCGATTATGTAAGGTGCAATGGCCCGCATCGCTTTACCGCGATGGCTTATTGCATCTTTTTCTTCAGGCGATAGCTCTGCAGATGAGCAATTTAAGCCCTCAGGCTGGAAAAGTGGGTCATACCCAAATCCCCCTGAACCTTTTGCTTCATGCAAGATCTTGCCGTAAAAGCGGCCTTCTTCAACGTGTTCGAATCCATCTGGGCGAACAAAGGCCGCTACACAGATGAAGTAAGCGCCACGCTTATCATCTGAAATATCTTTAAGTGCTGCTAAAAGTTTCTGATTATTGGCGCGATCTCCTTGACCAGAATACCTGGCTGAATAAAGTCCTGGTGCACCATTTAGTGCATCAACACAAATACCACTGTCATCTGCCAAAGCTGGAAGCCCTGTTAATTTCGAAATTGTGCGAGCTTTCAAAAGCGAATTCTCTTCAAAAGTTTTGCCAGTTTCTTCAATTTCTCCGATTTCTGGAAAATTATCAAGTCCCACAACTTCTAAATTTTTTGCGCCAAACTCTGCAAGTATCCGACGAAATTCCAAAACTTTACCGGAATTCTTAGTGGCTAAAACTAATTTCATGAAAGAGATTTGATTTGCAATTCCGCAAGAGTGCCACAACCATCAACTGCTAAATCTAATAGTGAATCAAGTAGAGCGCGATTGAACGGTTCGCCTTCTGCTGTTCCTTGAACTTCAATAAATTTACCCGAACCTGAAATCACAACGTTCATATCGGTCTCTGCTCGAACATCTTCTTCGTAGCAGAGATCAAGCATTGGTACTCCATCAATAATTCCGACGGATACTGCAGATACTGACTCTTTAAGAACTTTTGCATCTGCTTTTACGTGGCCGTTCGCCTTTGCCCATGCAATCGCATCTGCAAGTGCGACGTATGCGCCAGTAATTGCAGCGGTACGTGTTCCTCCATCTGCTTGTAATACATCGCAATCCAAAACAATAGTGTTTTCGCCAAGTGCATGGTTATCAATAACTGCACGAAGTGAGCGACCAATAAGACGTGAAATCTCTTGTGTACGTGCGCCTAATTTGCCTTTAACACTCTCACGATCAGAACGTGTGTGGGTAGCGCGCGGCAACATTGAATACTCTGAAGTTACCCAGCCTTTTCCGGAATCTTTTAACCAGCGAGGTACGCCAGGAGTAAAGGTAGCAACACAAAGTACGCGGGTATTGCCAAACTCAACAATCACAGAACCCTCTGCATTATTTAACCAATTACGAGTGAACTTAATTTCGCGTAATTGATTGTTTGCTCTACCGTCGTTTCTTGGCATCCGTACTCCTGTTATAGATCCTGATGTTTTACTTTGGTGACTTCTGGTCCCAAGAATCTTCGGGCCAAAAATTCGAATTGATGGGCATCCCCGGTGGCCAAGAACTCATGTGATGGTGCGATCGTAGATGGCTCTCTAAGTAAGTTATTCTCAACTAAAACTCGGTACAAATCTTTTGCCGTCTCTTCTGCAGAGGAAACTAATGTGACGCCTTGACCCATCACATATGAGATTACGCCAGTTAATAATGGATAGTGCGTACAACCCCGCACCAAAGTATCTATATTCGCATCCTGCATTGGTTTTAAATATTCCCTAGCTATTGTCGTTATCTCTGGTCCAGTGGTCTCGCCTCGTTCAACATATTCGACAAAACGCGGACATGCTTTGGATGTTATTTGTAACTGTGGCGCAGCAGCAAATGCATCTAAATAAGATTTAGATTCGATTGTGGCGTTGGTGCCGATTACGCCAATTTTGCCGCTACGAGTCGCTGCAACTGCACGTCTTGCTGCTGGTTGAATCACTTCAATTACTGGAATCGAATACTTCTCACGGGCATCTCTTAACATCGCAGAGCTCGCCGTATTGCAAGCAATCACGATTGCTTTACATCCTCGTT
>CAXBPX010000054.1:0-8917 GCA_963977625.1 uncultured bacterium
CCACGCTCTTGCTCCTGCTCCATCCAGTCCATGGTCGCAGCACCTTCGTGAACTTCACCGATCTTGTAATTGATACCGGTGTAGAAAAGAATGCGCTCGGTTGTGGTGGTCTTACCTGCGTCGATGTGCGCCATGATTCCAATGTTGCGCACCTTTGCTAGGTCTTGTGTGGCCACTTTGTTTTCTCTCTCTTCTCTCTTAAAACTCTAGGTTCAGTCTTTTATCTTTATGGTGTCTAGGCGGATTACCAGCGGTAATGTGCAAACGCCTTGTTTGCATCCGCCATCTTGTGGGTATCTTCACGACGCTTAACCGCAGCACCAAGGCCATTGCTTGCATCAATTAATTCATTAGTTAAACGCTCTGCCATTGACTTTTCGCGGCGTTGACGTGAGAAATCAACCAACCAACGAAGTGCAAGTGTGGTTGCGCGACCTGATTTAACTTCAACAGGTACCTGATAAGTAGCGCCACCAACACGGCGTGACTTAACTTCAATCTGTGGCTTGATGTTTTCTAACGCGCGCTTTAGTGTGATGATTGGATCAACTTGAGTCTTTTCACGAATGTTTTCCATAGCATCATAAACAATTGCTTCGGCAGTTGAACGCTTGCCGTGCAAAAGAATTTTATTAATTAACGCAGTAACAATTGGTGAGTTATAAACTGGATCAGCAATAACTGGTGACTTAACTGCAGGACCTTTACGTGGCATTAGCTGGCCTTCTTCTCTCGCTTAGCACCATAACGTGAACGTGCTTGCTTACGATTCTTAACACCTTGGGTATCAAGTGAACCGCGAATAATTTTGTAACGAACACCTGGTAGATCTTTAACACGACCACCACGAACAAGAACGATGGAGTGCTCTTGTAAGTTGTGACCTTCACCAGGAATGTATGCAGAAACTTCCATGCCGCTTGTTAAGCGAACACGTGCAACTTTACGAAGTGCAGAGTTCGGCTTCTTTGGTGTTGTTGTGTAAACACGTGTGCAAACACCGCGACGTTGTGGACTACCTTTTAGTGCAGGTGTTTTTGTCTTGTCGCTTTTTTCAGCGCGACCACGACGCACTAACTGTTGAATCGTTGGCATGTTTCTCCATCTTTGTTCGTTTTAATTTTGTCTTTCTTAAAAAACTTTTCCGACCCACGCGGTCGGGTGTGTTGCACCGACTACGCAAATCTTTCGCATAAATATTCATGCGATTGACATGTCTAGAAAAGCCCTCGTAAAAAAGGCAGGGGTTAAGCGTAAGCGAGGGGTCGAAATAAGCCAAATCCGGGCCTTTTACTCCTCCTCTTTCAAAGTGGGCCGCGACACGCCGATGGGCGTGTCGCTTTTCCTACGCGTGGACTACCCTAAATATATGAGCGTACATATCAGTGCCCAGAAGGGCGAAATCTCCGAAAAGATCCTCCTACCGGGAGACCCCTTAAGAGCTAAATGGGTGGCCGAGAACTGGCTTACCGATGTCAAGCAATTTAACTCCGTTCGTAACATGTTCGGCTTTACCGGCCTACATAAAGGTGAGCGGATCTCAGTTATGGGTACCGGAATGGGCCTACCTTCAATATCTATTTATGTAACTGAGCTCTTTAATGAATATGACGTCCAAAAGGCGATCCGAATTGGCACCGCAGGTGGCTTTCAAGAGCGCACCAAAGTAGGCGATGTAATTCTTGCGATGACCGCATCGACAGATTCAAATATCAATCGTCGTTTTACCAATGGTTTGGATTTTGCACCACACGCTGACTTTTTGATGTTGCAAGCGGCATACCAAGCAGCGCAACAACACGGCGGTTGCCACGTTGGCGGAGTTTCATCAATGGATTATTTCTATGACGAAACAGATTCGAAAGAACGTTTACGTGCACATGGTGTGCTTGCAGTTGAAATGGAAGCTTCCGCTTTGTATTCGATTGCAGCTCGTAAAGGCCGCCGCGCACTTTCTATTCTGACTGTTTCTGATCATGTCTTTACACATGAGTCTATGGATTCTGCCGCTCGCGAAAGATCACTTAACAACATGGTTGAGATTGGTTTGGTTGCGCTTAACGCGTGATTCGAAATCGTTCTTTAGTTGTCGCAGTCTGGGTTCTACTTGCGCTATTTGGTTTTTATGCCAATGCCAATATCAACTCTCTACTGACAACTTCAATTAGCGTTCCAGATAGCCAATCTGCAAAAGCTGATGAAGTAATAAAAAGCGCTTTCGGTGAAACCACGGAAGGCGCTTTCTCTGTTTTCTATCAATACAACAAGAAGCTTCCAAAATCAGAAGTTGCAGCGCTACAAGAACGCATTAATCAAGCTGTCGCCACTTTGCCCGAATTAAAAATCGCGCAAAACCGTGCGCTAAATGGCGTCATATATGCAAATATCCAGAGCTCTTTAAACCTGCAAAAAGCAGCAGAATTAACGCCCAAATTACGCCAAGCTCTTAAAGCGGCAGGGCTTTCAAACATCAAAGTCTCTGGTCCTCCTGCAATTAAATATGACGTATCTCCGGTATTAGCAAGTGACCTACAAAGAGGTCAGCTAATTGCCATCTTTATTGCGTTGATCTTTTTATTTATTACTTTGCGTTCTATCTGGTCGATGCTGATTCCAATAATTGTTGCAATCACGACCATAAGCACTTCCATCGGCATTATTTATTTGCTTGCCCACAAGATGTTAATGGTTCTTTATATTCCCAACATTGTTGAGCTAATTGGACTTGGATTGGCTATCGACTACTCCCTTCTGATGGTGCATCGATTTAAGTTAGATGGAGATATAAAAAAGACTCAAAGAACTATTTTGATTTCAGGTAGCACTGTGGCAATTGCGCTCTCAACTTTGATTTTAGTTCCGGTGCCATTTATCAGAGCCCTAGGAATAGCAGGAATGGTGGTGCCATTAGTAGCAATGGCGGCGGCAACCACTTTGCAACCAGCGCTACTTTCTTATCTAGGTACTGAAGGTGTTAAGCCACATTTTGCAACAGATAAATTTAGAAAAGTTGGCGAATTTGTAGTTGCTAAACCAATTCCAGTTCTGCTCTTCTCTCTAGCGCTAATTGCACTTCCGGCTTCGCAGCTTGCTAATTTAAAAGTTACCCCAAGTTCAATCTCTGCAATCCCGGCAAATTTGGAATCCGCACAAGCAATCAAAATCGCCACAGATCGCGCTGGTGATGGCATCATCTCTCCAATTCAAGTTGTGATCCAATTACCTGAAGCAATTGATGTGAATATGGCGCGAGCCAAATTAGCTGGTGAAATGGCATCGCATAAAGATGTCTTTGCAGTTGCTACAGATCGCACATATGTTGATAACACTGGCAAAGTGCTTCGGATATTTGTAATTTCAAAGAAAGATCTAGGTGCCAGCCAAGAATTAGTCAGTTTCTTGCGCACACTTAGGGGAGATTTCCCACCTGGAACCAAGGTCTACATTGGCGGCGCTCCGGCACAAGGCTCTGACTTAATTAATCAGATAAAGAAGACCTTTCCAATAATCGCCCTCTTTGCAATTTTCTTGTCATTCTTATTACTACGCAGGTTTCTGCAATCGCTGCTTATTCCTATCAAAGCTATTTTGCTTGATTTGATCTCTATTGCTGCGGCAGTTGGCACCGTAGTTTTCTTTATGAGCCATGGAATTGGAGTTTATGAATTAGACCAGATCGAAATTTGGACTCTGCTCTTTATCTTTGCGGTGCTCTTTGGGCTTTCCATGGATTATGAAGTATTTATTGTCTCCCGAATTCGCGAGAGCTACTTAGTAAATAAAGACAATAACCAAGCGGTGATTGATGGTTTAGCAAATACCGGGGGCGTTGTAACTACCGCTGCAATCATTATGGTGGGTGCGCTTACTGGTTTTCTCACCGGACACTTTGCTGGACTACAAGAATTGGGAATTGGATTAGTTGCAGGAATTGCAATTGATGCCACGATTATTCGCTTATTACTTTTACCGGCCACCATGGTCTTACTAGGAAAATGGAATTGGTCCCACCCTCGCTTTCGCGGAGAGTAGGACCAATTCTTGAGTTAGGGAGTTATTACTTAGATAGTTACTACTTAGTTACCTGAATTGAGAAATGAATTGCTGGCAATTCATAACCCAGAGCCAATCCAACTGCATCATTCTTCCAATCCAAAATTGGCAACATTCCATATGGCGTGCTAGCAAATGACGGTTGATTTGTGTAGTACAAAGGATGCAAATCAATGATATGAGTACCTGGTGTTCCTACTGCTGGGAAGTGAATCACCATGTATCCATTAGAGTTAAAACCACATCCGTAACCTATGTAGCTATTGTCATAAGTTACCGCCATGGTGTTATCTAATTGGGTCCAACCAACACCCTTAATTGCAATCGTGATTTCTTCGCCAGCTTTGAACTTATAAGTCGGAGTACCAGATCCATCACGATCTTCAGGTAGAGGTGACTTATCAGCAAGTGCAACTCCGTTAGTTAGAGCCTTTCCTTTCTTATCTTTGTACACAAAGATGCTGGCTTTAACATAGAACGGAATCTGAGCTTCAATTAAATCACCTGATTTGATCTGAATTACGTGCCAACCACCCAAATTATCTGGGATGGTTAATTCACTAGAGAAAGCACCAGATGTAGGTGTCGCGGCACCCATTGGAACTGCGTTATAAACCCAACAGGTTCCTGAACAATTAACGCGATTACCAACAACTGTCGCCCAGACGATTTGATGTGTTCCGGTGGTGGCAAGTCCCGTTACATCTAACTTAACTTTTGATCCAACCACGCCGCTGCTAACGTTCACTTTAGCAACTGCTGAAGTCATCGGATCTACACCTTGATTTGAAAGTGTTGTTCTTAATTCCGTTGATGGAGTTACGCGATCTGGATATTCAATACTTGGAAGTATTAGTCCAGGATCTTTAGTAACTTTAAATGGCAACATGCCACCTTTTGAATAAGGAACTGGTGATTGTTTTAAGTTCATGTACTGAACACCAATTCCATCATTTGCAGTTACCCAGTGCGTTCCAACTGGACCAGCCGCTCTGATAGTGAATTCTGCTGTTCCTCTAGTCCAAACAGCTTGTGCCTCGCCAACATAACCGTTATCCCAAAGCACTGAGATGCCACCTGTATAAAGAGTGGAACCAATTCCGGTGTACTTAATTTTTATTGGAGTTCCAATTGGGCCACTTGATGGAGTCATCGTGAACTTTGGATTTGTTTGGAATCCACCTTTTGCAACTGCTGTGCCGCTTGCTACCGCATAAATATCATGAGGTCCGCCAAAATCTTCTGGAGCTTTACTTTTGTAAGTAAAATTTCCATTTGCATCAGTAGTTACTGAACCCATCTTTACTGGGTACTTAATAAACTTTAAGCCACGATAATTGATTGAGTTAGGCTGCATATCTGCTAGCCAGGCTCCATCAGCAGTTGACCAAGTTAAATCAATAGCGGTATTTGCCGGTAGGCCTTTACCGCTCAAAGTAAATTCTTGACCTATATAACCCTGATTTGGTTCTGCGGTAATTGTGCCTGCTAATAAATCAGGTGTGGTGAAAGTGATCTTCTCTCCCGTAAATGGAAGTGCAGGTACACCTTTTAGATCTTTTGGTGCAGTCAATGTCAAAATATTTTCAACATCAGCTGCAATTGCTGGGGTTGCTAAGGCAGCAATTAGCATCGCCGCCATAGCACCTCTAAGAATTACATTCTTACGCATTTGCGCACTCTCCTTTAAATCTGCAATTCGAATTACGCTTTAGGAACTGCGTAAAGGGTTAATTGTGAATATGCCGCAAAGTTAGAAGACCAAGTTCCAGTTGCGCCCTTTAATGGAGGATTTACTGCAACCGTGCGGTAGTAACTTACGCGATCATAAATTGTGCGACCTGATGAAGGGTCTACTTGGCGTACGCCATTTACAATCTTTGGAACCAACTTGGTAGAAAGTACTTTCATGGTGGTGGCGTCTTTAGCAACCATGGTTACCTTGAAATTAATTAATCCAAGAGTTGAATATTGACCATTACCTGTTCCGGTCTTAAGCACTCCGGTCCAAAATGAAACGCCTGAGTGGTTTCCATAAGACAAAGCAATTTTGTCCTTCCAGCCAGATACTTCGATGTAAGCCTGAGCTGTATTAGAAGAATCCATTACCGCCCCACCCCAATCAGCGTTATTTGCATAGACGCGGAAAACAATGGTTTGTCCAACTAAATACTCAGAGGTAATTGCACATGAAACACCAAATCTTGGTGCAAGTGCACCGGTAGTACCGGATCCAAGAACGGTATCTACATATAAATGAATTGGTGAAATCACGCCTTGCACTGGAACTCCAACTTTTACGTTAAGTGTTGGTGAAGTTGCCTTTGCAATTGCAGTATCCGTTGGTGTTAATGCACCTGTAAGTGCCGTAGCACCTGCTGCCGCAGGAACCCAAGAACACTTAGCTACATAAGGTGAAGTTGTAGTGGTTGGAACAGATTCGCATCCAACAATTACTTTACCGGCTGCAGAAAATGCCACAGTTCCTGGTACGGAAGCGGTCGCGGTAATTACTGCTGGATCAAGTCCAAATGTTGCAGATCCACCTGACAAAGCAAGTGTTGCCGGATCCGCAGCTTGCGCTGAAGACATACCTAAAACGGCAAATGTTGCTACTGCAACGCTTGCGATTAATTTTTTCATTTCCCTAACTCCTTTTATTTCTTAAATCTTTTACTTCGTTGTAATTGATCCGACTAAATTCAATGTCACTGCAGTTGCAGGCTTGGTGCCTTTTGAGGCGCTATCAACTTTCCAAGTTCCGGTGAGTGTTAAAGAACCAGTTGCGCCTGCATATTTACCGGTGCCACTAATAATTGTTAATGGGCCTTTTTTGATAGTTACCACAGTTGGTGCATCTGCATCTGCAGAGCAAGCCATTGCGCCATCTGCATACTTAACTTTTAGAGTATCTGCGCCACTTCCAAGAGTTCCTTCGCCATCAAATGGTGTGCACTGTTCAGCAGGTGCTGCTGCACCCATTCCGGAGAGTTTGTCTAAGCCGCCAGTTGCGCCACTTCCGGTCGCAGTTACGTTTGTAACGGTCACGTCAGCTTCTCCCCAAACCATAGTGACGGTTCCTTTGTAAGTTGCATCGATCTTAATTACTGCACCTTTAGTTGTAGCTGCGGTAGTTGCGGCTACTTTTGGTTTAGTAGTTGAAAAACCAGCTGGGCACTTTGGATTTGCCGCAGTAACTTTCTTAACTGTGGTGCCTTTGTAGCAAGTAATTGTTTTATTTGCGGCATTTGCTGATTGCAAATTGACTATATTAATTAGGCTAAGTCCCGCAATAGCAAGGACTGTAAATACTTTTTGTGAACGCTTCATCAGTTTCATCTCTCCCTGTAACTGTTTGTTACGCTCAAATGTTTTCACTTATGAAAAATAAGAAAAGGAAAAAGACGAGTGGCAGCCCCTTGAGCAATATCTAACAAGTCACATGTGATAGAAAAGATTGAAAATAAAAAAGAAACGGGGGCTAGCACTCAGCCAGCCCCCGTTTAATTAACTTTATTTAGTTACGAACATCCAAGTCATCTAAGCGAACTGCTTCGCCAGAACCTGAAGTTTCAAATGGTGTGAAGTCATATTCATCATATGATGCATAAACTGCAGCCTTTGCTTCTTCTGTTGGTTCAACGCGAACGTTGCGATAACGAGCAAGACCGGTACCAGCTGGAATCAACTTACCGATGATGACGTTTTCTTTCAGACCAAGAAGTGGATCGCTCTTCTCTGATAACGCGGCATCAGTTAGCACACGAGTTGTTTCCTGGAATGAAGCTGCTGACAACCAGCTTTCAGTTGCAAGCGATGCCTTAGTGATACCCATAAGTTCTGGACGACCAGATGCAGCTTTGCCACCGGTTGTAACAACACGACGGTTCTCTGCTTCGAAGCGACCACGTTCGACAAGTTCACCTGGAAGTAATTCGGTATCGCCTGCTTCAAGCACAGTAATGCGCTTTAACATTTGGCGAACGATAACTTCGATGTGCTTATCGTGAATACCTACACCTTGTGAACGGTAAACCTCTTGGATTTCGTTAACTAAGTGAACTTGAGTTGCACGTGGTCCAAGAATACGAAGTACCTGCTTAGGATCAATTGCGCCAACCACCATCTTCTGGCCGACTTCAACTTTCTGTCCTTCTTCAACAAGTAACTTCTGACGACGAGTAATTGGGTAAGCAACTTCTTCGCCACCATCTGCAGGTGTAACAATAATTTTCTTACCCTTTGCATCTTCGCGGAATGAAACCACACCAGCAGTTTCGGCGATTGGTGCAACACCCTTAGGTGTACGAGCTTCGAATAATTCTTGAACACGTGGCAGACCGTGAGTGATGTCATCACCAGCAACACCACCGGTGTGGAAGGTACGCATTGTTAACTGAGTACCTGGTTCACCGATTGATTGTGCTGCAATGATTCCGACTGCTTCACCAATATCTACACGCTTACCAGCTGCAAGTGAACGACCGTAGCAAGCTGCGCACTGTCCAACTTTGCTATCGCAAGTTAGAACTGAACGCACCTTAACTTCAGATACACCAGCTGCAATAAGTTCGTCGATTACGCGATCGCCAAGATCTGAACCAGCTGCAGCAAGTACCTTGCCATCAACTGTTACATCTTCAGCTAACGCGCGACCGTAAATAGAAGTTTCGACGTGATCGTCCTTAACTAGCGCACCGTTCTGCTTTGAAGCAATTGGCAACACAAGTCCACGATCAGTTCCGCAATCTTCTTCACGGATGATTACATCTTGTGCCACGTCGCAAAGACGACGTGTTAAGTAACCTGAGTCCGCGGTACGTAGCGCGGTATCTGCAAGACCCTTACGCGCACCGTGAGTTGA
>CAXBPX010000055.1:0-8894 GCA_963977625.1 uncultured bacterium
TGCAGGTGTTAGTCCAGAAATTAATGCAGCGTATGCAGCCATCGATTGCACCACTGCTGCCGCTAGACAGAATTTAGGTAGCGATACTCCAGAGCAAACAATTGTTACTTGTGCCAGAAATTCAGCAACCAAGTACATCCTTGGCCCTGCAGAAGTTATCGGACGGCAAGTTGCAAAAGCTTCTTCAGGTTTAGATACTCAAGCGGGAAATGTTTGGACTGTTCTGCTTACCTTTGATAACGAAGGTACTAAAGCATTCGGTGCGCTAACTCAAAGAGTAACTTCATTGGCAGCTCCACAGAATCAAGTTGCAATTGTGCTTGATGGAGTTGTCGTATCTGCACCACGAATCAATGAAGCGATTCCATCTGGTAACGCGCAAATCACCGGTTCTTTCACACAACAAGAATCAACTGATTTAGCAAACGTGCTTAAATACGGCGCACTACCACTTGCATTTGATCGCGGCGAAGTTCAGCAAGTATCGCCAACTCTTGGAGCAGAGCAATTAAAAGCTGGTCTTTTAGCTGGTGGCTTGGGCTTACTACTTGTGGTGCTTTACATCTTCTTCTTCTATCGCGGCTTGGGCATTGTCTCTGCAGGTTCTTTGTTAATCGCAGGAGCTTTCACGTATGTAGCTTTCCTACTATTAGGTAAAACCATCGGATTTACTTTGACGTTAGCTGGTATTGCTGGCGCAATTGTTTCGATTGGTATTACTGCCGACTCATTTATTGTTTATTTCGAACGTGTTCGCGATGAAGTTCGCGAAGGCCGTTCACTTCGATCTGCAGTAGAAACTGGTTGGGTTCGCGCCCGTCGTACTATCTTGGTGGCGGACTTTGTTTCCATCATTGCAGCAGTGCTGCTTTACTTTTTCGCAGTCGGTGGCGTACGAGGCTTTGCATTTACCCTCGGCTTATCTACATTGATCGACTTGTTAGTGGTCTTCTTCTTCACCAAACCTATGATGATTTTGATTGGTCGCTCAAAGTTTTTTAATTCAGGTAGCGCGATAACAGGCATATCTCGCAAGAGCCTAGGAATGGAGGCGTAATTCATGTCAAAGTTAACTGGTCTCGGTGGTCGTCTTTACACTGGCGAAACGTCAATCGACATAATCGGAAAGAAAAAGCGTTGGTATGCATTTTCCGGTTTACTAATAATTCTCTCCTTTGCCGCATTAGCTCTACAAGGATTGCACCTAGGCATTGAATTTAAAGGTGGCGCTTCCTATACCGTAACTAAGAGTGGGGCAGATCTAAATCCGGCGCTTGAAGCCATCACAACTGCGGGTGTGCCTGGAGAACCAATTGTGCAAACAGTTGGTAATGACAAAGTTCGTATCCAAACTGGTTCATTAACAAATGCACAATCACTTGCGTTACAAGATGCACTTGCTGCAAATTATGCAGTTACCGTGGATTCCATTGATACTCAGATCATTGGTCCGTCTTGGGGTAAAGAAATTACTCGCAAAGCACTTTATGGCCTAATTGGTTTTATTGTGGTGGTTCTGCTTTATCTGGCTATGGCTTTCGAACCTAAGATGGCAATCTCTGCGATTATCGCCGTAATTCATGACGTGTTTATTACTGTGGGAATTTACGCTTTAGTTGGCTTTGATGTTACTCCAGCAACGGTAATTGGCTTTTTAACTATTTTAGGTTATTCGCTCTATGACACGGTGGTGGTTTTTGACAAGATTCGTGAAAATACTAGATCAATTACTGCCACTGGTAAGAGCTCATTTTCAGAGGCCGCTAACTTAGGTGTAAATCAAACTTTAGTGCGTTCGATGAATACCTCGCTTATTGCCTTGCTTCCAGTTGGTTCGATTCTATTTGTTGGCGCTGGTCTTCTAGGAGCAGGTACTTTGAAAGATCTCTCACTAGCGCTATTTATTGGTTTAGCGACCGGTACTTATTCATCTATCTTTATCGCACCTCCGATTCTGGCTACTTTGCGTGAACGCGAACCGGCAATGCAGGCGTTAGCTAAACGTGTGGCAGCTAGAAGTGGCGGCGCCACATCTGAAAGTGTTCTTGCCAATAGCAATTCAACTAATTCAGTAATTGCCCGCGGCCCACGCAATCAACCAAAACGCAAGCGTCGCAAATAACTTAAACAAGATGTAAGCAGATGTCGGGCCTCGCTGACTTAATTTCCCCAGTTATTGCGGAGGTCCGTCTTCATCACCCAACAATCAAGGGCGATGAGATGCAACGCGCTTTTGAAACTGCAGCCAAAGCCCATGAGGGACAACTTCGTAAATCTGGCGAACCTTACATAACACATCCAGTAGCCGTTGCAAAAATTTTGGCAGAATTAGGTTTAGATCGCGCCACCATAATTGCAGCTTTACTTCATGACACTGTCGAAGATACTCCTTACAACCTAACTCAATTAAGAAGTGATTTCGGTGATGAAGTAGCTAATTTAGTCGATGGCGTTACCAAACTGGATAAGTTGGCATATGGCGAGACTGCTGAAGCCGAAACTGTTCGCAAAATGGTAATTGCAATGTCGCGTGATATTCGAGTCTTGGTAGTAAAGCTTGCAGATCGATTACATAATGCAAGAACTTGGGAATTTGTAGCGCCAGAATCAGCGCAGCGCAAAGCGCGTGAAACCATTGATATCTATGCGCCACTTGCTCATAGATTAGGCATGAACGCAGTTAAGTGGGAACTTGAAGATCTCTCGTTTAAAGTCTTAGAGCCAAAGAAATTTGAGGAAATTGCGCGTTTAGTTGCAGATCGAAACCCAATGCGCGAAAAGATGTCTGAGGAAGTAATTGCGACTCTAAATGAAGATTTAAAGCGAGATGGCATTGACGCTTTGGTTACCGGAAGACAGAAGCATTACTTCAGTATCTATCAAAAAATGGTGGTTCGTGGCCGCGAATTTAATGAAATCTACGATTTAGTCGGCGTCCGTGTTTTAGTGGAAAATGTGCGCGATTGCTATGCAGTACTTGGATCTATTCATGCCAGATGGAGCCCGGTGCCGGGCCGCTTCAAAGACTATATTGCGATGCCAAAGTTCAATCTTTATCAATCACTTCACACCACAGTTATTGGGCCAAATGGTAAAGCTTTAGAGTTACAAATTCGTACTCATGAAATGCATGCACGCGCTGAGTTCGGTATTGCGGCGCACTGGAAATATAAACACAACGACAAGAGCGCCGAAACTCCAGAGATGCTCTGGTTGCAACAACTTCATGCTTGGCAACAAGAGACACAAGATCCATCAGAATTTTTAGATGCACTGCGTTTTGATTTAGGTAGCCCTGAGGTTTATGTCTTTACTCCTAAAGGAAAAGTGGTGGCGCTACCTGGTGGATCTACACCAGTGGATTTTGCTTACACAGTTCATACTGAAATCGGAAATAAGACAGTTGGTGCAAAAGTAAATGGCCGCTTAGTTCCGCTAGAAACAAAATTAAGTAATGGTGATGTGATCGAAGTGGTCACGAATAAGAATCCACAAGCAGGTCCAAGTCGTGATTGGCTAAATTTCGTAGCAAGCCCTAGGGCTAGAAATAAAATTAAAGCTTGGTTTACCCGCGAAAGACGCGAAGAAGCAATTGAAGCTGGTCGTGAATCTATTGCTCGACAGATGCGAAAAGCTGGCCTGCCATTACAGAAAATTTTTGCAGGGCAATCATTACTAGAACTATCTCATGATCTTAGATACCCAGATATTGATTCACTTTATGCGGCAGTTGGAGATGGACATATATCTGCAGCAGCGGTAATTGATAAGTTGCAAATTCTACTTGGGGTAGAGGATTCCCATCCCGAACCAACTATGGAGATGCCATCTAATGAATCAATAGCGCGACGTACTTCAAGTGCCGTTGAAGTTGAAGGAATAGATGATGTAATTGTGAAGTTAGCAAGGTGCTGCACTCCAGTGCCAGGTGATGTAATCATGGGATTTGTAACTCGCGGAAATGGCGTGAGTGTGCACCGAACTGATTGCGTTAACGCCGAAGATTTACAACGCCACCAAGGAGACCGAGTAGTTCAAGTTAAGTGGCTACAAGGTGCGGCATCTATCTTCTTAGTTAAAATTCAAGTTGAAGCTTTAGATCGTGCGCGCTTGTTATCGGATGTGACAAAAGCGCTATCAGATGCACAGGTAAATATTCTGAACGCAGAAGTTAGCACTTCAAAAGATCGAATTGCGGTATCGCGTTTTACCTTTGAAATGGCGGATGCCACTCATTTGGATTCAGTATTGGCGGCAGTGCGACATGTAGAAGGTGTTTACGATGTTTATCGAATCACCAACAACTAATTAAACTCTGCGAGTCCTTTTTGCGCTTCACTTAACCAAGTGCGACGAGCTTCTGCAGCAGCTCTTGCTTCATCAGCCTTCTTATTATTTCCAGCCGCAGCCGCTTTAGTAGCCGCTTCTTCGTAAGCTGCAATTGCTTTGGTTAATTGTTCGACTACATCGTTTGCGCGAGCCTTCGCTGCTGGGTCACTGCGACGCCACTTTTCAGCTTCCGCTTCTTTTAGGGCATCAGAAACTTTATCCACACGTGCATCAAGCGCCGCGCGCTTGGTGCGATCAGTTAGTCCGATCTTGCTCCATTCGGCCATTAATTCGCGGAACTCTTTACGTGCTTTATCCAAATCGGTAATAGGCAGAATAGCTTCAATGCGAGGTAGTAATGCTTCACGTTTGGCCAAATTTTCAACCATAGTGCCTTCGCGCTTTTCCAAATCTGCATTCTTTGCTGCGAAAAATGTATCCTGCGCAGTTTTAAAACGAGCCCAAAGTTTTGCATCATCAGATGCTTTTCCGCGACCGGCTGCTTTCCATTTATCCATCAAAGCTTTGTAAGCACGTGCCGTTGCTACCCAATCAGTTGAATTGGCTAATGATTCTGCCTTTTCAACCAATTCTTTCTTGGTGCCAGCGACGCTCTTTTGCGCCGCATCAAGGGATGCAAAGTGGGTGCGGCGACGCTTATCAAAACGATTGCGAGCAGAGGAGAAGCGCTTCCAAAGTTCGGTATCGCTCTTCTTATCTAAACGAGGAGCTGCCTTCCACTGATCAAGCAACTCTTTTAGACGCTCTCCAGTTGCTTTCCAGCTTTCAGAGTCAGCTAGTGATTCTGCTTCGTTAACAATGTTCTCTTTTTGAATCAAAGTATCGGCGCGACGCGCTTCTCGTTCGGCTTTTTCAAGCGCTTTCTTGGCTTCATAATTGGCACGATTTGCTTCAATAATTTCAGGTAATTGATTTAATGAAGCATGAAGCGCTTCAAGATCTCCGACCACGTTGCTATCAATTATTTGTTGACGAAGCTTGTTTACTGCTTCATGGGCATCGGTAGGAACCATAGCGCCACTTCGGATGCGTGCACCAAGAATTGCCACTTCGGATGCTAACGCTTCGAACTTTCTTACAAAGTATTGCAGGGCTTCATCTGAACTTTTTCCAGGATATGAGCCAACCGCTTTATCGCCATAAGGAGTGCGAACAAAGACGGTTCCATCATCAGATACATAACCAAACTTGGCAGGATCTCCAATTAGAGCAGTGGCTGCGGTGACATTTGGATTTGGGTTTAGATGTGATGCAACTTGTGATGGATTCTCGGACATTTGTTACTCCCTCTGTAAGGATGCACTAAGGAAGTTTTTAACTTCCGTCGTTATAAGTCACCCGGTTAAAGGTGACGGCGGTTAGGTGCGAAAGGCTACCCTCCACCCATGCTCGTTACCAACTTTCAGGCTCAGGCTTTCGCCACGAACTGCTGGATTTTAAGCCTGGGACGAGGGCAAGAGTGCATTGTGGTTGATCCAGGAATGCCAAATGTATCGGAGCAGCTTTCCGAGAAATTAAATGAATTCGATTTAAAACCGGTTGCCACGCTAATCACTCACGGACATTTAGATCATACTTTTTCAGTTCAACCTATCTGCGATGGATATGGAATTCCGGCGATGATACATAGTGATGATCGCGAATTACTTTTAAATCCCGAAAGAGCACATGGTGCAGAATTTATTGCTCAGCTTTCGGGAATCAAATGGATTGAACCTAAGGAAGTTGTCGAACTTAAAGATAATCAAATATTCGATTTAGTTGGTTTGCAATTTAAAGCAATACACGCACCTGGACACACCAAAGGTTCGGTAATGTTTGAAGTAAATGGTGAAGTCTTGATCTCTGGTGATGTGCTTTTTGCAGGTTCTATTGGGCGCACAGATTTGCCAGGTGGTTCATGGTCAACCATGCAAAAATCACTGCGCGAGAAAGTGCTGCCGCTGCCTGATGTGATGCAAGTTCTGCCAGGACACGGTCCAGAAACCTCAATTGGGCGTGAGAGAAAATACAATCAGTACCTACAAGAACTGCAAAAACAGTAAAAATTGAAAGGTTAGGCGGGAGATGAATTTCCAAGCACCTAAAGGTGTAAGCGAATACATTCCGCCTCGCTCTGCACTTTTTGAATATGTGCGAGATCATCTCTGTGCACCAGCAAAATCTGCGGGATACGATTACATGGAATTGCCAGTGTTTGAAGATACCTCACTCTTTGCTCGAGGTGTTGGCGAATCTACAGATATCGTTTCTAAAGAGATGTACACCTTCGAAGATCGTGGTGGCAGATCAATTACTTTAAGGCCAGAAGGAACTGCTGGTGTAATGCGAGCAGTAATCGAACATGGTTTAGATCGCGGCCAACTCCCAGTCAAAGTTTTATATTCCGGAGCTTATTTCCGAGCGGAACGTCCACAAAAGGGAAGATATCGTCAGTTCTATCAGGTTGGCATCGAAGCGATTGGCTTGGATGATCCGCTAATTGATGCTGAAGTAATTTGGTTGGCTGACCAAGCATTTAAAAATATTGGATTGAAAAATTATCGATTAGAAATTACCTCATTGGGAGATGCGCAATCCAGGGCAGCGCATCGCACGGATCTATTAAAGTTTTATGAAACATTAAATTTAGATGAAGCCACAGCAACTAGAGCAAAATTAAATCCATTGCGACTTTTTGACGATAAACGACCAGAAATGGTTGCGGCGATGCAGAATGCGCCGGTCTTACTCGATTATTTAAGTGAAAATTCCAAGAACCATTTCGCGAAAGTTCGGGAGTATTTGGATCAATTGGGAGTTAAATACGAAATTAATTCCAGGTTAGTGCGCGGTTTTGATTACTACACCGGTACTACTTTTGAATTTATTCATACTGGGCTCGGTGCACAATCGGCAATTGGTGGCGGCGGACGTTATGACAAATTAATGAGCGAACTAGGCGGCCAAGATTTATCTGGTATTGGATGGGGACTAGGTGTAGATCGAACTATTCTGGCTGCGGAAGAAGAAGGCGTGGTTCCTATTGGTTTAGGCAACCCGGATCTTTTTATGGTGCCACTTGGCACACAAGCTGCTGCTCTGAAAATTGCTACGCAATTAAGAGCGCAAGGCAAAGTAGTTGAGATCGCATTTGGTGAGCGCGCATTAAAAGGCGCTATGAAAGCTGCCGATAAATCTGGCGCAAAGTATGTGGTGGTACTTGGTGAAGCAGAGGTCACATCTGGTGAAGTTGAGCTAAAAACTATGTCAACTGGAGATACAAAGACGGTTAGAATTAGCGACCTCTTAAAGAATCTGTAAACGAAAAAAAGAACTTAAGGATCTAAATGCTTCGCACCCACAATGCAGGTGAATTGCGCGCCAGCCATGTTGGCCAAACCATCACGCTTACTGGATGGGTTGCGCGCCGCAGAGATCATGGTGGAGTTGCATTTATAGATCTTCGAGATGGTTCTGGCTGGTGCCAGGTAGTAATTAATGATGAAGCTACTGCTGGCTCATTGCGCGCCGAATGGTGTTTAAGAATAGTTGGAGAAGTCATCGCTCGTCCTGCTGGCTCTGAGAACACCAAAACCCCAACTGGCGAAATTGAAGTGGTTGCTAAAGAGGTAACCGTATTATCCGAAGCAGCACCGCTTCCATTTCCAGTGGATTCAGGTGACGATGTAGAAATTTCCGAAGAGGTGCGGCTTAAGTATCGTTATTTAGATTTAAGACGAGAAAAGCCTGCCGCTAATTTACGTTTACGTTCTAAAGTAACTTCAGTTATTCGGCGTTTGATGGAGGCTGAAGAATTTTATGAAATTGAAACACCTTATTTAACTCGTTCGACTCCCGAAGGCGCGCGAGATTTCCTAGTACCAGTGCGCTTGCAACCAGGATCTTGGTATGCACTTCCACAATCTCCACAATTATTTAAGCAGCTGTTAATGGTGGCAGGGATGGAACGTTATTACCAAATTGCCCGTTGTTTCCGCGATGAAGATTTTCGCGCCGATCGTCAACCAGAGTTCACGCAATTAGATATTGAGATGTCATTTATTGACCAAGAAGATATTCTAAATTTAATCGAAAAACTCTTAGTTCAAATTTGGAAAGAAGTTAAGAACTACCAAATTCCACTGCCAATTGCGCGGATGACCTATAAAGATGCCATGGATCGTTTTGGATCTGATAAACCTGATTTACGTTTTGGTTATGAACTAACTGAAATGACGCAATTCTTTAAAGATACGACATTCCGCGTATTCCAAGCACCTTATGTAGGCGCAGTAGTGATGCCAGGCGGTGCAGATTCGCCAAGACGCGAATTAGATGGTTGGCAGGATTGGGCGAAAGCCCGAGGCGCTAAAGGCCTTGCTTATATTTTGGTGCAAAACGATGGCACTTTAGCTGGCCCAGTAGCCAAAAATTTATCTGAAAGTGAAATTGCAGGAGTTGCGCAAACGGCAGGTGCAAAACCTGGTGATGCGATTTTCTTTGCCGCCGGAACCAAGAGTGAATCGCAAGCTCTACTTGGCGCAGTTCGTTTAGAAATCGGC
>CAXBPX010000056.1:0-8709 GCA_963977625.1 uncultured bacterium
TATATTGATCTCCATTATTTAATTCCACAGTTAAGGTTCCACCGGTTGAAACGGCAAAATTTGCCACTACATGGCTATTAGTTACGATCCAACTAGTTGATGGATTAGATTTATAAATCCAGCCAGAACCGGTTCCGCCTGAGTTGTACGAACGTTCTTCAATAGAAACCACGCTAGGACCTGCGGTAGAAGCAATGGCCGATACATCAATTGAATCTGCATTAATTGTGGTGAGCTTTTGCCCATTTGGGCAGACCCCGTTTTTAGCAAGATATACGGCATTTGTTGAGGTGCTTACACAAGTTTTAGTTGAAGGCGTAAGTGTTGGAGCAGCATTTGAAATTCCACCTACGAGAATTGCGCCCGCTGCAAAGCCAATGCCAACCTTCGTAATTGAGTTATTTAAAATGTTCATGCCTAGAGAATGCACTTTTAACCTAAAAAATTCCTGAGAATTTAATTAAGCAAAAATTACATATTCGCCAGAAATTTTGACCTTAATCTTAGGTAGCGGCCTTGGAGCAGGTGGATTTAGGACCTTAGCGTTATTAAAAGGGTCGAAAGCTGCACCATGGCATGGACAGATTAATTGCTTAGCTCCTCGTGAGTAATCCACGACACATCCTTGATGTGTACAGACTAAAGAATAAGCAAAGACCCCAGACTTAGTTCTAAACACCATCGCAGGATTGCCATTTGCTTTAAATTTGAAAGAGCCTCCAACTGGTAAACGTTCCAACTTTACGATCTTCTTGCTTTCGCTTCCTTCTTTACCATCACTATCTGCATTGGCCGATGGGAAGAACTTTCCAAGTCCAATTAATCCACCGGAAAGTCCAAAAACACTTGCCAAGCGCATGATGCCACGGCGATCCATATTTAAATCAATTCTCCTATTTCCAGCATGCAGAATAAAGAAATACGTCAACCACATTACTGCATACGCAGTATCACTGCCAAGAAAATATGGTTGAACGTGAAATGTAACAGTCAGCCATAAACCAACCGAAGTAAAGAAACCTACTAAGGCTGCAAAACGTGGCACTATGAAAAAAATCGTTGCAAAACCCGTTGCAAATTCGGCGATCATAATAAATATGCCAGCTAACGTTGCATGTTCTAAAGAAGAATTTAAGAGCGAACCAAGCGGTGAAATCTCAACGAAGCCACGGATTTGATTGCCGATGTAATTATTTGCCGCAGGATCTAAAAATGCCGGGTCGCTCGCCTTATTCCAACCGCCATAAATCCAAGTGATACCTAACCAGGCACGCAAAATTCTGGTTGCAATGCTCTGAGCTTTCCATGAAGCCAACAGAGATTTCGGGCGATATGCCATGGGCTAAAGGGTAATACCAAAATGAAAAAGCTCCCTGACTTGGACTCGAACCAAGAACCTGCCGGTTAACAGCCGGCTGCTCTGCCATTGAGCTATCAGGGATTGCTGCGAGGGCAAACTCTACAACATGGGCGCAGTAGGTAAAAATCGCAAATTAATACCTAATTAACCTAATTAACCTAATTAAAAGGTGCCGAGGGCCTTTTCACGCAAGGTGCGGCGTTGTGATTCCAGAGTAACTAATTCTGTAAATAAACCTTCATACTCAGCATCAGTTGGATTGATTCGCTGCAATTTTGATTTGGCATCTGCAATTGTGCGAGATATCGCAACTTCATGTAAGCGCGCCACAATTGATTCTACATATCGATCCGATATTTCCCCATCGGCACGAATTGGTTCGACTGATAATTCGGTAAATAGCGATTTTAATTCTTCATTTTCAATATTATCTAATTGCGCTCCTGCTTCAATAGCACCGCGCATCGCTTGATAAGCCGGATGTGAAAAAGAATTTGCCGGCAACTCATTCCAGCCTTGCGTTAAAGCCGGAACTTGCAATTTAGCTTTTAAAACTTCACGCTCTAAAATCAAAGTTGGTTCTTTTGGATCTGGTCGCCAATTTCCAACTATTGGTTCGGTTTTTTGATTCGTGCCCTTGCCAGCAATTTGAGTTACTGCGCTTAATACCGGATCAATATCCATACCCAACCAAAGCGCTAATTGTTTTACATATTCTGGGCGCAAAGCTTTGTTCTTAATATTTGCCACCATCGGTGCAGTATTTGTTAATGCGTTAACTCGTCCTTCGGCTGTCTGTAAATCATGCTTTTTTAATTCGGTGCGAATGGCAAACTCAAATAACGGTATCCGACTAGCAATTAAATCGCGAAGCGCTGCATCTCCGTGTGCTTGGCGCAATTCGCATGGGTCCATGCCGCTTGCTTCTACAGCCACAAAAGTTTGGGTTACAAATTTCTGATCATCATCATATGCGCGAAGCGCTGCTTTTTGGCCAGCAGCATCGCCATCGAAAGTAAAAATCACTTCGCCACGGAAGGCATCATCATCCATTAATAGATTGCGCAAAATTTTAATGTGGTCATCACCGAATGCGGTTCCACAAGTTGCAACGGCAGTAGTAACTCCTGCTAAATGTGCCGCCATTACATCGGTATAACCTTCGACCACTACGACTTGGCGCTTGCTAGCGATCTCTTTCTTTGCTTTATCTAAACCATATAGAACTTGGCTCTTCTTATAAATAGGAGTTTCAGAGGTATTTAAATACTTTGGCCCTTGATCATCTTCGGATAATTTTCGTGCGCCAAAGCCGACGACATCACCGGTAATGTTACGAATTGGCCAAATCAATCGATTTCTAAATCGATCAATCATGCCCTTTTGGCCTTCTTTTGAAAGTCCTGCGATTTCAAGTTCTTCACCAGTAAATCCTTGGCTTCTTAAAAATTTTGTCAGCGCATCCCACTCATCTGGTGCATATCCAACTCCAAAACTTTCGCATGCTGCGCGTTCAAAGCCGCGCTTTAAAAGAAAATCTCTGCCTACTTGTGCTGAAGGTGAATTTAATTGTTCTGCATAAAATTTCTGTGCGGCTTCGTTGGCTGCAATTAATCGACTTTTGAGCCCAGGTTTGTAATCACTTGACTTGCCGCCTTCGTAAGTTAGTTGATAACCAATTCTTCCCGCTAATTTTTCAATAGCTTCAACAAATGAAATATGTTCGATATCCATCAAAAATTTGATGACATCGCCACCTTTGCCGCACCCAAAACAATGAAAATATCCTCGTGAGAGAGTTACATGAAATGACGGTGATTTCTCATCATGAAAAGGACAGAGCCCTTTTTTCTGATCTCCGCCGGCTTGCTTAAGTGGTAAATAATCATTTACGACTTCATCGATACGCACATTTTCGCGGACATATGCCACATCTTCATTGCGAATCATCCCGCTCATGAGGACAACCTAGCGTGTAAGGCATATGCCGCTGGATCTGTAAGGCTAGCCACTTGATCAATGATTATGCGTAGGCGTGGTTCATTTGAATTATGCCAAGCATCAAGAAATACGGTATCCAAAACTTGAGGCCCAGCGGTTTCAATCATTTCAACTAATTCGTAAATTACCTGTCGCTGCTTTGCATATCGAGCTTGCGCCTCTGGCGCTTGAATTAAGTAGAAAGCGCTAATTGCTTTTAAAAGAGCTACTTCTACCAATTGATTTCGTGGGATAACTAAGTTTGCATCAAATCGTTTTAGCTCTCCTGGGCCGTACTTATCTCTAGTTGCGATTTCAGAGTGCAACACGAATCGACCTATTAATTGGCTGGTGGAATCTTTCAAACGTGCTAAATCTCGATGCATCCCATCAAAATCTTTAGGCCAACATGATAATTCTTGCAGCCTTTCGAGTGCAGCTTGGGTCTCTGTATCAGTACTTTCTAGATAACTAGTTTGCATAATCTGGTGAATTTCTGAAAGGTCACTTTCAATTTCAGGGACACTTAACTGACTTGCCACTATTGCATCTTCGAAATCATGAACTGAATATGAAACATCATCTGACCAATCCATAATTTGTGCTTCAAAACTTCTTTGATGCTCTGGCGCACCTTCGCGCACCCAATTAAAAATCTCTATATCGTCTTGATAAACACCAAATTTCTTGGAATTAAAAGTTGCACTCCATGGATACTTCGTGCAGGCATCAAGTGCGGCTCTGGTTAAATTTAACCCCACACTTCGATTGCCATCATAAGTTTTAGCTTCTAATCGAGTAAGTATTCGAAAGGTCTGTGCATTGCCTTCAAAACTTCCAATTTCATTAGCAACTTCGGCTAAAGCAGTCTCTCCATTATGACCAAATGGTGGATGCCCTAAATCATGTGCCAAACATGCAGTATCAATTAAATCTGGATCTGCACCCAAAGATGCGCCAAATTCCCTACCGATTTGCGCGCACTCTAAAGAGTGTGAAAGTCGAGTTCTTTGAAAATCATTTTCCCAAGGAACTGCTACTTGAGTCTTGGCAGCTAAGCGACGAAGCGCAGCGGAGTGAATCAGACGTGCGCGATCGCGCATGAATTCTGTACGACCAGGACGTTTCGCAGGTTCAGTTATGAAACGTTCACTATCTCGTGGTTGATACACGCCAATTAGCCTAGTCCGATTGCGGAAAGTCCAGTACTTTCCAAATGGTCACTTACGTGAATACCTAGCTTTTCTAAGGTGCGATAAGCAATATATGCGCTACCTTCTCGCCACAAATAATGCATAGATGAATTTTTTATTGAAAATGGCCCGGTGGTCACAGGTGAGCAGGTTGCTTTAATTCCTAAATCTTCCGAAATATAAGTTGCTCTCTTGCAATGATAAGGATCTGTGACAATAACTAACTGATCGACATTATTTTTCTTAAAATAATCAGTAAAAGCTTTAACGCTTTGAATGGTGTCTCTACCTTTACCAATTTCAATAGCATTATTTCGGGGCACACCATTTTGAATTAACCAGATTCGACCGGCGCGCGCTTCAGTAAAGCGATCACCTGGTGCACCGGCGCCAACAGTCACGATTTTCTTGACCAACCCGGCATCATAAATCTGTTTTGCTTGAACTAAACGCGCTTCTAAAGCATCACTGGGTCTGCCATCATATTGAGCTGCGCCCATTACCACGGCGTAATTTGTAGAAACCACTTTTGGATAATGTGCAGCAAACCAAACTTGTCCATAGAAAAATGCAGGTATCCCGATAATTAAAAGGAAGAACAGCGAAATAATTCGACGGATTAATTTAAACATTTATTTCACTAGCCACCACTAAAAGCATCTTCTAATTCCACGTGGACCAGTTCATCAGGATCTTTTAGCCAACCATCTGGCAATGTAGGGGTGCGACCGTGGCTAGTGCGGCCACGAGGTTTTTCAGCTACTTCTTGTGGATAGGGTTGATCTTCTAATTGATCTAAAAGTGAACGAAATTCCTTTAAAGAACTAATCATTCCGAATTGGCTTCTTAATTCGCGAGGTACTCGGAAACCTTTTAAATACCAAGCCATGTGTTTCCGTAAATCTTTGCAACCACGATCTTCCGATTCAAAATACTCCACTATTAATTGACCGTGGCGATACATAACTTCTCGCACTTCAAAAAGCGTTGGTAAATATCGATCGTTGCTGCCATTAAAAGAATTAACTAAATCTCTAAATAACCAAGGTCTTCCCAAGCAACCACGGCCAACTACAACCCCGTCACATCCCGTTGCTTGCACCATGCGCACACCATCTTGCCCCGACCAAATATCGCCATTTCCTAAAACTGGAATTCCTTTTGGTTTCAGATGTTCTTTCAAGTTAGCAATTGCATTCCAATCAGCTTTGCCTTCATACATCTGCTCTGCGGTTCGGGCATGGAGTGCTACCCAAACTACGCCAGCATCAGCTGCCGAATCAGCTGCTTCCAAGTAAGTTTTATGATCGCTATCAATTCCAATTCGCATTTTTACCGTTACTGGTATTCCAAATGGTTTTGCCGTATCAACTGCACTTTTTACGATATTTGCAAATAACTTTCGCTTAAACGGAAGTGCCGCGCCACCGCCTTTACGGGTGACTTTTGGTACCGGACAACCAAAATTCATATCAATATGATCGGCTAAATCTTCTTTACCAATCATTTCTACCGCAGCACGCATCACATTGGGATCAGTGCCATATAACTGAACACTGCGTGGCCATTCACCAGCACCCGGTTTCATCAATCTAAAAGTTTCTTCGCGTCTTTCTATAAGTGCGCGCGCAGTCACCATTTCCGATACAAATAAACCAGCACCTTGTTCGCGGCAGAGTTGTCTAAAAGGCGCATTGGTAATACCAGCCATTGGAGCTAAAACAACTGCAGGATCTACCTGAAAGTTGCCGTCTCGAAGTGGAAGGTTTAGCAGCCGAGTAACTTGGGAGCTAACCATGCTTCAACCTGATCAATTGCCACGCGAGTTTGGGTCATAGTGTCGCGTTCGCGAATTGTTACAGCGTGATCATCTAATGATTCGAAATCTACTGTGATGCAGAATGGAGTTCCAACTTCATCTTGGCGACGATAACGACGACCAATTGCTCCAGCATCATCAAAATCCACAGTCCAATTTTTTCGCAGCTGTGCCGCTAAATCTCGAGCTTTAGGTGAAAGCTCTGCATTACGGGATAAAGGTAAAACTGCCGCTTTAATTGGCGCTAACCGGTGATCAAGTTTCATCACGGCACGCTTCTCCATTTCGCCCTTTGAATTTGGCGCTTCATCTTCGGTAAAAGCATCCATTAAAAAGGTAAGCGTGGCGCGATCAACACCGGCTGCAGGTTCAATTACAAAAGGTGTCCAACGTTCATTTTTCTCTTGATCGAAGAATGAAAGATCTTTACCACTTGCTGCCGAGTGCGCCTTTAAATCAAAATCAGTGCGATTAGCAATACCTTCTAATTCGCCCCATTCGGTGCCCGAGAATTCAAACTTGTATTCAATGTCTACTGTGCGCTTTGAGTAATGTGAGAGCTTCTCTTTTGGATGTTCGTAAATTCGCAATCTCTCTGGATTAATCCCCAAATCCGTATACCAAGCCATACGAGTATCAATCCAATATTGATGCCACTCTTCGTCTGTGCCTGGAACTACAAAAAATTCCATTTCCATCTGCTCGAATTCACGAGTACGGAAAATGAAGTTACCTGGCGTAATTTCATTTCGAAATGATTTACCTATTTGGCCAATTCCAAATGGAGGTTTTTTGCGAGCAGTAGTTTGTACTTGGTCGTAATTAATAAAAATACCTTGGGCGGTTTCTGGTCTTAAATAGGCAAGTCCGCTTTCATCTTCTACTGGTCCAAGATAAGTTTTTAATAGACCAGAGAATTGCTTTGGCACCGTAAATTGACCCTTATTACCGCAAGCTGGGCAATTAACTTCTTCTAACGAACTAGGGAGTCGTTTATGTTTTGCTTCAAAAGCTTCTTCTAGATGATCCGCGCGATAACGTTTATGACAAGAAATACATTCAGTTAACGGATCAGAAAAGGTTGCAACGTGTCCTGATGCTTCCCAAACTTCGCGCGCCAAAATCACGCATGAATCGATACCTACAACATCTTCTCTGCCCTGCACCATTGATTTCCACCATTGGCGTTTCACATTATTTTTTACTTCAACGCCGAGCGGGCCGTAATCCCAAGATGCGCGAAGTCCGCCATAAATTTCTGAAGATGGATATACAAATCCTCGACGTTTTGCGAGGCTGACAATATTTTCTAAACGATCTGCGGCCATGTGAATCTCCCATCCGGCTGGCTGTCGGCGGTGCTAGCGGCTTGCTAGACCATGAACAAAGTTTACCTGTTGAATCTGCATGAGATACTTTCGGCATGGCCATCTTCTTAGCAATGTTGACAGTGGTATCGACCGCATTTGGTGGATTACTCGCGCTTCGGGCAAAGGATCGTTTTCACCTGGTGCTTGGACTTTCTGCGGGTTTATTGCTTGGGCTAGTTGGTTTTGATTTACTTCCAGAAGTTTTTGCTGATTCGACTAACACTGGTGGAGTTCCCACAGTTTCGATAGCAATTTTGGCGGGATTCTTAATTCTGCATATTTCTGAACGAAGCTTCGGTGGTCACGAGCCGGTTGATTCTGAATATAGCCATGATCATAAACATGGTTCTATCGCAGGTGGCATTGGTGCAGTCGCAATGGCAGGTCACGTTTTCTTAGATGGCGCTGCACTCGGTGTTGCATTTAAAGTAAGTGACAAATTAGGTTTTGCGGTTTTTATCGCACTTCTAGTGCATGCATTCAGTGATGGCTTAAATACCGTTTCAATGTTAGTAAAAAGTGGAAACTGGCAAGAAACTTCGAAAATGCTTTTGGTTGTAGATGCAATCGCTCGAATTGGTGGTGCAGCTATCGGTACTTACGTGGCATTTGATGGCGGTTTTATCACCATCTATTTAGCGCTTTTTTCCGGATTTGTTATTTATGTAGCAACATCACATATTCTGCCCGAAGCACATTCACACCATCCATCTCGATGGACATTTGCAACTACTGGTATCGGCGTTGTAGCTATGTGGGCAATTATTAGCGCACTTGGCTAAAAATTTAAGCTTTTCCAAATCTTCTATTTCTAGATGCATACTCTTCGATTGCTCGCCATAAAGTGCGGCGATCTGCATCTGGCCAGAGCACATCAAAGAAAACTAATTCTGCATAAGCACTCTGCCAAGGCAAGAAGTTGCTCAAACGTTGTTCGCCAGATGATCGTAAAAATAAATCTACATCGGTTGGAAGTTCCAAATATTT
>CAXBPX010000057.1:0-8287 GCA_963977625.1 uncultured bacterium
TGTTCCGTTATAAAGAGATTGTGCTCGACCTCGTAATTCTGGTGAAATTGATTTAAAAATCACAGAACTTGCGGCCACCGAAAACATTGATGAACCAAGTCCGCCTGCTGTTCTAAAAAATAGCAGTTGCCAGTAATTAGCAGCAATTCCGGTCAGAAATGTAGTTAGGGAAACCATGTAAACACCAGAAGCGAAAACGTGGCGTTCGCCGAATTTATTTACCAGTTTTCCGGAAAATAAACCGCTGATAAATCGCATCACCGCAAATGATGAAATCACTAATCCAACTGCCGCAGCGCTTACTCCAAATGATCGAGAGTAAATAGGAATGGAGGGAACTATGACTCCAAAACCAACGGCTACGAAAAACGAAGCCACTATTAAAGTTTGGACCTCTTTGGGCAAGAGGCGCCAAGTCTCTAGAGTTTTAGTTGAACTGTTCGCCCGCAGCATCATCCTTGGCTTTTTTGTAATCTTCATTGGTCCGAAGTGGAATTTCCTTAAGTGCTAGGGCTAGAAACACACCAGTTAAAGTAACTGGTGCAGCAGTGAAGAATACAAAGTGGAATGAATTTACGAACGATTGCAGTACCGTCTGTTGAATATCTGCAGGGAGCTGTTTTATTAAAGCAGAATTATTGGTAAGTGCTTTTAATTTTGCAGGATCAAATCCTGCGACCGCATCTGGATTCTTTTGCGCCAACTCCGTAAAACCGCTCTGCATGTAATGTGCAATTCGATTGGTGAGAATTGAACCGAATAGAGCAGTTCCAAAAACTGCTCCAAGTGAGCGGAAGAAAGTGTTTGATGAGGTGGCCACACCCATATCGCGCATATCTACTGAATTTTGCAACGCAATCACAATGGTCTGCATTGATAGACCAAGTCCCATTCCAACTAATAATGAATAAATTGCGATTTGCCAATAAGGTGTATCAATTTGCAAACGAGTCATCAAAATTAAACCAAATGTCATAATGGCAGTACCCGCCAATGGATAACGTTTATAGTGTCCATGCTTGGTGATTGATTTTCCGCTGTAAATAGACATAGTCAAAATACCGAGCATCAACGGAATTAATTTGATACCTGCGGATGAAGCTGAAAAACCTTTAACCACCTGCATATACAAAGGAAGCATCACAATCGCGCCAAACATACCCGCGCCAATAACTGCGCCTAAAAGTGATGTGATATTAAATGTGTGATTCTGAAATAAATGTAACGGCAGAATCGGTTCTTTGGCTCTTTTTTCCTGCTTAAAGAAAAGTACTCCGACAATTAATCCGATTGCTAAATAAATTAAGGTGCGGCTATCGGTCCAACCATGTTCTGGGCCGTATACAGATAGCGTTAATAAGATTGGAACGACAGATCCGATTAGCAATATTGCGCCAAGGTAGTCAATCGAATGTTCGCGTTTGATTTTTGGAATGTGCAGTACCGCAGATGTAACGACTAATGACAAAAGCCCAAAAGGAATGTTGATATAAAAAATCCAACGCCATCCGGTTACGCCAAAGATAGTGGCATGATCTGAAAAGTAACCACCAAGCAATGGACCAGCTACCGAAGAGAGTCCCCACACTGCACCGAAGTAACCTTGATAACGACCGCGTTCGCGCGGCGGAACAATATCTCCAATGATTACGAAAGTTAGCGCCATTAAGCCACCAGCGCCTAAACCTTGTAGTGCGCGAGTTGCAATTAATTGCGTCATGTTCTGTGATGCGCCAGCCAGTGCAGATCCAATTAAGAAAGTCACAATTGCAAATTGAAAAACAATACGACGACCATAAAGATCAGAGATTTTTCCATATAAAGGGGTAGCCGCTGTTGAAGTTAATAAATAGGCAGTAACCACCCAGGTGTAATGGTTCAAACCATTGAATTCTTCTACAATATTTTTCAGTGCCGTCGAAACAATTGTTTGATCCAGCGCGGCAAGTAGCAAGCCGGTCATCAGACCGCTAAGAATCACCATGATTTCTTTATGAGTGTGTTCTTTTTGCATTTCTTTAGACATAAGGGAAATGCTATCGGTAACTTCGCTTTCTAGACGAAAGGCTGAGCTTCAAGAATTGCGACTTGAAAAGTTTTTCCATTCGGTGCGGTATATGCAACGGTATCGCCAATCTTTTTTCCCAATACTGCACTTCCAAGCGGTGATTTCTCTGAATATACATCTAAGTCACCAGATGAAATTTCTCTTGAACCAAGCAAAAATTTCAATTCATCACCAGCAAAATCAACGGTAATAATCATTCCTGGACCAACAACACCTGCTTCGCCAACTGGTGGCGCACCAATATGTGCATGTTCGAGCATATGTTTTAACTGTTTAATGCGCGCTTCATTTTTGCCTTGCTCTTCACGAGCTGCGTGGTAACCACCATTCTCTTTCAAATCACCTTCAGCGCGCGCAGCTTCTATTTTCTTAACAATTTCAGCGCGCTTAGGTCCTTCGAGTTCGGCAAGTTCTGCTGCTAAACGATCTGCAGCTTCTTGGGTTAACCAGGTTTGAGTCATAGTGATGGATAAGTGTAGGCAAAAGATTAATCAGCAGCAAAGCAGCGAACTACCGATGCCGAAACCGAGTGCGAACGAGTTGGAATTTCGGTACTCACCCTTAAGTTCTTTTCACCAGCAGGAATTCGATGCACTATTTCTCCAACAATGATTTTGTCTATATCAATTGCGGTCAAGGTGCAATCAATTGCTTGATTTGGATTGTTTCGCGTAATTTCAAAAGTGATGCCCATGGACTTTTCATTTAACTCTTTAAATGAAAGTAAGTTGGCTGAAACCGTGGGATTAGCATGATAAAAACCAACCCAAAATAGCCAGCCTATTAATGCAATGAAAATCGCATAGGGTAGAAAGCGCAGCGGGCTTCTTTTGCGACCGTAGCGGTCATCCATATCCAGTGCACTACTCATAAGCGGTATTCTCTCACTATGAACAATGTGACTAAAACCAGCTATGACGTAGGAGTTGCTGGATCCATAACTATGATTGTGCTGACCGTGGCAGTTGTTGTGTTGCTTCGTAGTTTTTACAAGCGTTTTACAAATGTTCGAAAAGACGATCAAAAGTAGATGAAAAAATTTTGGCAGTGGCTTGGCACTGCCCTGTTAGTTGCCATTTTTTTATCATTAGCAAATTGGCAATGGAATCGCGCAGCAGAATTAAAGAAGCCAATCGAAGTAGATCAGAGTATCGCTCCTATAGATTCGGTGATTGCTCCAAATGATTCAGTCACAGATTCAATTATTGGTCGAAAAGTTTCGGTAGCTGGTGAATTTGTAAGTAACTGGATTGCGCCAGGACAAGCAGAAAATAAAACTTGGGATGTTGGATTATTTAAAACCGAAGATAACGCCATGATTTTAGTGGTCAGAGGTTTCCATAAAAATGAAATTCCCCAACTTGGCAAAAGCAAAATAGTGGGATATTTAGTGCCACCACAAAGTAAGAATGTTGGCGAGAATAAAGATAATCAGATTAATCGTGTTGATAGTGCGCTCTTTGTAACAAAAACCGAACTACCTCTTTATGCGCCATTCATCCAAGCGATTTCCGAAGATCCAGATATGGGTTACCAACAAGTGCCATTTGAATTGGGTAAAAAAGTGCCAGGTTTTTACTGGCAACATATTTCATATGTGGTGATCTGGTTTCTATTTGCGCTAACTGCCATTTATTTAATGATTTACCAACGCAGGTTAGATAAGGTGGCACAATGAAATTTGATCTGTTATCCCGCTATCGCTTTATGGCTATTGTGGCTGGCGTAATGTCGCTCTTACTCTGGTTTGTTTACATGCCGGTCAAATACATCCTTAACAACGATAGCCTGCATCAAGCCACCATTTGGATTCCAATGGTGCATGGTTATCTTTACCCAATTTACGTGCTCTTTGCGATTCAATTTTCGGTCGCAAAGCGTTGGAAAACGCTCAATATTTTGGGGCTAATTTTGGCGGGCACTTTGCCGATTGCTTCAATTTGGGCAGAGCGTTATGTGGTTAGAAAGTATGGCCAGTAATTTAATTGGCTCAATTAAGCAGCTGATTAAAGCGCTGCTTTATCCCTGGTATGAAAAACGTTTAATCAGAAAACTTGATTTCAACCAGACTCCACACCACATCGGAATCATTGTTGATGGCAATCGCCGTTGGGCGAAAGCAAATACCGTGGCTACTAAAAGTGGCCATGAAGCCGGCGCCAACAAAATAAGCGAGTTCTTAATTTGGTGCGAAGAGGCTCAAGTAAAAATTGTGACGGTTTGGTTGCTCTCTACTGATAATTTCAAACGTAGCCAAGCAGAGCTAGACGAACTTTTAAAAATAATTTCTAATTTAGTTGAAGAGCTTTCAGCAACCAAGCGATGGAATGTCCGCTTAGTCGGCGCATTAGATGTGTTGCCAGAATGGATGGCCGATCAATTCAAGAAATTACCGGTTAATAGCGGAGCGAAATTGGATGTAAATGTGGCAATTGGCTACGGGGGACGTCGCGAAATTGTTGATGCAATGAAGTCCTATTTGCATTTTGAAAGAGATAAGGGTGCATCTATCGAACAGGCAGCTGCAGATTTATCGGTAGAGGTAATATCTAAATATTTATACACCGCCGGCCAGCCAGATCCCGATCTATTGATTCGAACATCTGGAGAACAACGTTTAGGTGGATTCCTGCTCTGGCAATCAACGCACTCAGAGTTTTATTTCTGTGAAGCTTATTGGCCAGATTTTCGTCGCGTGGATTTTCTACGTGCACTTCGCTCTTACGCCCAACGCCATCGCCGTTTCGGCAAGTAATTAACCAAATTTTTACCCACGCGCTGGGGCGTGTCGTGTCCGATTTGTCTAAAGGTGGGCGTAACTTTTAACTGCTTTCCCCGCGTGATTCCGCAAGGACTGAAGACAACTAAAGAATCGAGCCAGGCTTGTCTGCTTCAAATAGCGCAAGAAAACATTTAAAGAAGACCTATGTTTTAGATACCAGCGTATTGCTAGCAGACCCCCAAGCTCTCAAACGATTTGCCGAACATGAAGTAGTAATTCCGATTGCGGTTATTGGCGAATTAGAGACTAAACGTGATCATCCCGAATTAGGTTTTTTCGCTCGCGGCGCGCTACGTGCATTAGATGAATTAAGAATTGCAAATGGTCGATTAGATCAACCAATTCAAATTACCGAAGAAGGCGGCACGCTTTCGGTCGAACTAAACCACACAGATTTAAGTGCGCTACCGCAAGGATTTTTACGCGACGGTACAAATGATTCACGCATTTTGGCGATTGCAAAAAATTTAATGTCAGATGGAAAAGATGTAGTTCTGGTAACTAAAGATTTACCGTTGCGAGTAAAAGCATCTTCAGTTGGCGTTGAAGCCGAAGAATATCGCGCGGAATTAGTTATGAATTCTGGCTGGACCGGCATGGTCGAAGAAACAGTGCCAGGAAAAATTATTGATGAGTTATATGCTCATGATCGAACACATTATGTTTTTAATGACGAATCCGCAAAGAGTCATCCAGTTCATACCGGCGTGGTGCTACATTCCGAAAAAGGAAGTGCCTTAGCGCGAATTACTGCAAGTGGCGAATTGCAATTAGTACGCGGTGATCGCACGGCATTTGGATTACATGGGCGCAGCGCCGAACAACGAGTCGCACTTGATTTATTACTTGATCCAGAGATTGGAATTATCTCTTTAGGTGGTCGCGCCGGAACCGGTAAATCTGCACTTGCGTTAGCTGCTGGTTTAGAAGCAGTGATGGAACGTCGCCAACATAAGAAAGTTGTGATCTTCCGTCCGCTCTATCCAGTTGGTGGACAAGAACTTGGATATCTACCTGGTTCCGAAGGGGAGAAGATGTCCCCTTGGGCCCAAGCGGTTTTCGATACTTTAGGCGCTTTGGTTAGCCAGCCGGTCATCGATGAAATTCTGGCCCGCGGACTTATCGAAGTACTTCCGCTTACCCATATCCGCGGCCGATCTCTGCACGATGCCTTTGTAATCGTTGATGAAGCCCAATCACTAGAACGCGGTGTGCTTTTGACAGTCCTTTCAAGAATTGGCCAACAATCCCGAGTGGTCTTAACTCACGATGTTGCCCAACGCGACAACTTGCGCGTGGGTCGCCACGATGGCGTGGTGGCAGTCGTGGAAACCTTGAAGGGCAATCCACTCTTTGCTCACGTCACCCTTACTAGAAGCGAGCGCTCGCAAATCGCTGCCTTGGTGACCGAGCTTTTGGAAGGCCCCGTAGTCATTTAGCTCGCCCTATTAATGTGACGAATCCTTAAAAATCTCACAGTCGCAAAGTAGGGCAAATCGGACATACCCCGTTCTGACCTGCACTTTTGTCGACCCAAATTGCTTGTGGAGAAAGATTTTTCAACAGTTATGCGGGTCGTAATTTGCTGATGTCAGGGGTGATTGAAAGCCTTAGCCAGTTAATTAGCCAGTTAATTAACAAGTTACAGATTGGCAGGTGAGAGATGAGGATTGATCGCTTTTATCAAGCGCTCGTAGCTCGTCGCGCTCGCGCTGCCTGGAGCATGGTTGCAACTATGGTGGTTTTAGCAACCGCTGCGCCAAGTTCTTATGGTCTGGAATTTCCGATGACCACCCAGTTAGCTCTTCCTGAAGGTGCTTACCTAATCGCTAGCCAAGTTCACCAAGAGAACCCAGAACAACAAGTCGCATCTTTATATGCAAATATCAATACCAAGAAGTCAGTCTCAGCGATTGATCTTCGAGCAGTTGCGATTGCCAGCCGCCAAATTGAAATGGCGCGCACACCGGATGGCGCCAAGCAGGTAGCGCTCTCAATTATTCGCACCGAATACAAGAGATGGAATGCATCTCAAGAGAAATGTTTAGTAACTCTTTGGACCAGAGAATCTCATTGGAATTACAAAGCGCATAACTATCGTTCCGGTGCACACGGAATTGCTCAGGCTTATCCTGCAATCAAAATGGAAAGCGTAGGACTTGATTGGCGCACCAATGCCGTAACTCAAATTCGTTGGGGACTTAACTACATTGATAAGCGCTACGGATCGCCTTGCAAAGCGCTTTATCGCCATAACGCCCGCGGCGCTTACTAAAAATTAAATCTCTGGCTTTAAAGAAATAGTCAGCGGCTTTGCAGTATCAGTAAAGAAATCATTTCCTTTATCATCAACCACAATAAATGCTGGAAAATCTTCAACCTCAATTTTCCAAACTGCTTCCATCCCTAGCTCTTCAAAATCTAAGACTTCAACTTTCTTAATGCAATCTTGCGCTAAGCGCGCAGCTGGTCCGCCAATCGAACCAAGATAGAAGCCACCATGCTTCTTGCAAGCATCAGTAACTTGTTTTGAGCGGTTTCCTTTAGCGAGCATTACAAAAGAGCCGCCGGCTGATTGGAATTGATCAACATATGAATCCATGCGACCTGCAGTGGTTGGACCAAATGAACCTGAAGCAAAACCTGTCGGAGTTTTAGCAGGGCCTGCGTAGTACACCGCGTATTTCTGCATGTACTCTGGAAGCGCTTTTCCTGAATCTAAAAGTGATTTGATTTTTGCATGTGCAATATCGCGAGCGACAACTAATGTTCCGGTTAATGAAAGTCTAGTTTTAACTGGATATTTTGAAAGTTCGGCGCGGATTTCAGACATTGGTTTACTTAAATCAATTTTTACTACATTGTCGTTTAAATGTTCATCAGTGGTATCAGGTAAGAAATGCGCAGGATCGCGCTCTAAATCTTCAATAAATATGCCATCTTTGGTGATTTTGGCTTTAGCTTGGCGATCTGCAGAGCAAGAAACGGCAATTGCAATAGGTAGCGATGCACCATGTCTTGGTAATCTCACTACGCGCACATCGTGGCAGAAATATTTACCACCAAATTGCGCGCCGATTCCTAATTTCTGGGTTATTTTCAAAACTTCGGCTTCTACTTCTTGGTCACGAAAGGCGTGGCCAGTTGCGGCATCTCCGGAAGTTGGCAGCGAATCTAAATATTTTGTGGATGCTAATTTTGCAGTCTTTAAAGTGTGTTCGGCGCTGGTGCCACCTACCACGATTGCCAAGTGATATGGCGGGCAGGCTGCCGTACCTAGTGATCGTAATTTTTCTTCTAGCCACGGATAGAAAGCATCTTTATTTAGAACCGCTTTGGTCTCTTGATACAGGAATGATTTATTGGCACTTCCGCCACCTTTCGCGATGTACAAGAAGTTATATTCGTTTTGATGATCAGAATCGGCATAAATTTCT
>CAXBPX010000058.1:0-7958 GCA_963977625.1 uncultured bacterium
TAAAAATGAAGGCGACGTTGTAGCAATTGACGAACCACTCCTAGAAGTTTCGACCGACAAAGTTGATACTGAGATTCCTTCACCGGCTGCAGGTGTTTTACAAAAGATTGTGGTTGGTCCTGATCAAACCGTTGCTGTTGGTGCAGAGTTAGCAATAATTGCGGAATCAGGTGCAGCGCCAGTTTCAACGCCAACTCCAGCTCCAGCTGCCCCAAAAGTTGAAACACCGGCACCAGTTGCTCCAGTAGTTGCTGCTCCCGCTAGTAGTGCAAACAGTTCAGGCACAGTTGTAACGATGCCAGCTCTTGGTGAATCAGTAACTGAAGGAACAGTTACCAGATGGTTAAAGAATGTTGGCGATAGCGTGGCAGTAGATGAAGCATTGCTTGAAGTTTCTACAGATAAAGTTGATACTGAAATTCCTTCACCCGTTGCCGGTGTCATTACGGCAATTGAAGTTCCGGCAGATACCACTGTCGCAGTTGGTGCGCGACTAGCTGTGATCGGTGGCAGTGGCGTCCAAGTAAGTGGCAATGTAAATGTGGCACCAGTTGTGACCCCGCCGGTTGCACAGGTAAATGTGGCACCGGTTGCTCCGGTAGTTGCGACTCCAGCAGCTGTCGCAGTAACCCAACCAGCTGATGCTTATGTAACACCGATTGTCCGAAAGCTTGCCTCTGAACTTGGTGTGAATCTTGCAAATATCAAAGGCACCGGAGTCGGTGGCCGAATTCGCAAAGAAGATATTGAAGCTGCTGCAAAACCAGTTTCAGTAACCACTTCAACTCCGGTAGCTCAAGTGCCAGCAGCGGCAAAAGCTGCTCCAGTTGCTGCTTCTCCACTTCGCGGAACTACCGTTCCTATGTCGCGACTTCGTAAAGTTATCGCCGCGCGTATGGTGGAATCGCTACAAGTTTCCGCACAGCTAACCACAGTTGTTGAAGTTGACGTCACCAAAATTTCACGTCTTCGCGACAAAGCTAAAGCAAATTTCGAAGCTCGCGAAGGTGTAAAACTTTCATTTCTTCCATTCTTTGCAGTTGCAGTTTGTGAAGCGCTAAAGCAACATCCAGTAGTAAACGCATCAATTGATGGTGAAAATATTGTTTATCACGGCGCGGAACATTTAGGTGTGGCAGTTGATACCGAACGTGGTTTGTTAGTTCCGGTTATTCATAATGCTGGTGATTTAAATATGGGCGGCATTGCGCGAAAGATTGCAGATTTAGCAGCGCGTACTCGCGACAATAAAGTTACTCCGGATGAATTAGGTGGCGGTACATTTACGTTAACTAACACTGGTTCACGTGGTGCACTTTTTGATACTCCTATTATTAATCAACCACAGGTAGCAATCCTTGGACTCGGTTCGGTGGTAAAGCGACCAATGGTTGTCAAAGGTGCAGATGGCGGGGAAACAATTGCAATTCGTTCGATGGTTTATTTAGCGCTTTCTTATGATCACCGCATTGTTGATGGCGCAGATGCGGCACGATTCTTGGTCACATTAAAAGATCGCCTAGAATCCGGAAACTTCGAAGCCGAATTAGGGCTGTAACTAAAGCATGCAACGCATTGCAATCACCGGCGCATCTGGGCTTATCGGAACTGCGCTAGTTGGTAAATTAAAGAGTGATGGTTACACCGTCCAACGATTAGTTAGACGTCCTACTGTCTCTGCTGAAGAGATTTTCTGGAATCCCACTACTCAAGAAATTGACCTAGAAGCACTTGCAGGTGTTGATGCCGTAATTCATTTAGCAGGTGCTGGGGTTGGAGATAAACGTTGGACCAAAAAATATAAATCTGAAATATTAAATTCAAGACTTTTAGGTACCACCACTATTGCAAATGCCGTGTCTGAAATAAAGCCGCAAGTTTTCATTTCTTCATCTGCTATTGGCTGGTATGGCGAAACTGGAAATCGCGCCGTAATCGAATCTGATCGAGGTGGTGATGATTTTCTGGCTGCAGTTTGCCGTGAATGGGAAGCCGCAGCAGATCTAGCTGGAGATGTACGCACCGTAAAAATTCGCACCGGTTTAGTACTAGATCCAACTGGAGGTGCGCTCGGAAGAATGTTGCCGCTTTTTAGATTTGGACTTGGCGGAAAATTAGGAAGCGGCAAGCAATGGTGGTCCTGGATTACCTTGCATGATCACTTAAGAGCTATCGAATTTATTTTAGAGAATAAAGAAATCTCTGGCCCAGTAAATCTAACTTCACCAAATCCGGTAACTAATCAAGAATTTACTTCGGCGCTAGCACGAGCATTGCGTCGCCCGGCGCTCTTTCCTGCACCTGCTTTTGCTTTAAAAGCTGCCTTAGGTGGATTTAGTACCGAAATTTTAGGTTCTAAAAAAGTTTTACCTGGTGCGTTGCAAGATGCCGGATTCAATTTTGAATTCCCGCACATTGGGCCTGCGCTAGATGCGTTGGCTAATTAAAGTTTCCGCCGCTCTTCTACCCGATTTTAAAGCACCATTTTGAGAAGGGGATTCTCGCCAATCTCCTGCTACAAAAATATTCTTATTAATGCGCACATTATTTGCTAAACGTTTTCCAACTCTTGCTAAAGGTAGTGCGGCAGGAATTTCATATTTTGCTAATAACTGCCAATGCTGGGTGCTAGTTCCCCACATTGCAGCAAGGTGGCGTCTGACTTCAGATTCTGACGCTCTTTGAATTGTGGTAGTCGAAATTAAATGTTGGCCAATTGGTGCGTAATTTCTCATTAAATTACTAATGACCAAAGAATTTACTACTGGCCCTGCTTGCAAACCATCTAACAGTAAATCGGAAGATTCAGATGGTGAAGAATCTGGGACGTGATACCAAGTAGTGCAACCAACTACCGTCGGTACCTCCTCAATACCTAGTAATTGTGCAGCGGTGTTGGCATCGGTTGCCACTATTAATGAATCAAATTCAACTTTTCCAGCGCTAGTTTTCAAATAACTTTCTTTTACCGCTTCTACTTGAACCTCAAAGCGAATATTTTTTACTTGTTGGGATAATTGAGCTGGTAGAGCTCCCGCACCATTAGCTGGTAATCCAGGAGCGCCGGTTACAAATGAATTTATCAGTTCTTTACCAACAGATGCTTCAACTTCTGATGGGTCACATAAGAACACGCCAGTCAAAAAAGGTCGAAGTACTCGATCATAAGTTCGCCCCAGGCTTTGCAGTTGATTTGCCACAGATACGCCAGATTTAGGTGATTTCGTTAAATAACTAATTAACGCCAACTTCTCTTTCAAAGAACCGGTATTGCCGTTGAAAGCACTGGATAGGTATTTTCTAGGATCTCCTAGAAAGTAATTCTTACCTTCAATGTTAACGCTGACTGCGCGGGTAGCAAATACAAAATCTAAGCTATCAATTACATTAAGTTGTTTGAGTTCTGGGTAATTAGCATTAATTAATTGGAATCCACGATCTAAAAGAAAACCATCAACCACATCAGTTGCAACTCTGCCGCCGGCGCGATCCGAACTTTCAAGCAGAATAACTTCATGCCCGGCTTCTTGTAATTTAATCGCAGCGTTTAAGCCCGCAAGTCCAGCGCCAACAACTACGCTCTTCATGCAAAAGATCTTGCTTGATCAATAATTTCTGCAACTTGTAATGCCAGGGATTTAGAGACTGGCAATTCACCATTTCCCTCTAAGTATGTTTTCATCTTTCGATAAAAAGCTACATAATCACCAGGTAAAGATTCAATATCTGTTATCGATTCACCTTGATGAATTTGCGCTTTGGAGCATTTATCTCCATGCTCATAATTTCCGTTACGTAATAAATTCTCTTGCGGATCTAATTCGTTTATAACTAACGCGCCTTTATCCCCTAATAATCTAATGCGAGGTCCTGGCGCTCCGGAGATAGCGCTAACGGCCAAAGATGATACGACGCCTGTTTCGTGTTCTAATACTAAAAGCACATCGTCATCCGATGCACCGCGAACTGCGTTGACGTGTGCATATTTCAATGTTGCGCTTCCAAAACAATCAATCGCAGTTGAAATTAAATGACTTTGCAAATCCAGTAACAGTCCTCCGCCATGTTGGTGGCGTAATTGCTCGCGCCAAGATTGTGCGTTTAAATCAGGACGGAATCTTTCAAAACGACCATCAAATCGGTGTGGCTTTCCAATTAGCTCTGAATTATTTGCAAGCAGGCTCTTGATGGTCAATGTATCGCTATCCCAAAGTCGATTAAAAAAGACAGTAATAGGTACATTTTTACTTTCGGCATAATTAAAAAGTTCGCGAGTACCAGCAAGCGTGGTGGCCATTGGTTTATCCACTACCACTGCTACCCCAGCATCAATTGCAGCTTTGGCATTTGCTTCGTGGGCCGTGTTAATAGAAGCCACAATTGCCAGATCTAAATTATTTGAAAGCAACTCATCGGATGAGCTACAAATTACCGCTTCCGGAAAATCTGCATTAGCTTCTTTGATGCGTGCTTCGTTACTAGTTTGCAGAGCTACGATTTCAAAGCCTGCAAGTTTGGCGATTGGTGCATGAAAAACTCTGGCCGCTAACCCGTAGCCAAAAATGCCAACTCGCATTAATCCTCCAGTTTTGCTGGCCACCAAATTCTTTTACCAAGAATATGTACTAATGCAGGTACCAGAAGTGAACGAACCACTAACGTATCAAGCAACACACCAAATGCCACTGCGAAGGCGATCTCTGCTAGAGCCACAAGTGGAAGTACTCCAAGCACTGTAAAAGTTGCAGCCAAAACAATTCCGGCTGAAGTAATTACACCACCAGTAACGGTGACACCTTTAATAGTTCCGGCGCGTGTTCCGATTTTAAGTGCTTCTTCACGCACGCGAGTCATCAAGAAGATGTTGTAGTCAATACCTAATGCAACCAAGAAGATGAAGGTAAATAATGGGAATGAGGTATCTGCTCCTGGGAATTTGAATATATTGTTAAACACAAATGCAGAGGCGCCTAAAGTTGCCGCGAATGACAAAATCACGGTTGCAAGAAGTACGGCTGCGGCCATAATGCTTCTGAGTAATAGCGCCAAAATAATTGCAATGATTACCAGGACAATTGGAATTATCAAATTGCGATCATGACGTGAAGCAACATCAACATCGTGGAAGGTGGCGCTCGTACCGCCAGCCACAGCTGATGCATCTATTGATTTTGCAGCGGCTCTAATTGCAGGGACCAGCGCTCGAGCTTCATTTGAATCTGCTGGCGCAGTTAAAGTGGCATCTAATACCACTTTTCCATTTACTACTTTCGGAACTGGATTTGCAGGATCCATAACTTCTGGCATCACCGAAGCCACGCCTGAAATAGCTTTAACAGCAGTCGCAACCTCTTGCGCTTTATCTTGCGAAACTATGATTTGAGTTGGTTGATTTTGGCCACCAGGGAAATGTTCTAGAAGTAACTCTTGTCCAATCAGAGATTTAGGTTTCTTAGTGAAACCATCCAATGTCGAAATTCCATTTGCTTTTAAAGTAGGAACCAATGCCACCATCAGCAGCAAAATTACTGAAGTAACCACTGCAAATTTCTTTGGGCTATTGGCCGTTGCATTTGCAACTCGCGACCAAAATCCAGTTAATTTCTCATCAATATCATCATGACGCGGAATACGTGGCCAAAAAACCCAGCGGCCAAAGAGCACCAAAAGCGCAGGAAGTAGCGTCAATATAGTGAACATCGCCGAGACAATTCCGATGGCACCCACTGGGCCTAATGATCGATTGTTGCTTAATTGGCTAAGTAGCAAAACCAATAAACCCAAAGTTACAGTCGAACCAGATGCGATGATTGGTTCTAGGACACCTTTTAGGGCGATACCCATTGATTCAAATCTGGAATCATGTTTGTGTAATTCTTCTCGGTAACGAGCAATTAGTAACAAGGCGTAATCGGTAGCGGCACCAATGACTAATACCGAAAGAATTCCTTGTGATTGTCCATCAAGAGTAAGAATGTCATTCTTAGCCAAAATATAAATAATCGCACCGGCCATCGATTCGGCCATCAGCGCACTAAATAGCGGGAAAATCCACAGAATCGGTGAGCGGTAAACCACAATCAGAATTAATGCGACGATTCCCAGTGTCCAGAAAAGTAGCGTTGAATCGATGCCACCAAAAGCTTTGAAAAGATCGGCAAAAATGGCGGCAAAACCGGTTACGTGAGCTTCGTATCCCCCGCTTTTGGCAAATTCATCAGAATAAGTTCTGATTGATTCGATCACGATTGGTAGTGCAGGTTCTTTACCAATTTGATTAGCGATCATTTTTGCATCAAAAGAGACTGATCCAAGTAAGGCTTTACCGTCTTGTGATGGAAAAGCAAAAATCGGTGCGCCTTTGATTAAGTATTCACCAATTGTTTTTTCAGGATGTCCCACCAGATTTTTGGTAGGTAAAGAATTTAAAAATAGATTTGCAGCTGCGGTCTTCTGTTGATCAATTTGGCCAATAAATAGCACCAGTGCCGGGATTGCTCTATCTGAACCATCTGCAAATGCTTTATATTCTTGAGTAAATTTGTATGACTCCGCATTTTTAGGCAAAAAATCAGAGTTATCATTTTTCTGAACTGTGGAGAGTTTCCCAAATAGTGGTCCAGCAGCACCAGATACCCCGAGCCAAGCTATAACTACGATAATTGCAATCCAAAGTGGTTTGCGGCCGCGTACGCGCATTCATCTCTCCCTAAATTCGATGCTGAATTCTATCCAATTTATAGCCAGTTTATTAACTATTCATGGCCAATACACTATGCAGGTGCCAATCAGCATTTCAGATATTGCGGTAGTTCACAGTGGTTTGGTTGATTACCTTAAAGCTTGGCAAACTCAACGAGAAATTCATGAATCAGTTGTTTTAGGAAAACAAAAAAATACATTGATCCTTATCGAACATCCATCGGTCTATACCGCTGGTCGTAGAACCGATATTTTGGAACGACCACAAGATGGTACTCCAGTAATTGATGTCGATCGAGGTGGACGAATAACTTGGCATGGTCCTGGGCAAATAGTTGGTTATCCAATCGTGCGTCTTGAGAAACGGAATGAAGTTGTTGGTTTTGTGAGAAATTTAGAATCGGCAATCATTGAAACTCTTGCAGATTTTGATATTAAAGGAATTTCCATTGCTGGCAAAACTGGTGTATGGATTAAAGATGCAACGGGTGAACGTAAAATTGCGGCAATTGGAGTAAGAGTTGCAAAAGGTGTCACCATGCATGGCTTTGCGCTCAACGTATCCCCTGATTTAGAGAAATTTAATTCTATTGTTCCTTGCGGTATGCCTGAAGCTGAGACCACCAGTATGCAAAAGGAGTTAAATCGCACAATTAGCATCGCCGAAGTTACGCCTAAGCTAGAAAAACATATGGTTGAGGCGCTGGCACAAGTTAGTAAACTAGAGTCATGAGCGATTCAAAGGTGGCACCTGATGGCCGCAAGTTATTGCGGATCGAAGCTCGAAATGCGGAAACTCCAATCGAACGCAAACCTGAATGGATTAAAACCCGCGCCAAAATGGGTCCGGAATACACTCAACTTCGTTCTTTAGTTGTTAATGAAGGTTTACACACAGTTTGCCAAGAAGCAGCATGCCCAAATATTTTTGAGTGCTGGGAAGATCGCGAAGCAACTTTCCTAATCGGCGGTGACAGATGTACTCGTCGTTGCGATTTCTGCAATATTGATACCGGAAAACCGCTGCCACTTGATAGAGATGAACCACGTCGAGTTGCCGAATCAGTAAAGTCCATGCAACTTCGCTACGCAACAATCACCGGCGTTACTCGCGATGACTTAGACGATGAGGGTGCTTGGCTTTATGCCGAAACTATTCGCAAAGTTCATGAATTAAACCCCGGCACCGGAGTTGAAATGTTAGCTCCAGATTTCAGTGGTAAACCTGAACTTTTAAATCAAGTTTTTGATTCTCG